>JAFDYQ010000069.1 GCA_018267365.1 Bacteroidota bacterium | reverse complement strand
CCCTCGTGCCTGCCTGTCGGCAGACAGGTCTACCGTTTCACCACCACGGCTTGCTTTGCAAAAATAGAAAAAGGCCGGTTTTTGACCGGCCTTTTTGATGCGAGCGGGAAACGAGGCTCGAACCCGCGACCTCAACCTTGGCAAGGTTGCGCTCTACCAACTGAGCTATTCCCGCATCTCGTCCTGAAGTGTTTTTCAAAACGGGATTGCAAATATAAACCCTCCTCCGAGATTTCAAAATACTTTTTTGACCCGGCGGAAATATTTTTTTTGAAGAGGAACAACCAAAGGCACCGCTACGTCGTATCCAGAAATACTCAGATGGCGTGTTAAAGTGTATAATTCGTTGATTGTTGTGCGCTACATACATCTTTTTGTCATTATATTCCATCTTGTTATCGTGTGCTTGATTAAGTAACCCTGATTATCTTCTTTTTTGATGAGAAAAGTTCTACTCGGACTTACCCTGTTATGTAGTGTGCTGGCATGGTCTCAGCCCGGCTGCCCATATGTGAATGCCGGATCGGACCAGATACTGCCATGTGGCACCAGTTGTACCAGTATCAGTGCATCATATTTCAATACGGGCAATACCTCTACCTATTCCGTAACCTCTATACCATATACGCCGTTTTCCTATACCGCCGGCACTGCGATCATCGTAGGTACTGATGATATCTGGTCCAGTACTATCTCCTTGCCCTTCAATTTTTGTTACTTTGGCAATACCTACAATCAGGTAGTAGTAGGGGCCAATGAGTTGATCTCTTTTAATACAGCCTATGCAGGTACCTACTGCCCCTGGCCGCTGACAGCAGGTACTACGCTACCGACCACCTCCTATCCCCTCAATAGTATCATGGGCCCGTATCAGGATATAGACCCCAGCTGTGGCGGCACCATCAAATATCAGATCATAGGCAGCTATCCCTGCCGGATCTTTGTGATATCATACTACAATGTACCCATGTACGCCCAAGGGTGTTTTTTCCCGGGCAGAACACAATGTGCCCCTTTGAGCGCTACCAGCCAGATAGCCTTGTATGAAACAACAAACGCTATCGAGATCTATATCGGCACTAAACAGTCCTGCCCCAATTCCTCTTCGGGATGGAATGACGGCCTGGCCATAGAGGGTATACAGGATGCCACTGGAAGCCTGGCCTACACTGTGCCCGGCCGCAATAACACAGTCTGGAATGCAACAAACGATGCGTATCGCTTTACTCCCAGCGGACCTAGTATAGTGAGTGTCAAGTGGACCGGCCCGGGGGTAAATGACTCCATAACCGGAAATTCAGCGCAGCTATACACCATAAGTGTATGTCCTCCCTCCAGTACCACTGCCCCCGTCACTACTACCTATACGGCTACAGCCACATACTACAGGTGCGATAATACTACGGTGGTCAAAACAGACGATGTCAATATCACTACTACTCCCGGTCCTAATGGGGGGCCGGATCAGAACCTGGGCTGCTATGTACCGGGGCTGGTGGCTACCATGGCTGCGACCGCCTCTACCGGGGCCACGTGGACCACAGTGCCGGGCAATCCATCTGCTACCACTATCACCACGCCCTCATCGCCTACTACCACCATCACCGGCTTTACTACTGCGGGCAACTACTACTATCTGTGGGGTAACGCTACGTGCAAGGATACGGTAGAGGTCATCATCACCACCACGGCCAATGCCGGGCCTGACCAGACGGCCAGCTGCGTGGCCCTGCCGGGAGGGTCTGTGACTATGGCAGGCGTGGGCAGTGGTACCTGGACTATGATCTCCTCACCGCCTGGTACGGCTACGATCACGCCCGCTACCTCGCCTACCGCTACGATCTCAAATTTCTCTGCAGCCGGTACGTATCTTTTCAAATGGAATGGCGGAGCCTGCGTGGATACCGCAGCGGTGATCGTCACCGCCAAGCCTAATGCGGGCGCTGACAAGACCGTCTCCTGTGCTACGCTACCCGGAGGCAGTACTACTATGTCTGCCACCGGTACAGGCACATGGACCCTTCTCTCGCCTGCATCATCGGGCACCTGTACGATCACTACGAGTACTACTGCCGCAGCGGTAGTATCAAATTTCTCGGCGGCGGGCACGTACTATCTGCAGTGGGCCAATGCCAGCGGCTGCTATGATACAGCTGTGATCACCGTGACTCAGAAACCTGACGCTGGCCCTGACCAGACAGTAAACTGTGCCGTACTGCCCGGAGGCACCGCGACGATGGCTGCTACCGGCACGGGTACCTGGAGTCTGATCACTCCGGCATCGTCCGGCACCTGTACGATCACGCCTGCCACTTCTCCCACAGCTACTGTCAGCGCCTTTTCTGTAGCCGGTAGCTACTATCTGCTATGGACCAATGCTGACGGCTGCAAAGACACTGCTATCATCACGGTCACAGCCAAGCCGGATGCCGGTCCGGACAAAACAGTGAACTGTGCCGTACTGCCGGGAGGATCTACTACCATGTCTGCCACCGGCACAGGTACCTGGAGCGTGATCACAGGTACCTGTACCGTAGCGCCGGCTACCTCGCCCACTGCTACTGTATCAAATTTTGCTGCAGCTGGTGTATACTCTCTGAAATGGACAAATGCTGCCGGCTGTACGGATACTGCTACGATCACTGTGACGGCCAAACCCAATGCCGGCCCTGACCTCACAGTGAGCTGTGCCGTACTGCCCGGTGGATCTGCTACGATGGCTGCGACTGGTACTGGTACGTGGACCGCGGTGGCCAGCAATGCTGCAAGTACGATCACCGCGCCCGGTAGTGCCACGACTACCGTCACCGGTTTTGCATCTGCCGGTACGTACTACTATATCTGGACCAATGCAGCAGGATGCGCAGATACGATGACCATCACCGTGACAGCCAAGCCTGATGCAGGAACAGACAAAACTGTAAACTGTGCTGTACTGCCGGGAGGCTCCGCCGCTATGACAGCTGTGGGTACAGGTACGTGGAGCCTGATAGCGGGACTATCTCCGGGTACCTGCTCTATATCTCCGGCTACATCGGCCACGGCCACGGTATCAAATTTCTCAAGAGCGGGAGTATACTATCTCAAGTGGACCAATGCATCGGGCTGCACAGATACAGCTACTGTGACAGTGACCGCACGGCCTAATGCCGGTGCCAGCTCTACCCTGACCTGTATCACCCTGCCGGGTGGCTCAGTGACTATGAGTGCGCAGGGTGTGGGTACATGGACAGCCAGCGGCAATCCCGGCGCGGCTACCATAGTCAATCCTACGGACTCACATACCGTGATCTCAAACTTTAGCGCAGCCGGTTTCTATACTTTCACCTGGACCAATGCAGCAGGCTGTACTGCCACGGCCAATGTAACTGTGACAGAATACTCAAACGCCGGTCCTGACCAGATCGTAAACTGTGCGCAGCTGCCCGGCGGTATCGCTACGATGGCTGCTGTCACTACCACGGGCGTCTGGACACCGCGTGCAGGTAATCCCGGTACGGCTACCATCAGCAATACGACCAGCCCTACGACCACTATATCCAACTTTCCTGTGCAAGGCGACTATTACTATGTGTGGACCAATGGCAGCTGCCGCGACACAGTGAAAGTCACTGTGACCGGACAGACTACTGCAGGCCCGGCAGGTACGCTGACCTGTATCACGCTGCCGGGTGGATCTGTGACGATGGGCGGTGCCGGTACGGGTACATGGTCTCAGGTGTCAGGTCCGGGGTCGTCTAATATCGTTACCCCTACGTCACCTACATCGGTGATCAATGGCTTCACCGCGCCGGGCGTGTATACTTATACTTATGCAAATGCTACCTGCAATGCTACTACTACGATCACGGTTTCTGAGAAAGCTGATGCCGGCCCTGATCAATTCGTATCCTGTATAGCGGTAGCTGCGCTGCCCGGAGGTAGTGCGACCATGGCGGGTAGTGGCAATGGCGTATGGAGGCCACTCACAGGAAATCCGGGCGTAGCGACCATAGCAGATACCACCAGCCCGACCACCACTATCTCAAACTTTCCGGCATCGGGAGTATATAAATATGTGCGTGTGAATGGCACCTGCCGTGATACTGTACTGGTCACGGTGACGACTCAGCCACTGGCTGGCCCGGATCAATCTTTCAGCTGTATTGTTACCACAGGTTTTGCAGTCACGATGGCAGGCACGGGGGCGGGTACCTGGACTGCGTCTACTAATAACCCAGTGCCGCTGACTATCACTAATCCTACCAGCACCAATGCTACTGTCAGAGGATTTACGGTAGATGGTATATACACACTATACCTGACCAATGGTACCTGTGTGGACTCTATGACTGTCACCGTCACGGTGAAACCCAATGCAGGTGCAGACCAGACAGTATCGTGTGCTGCACTGCCGGGTGGCTCTGCTACACTCTCAGCCAATACATCCGGTACCTGGAGTCTGATAATGCCTGCTCCGGGCAATGCCACTATCCTGTCGCCTAATTTTGCTACTACTTCGATTACCAACTTCACTGCACCTGGTGTTTATTATTTCAAGTGGACCGATGCAGCGGGCTGTACAGACACGGCTACTGTCACCGTGACAGCCAAGCCGGACGCCGGACCTGATCAGACGCTGAACTGTTATCCCCTGAATAACTCTGTGACTATGGCCGCTGCGGGTACAGGTACCTGGAGCGCCGCAGGCGGCAATCCGGGAACGGCAGTCATTACCAGTACTACCAATCCTGTGACCACCATTCATAATTTCACTGCGGCGGGTACCTATACATACATCTGGACCAATGGAGGCTGCAAGGATACAGCCCTGGTATATGTGATCAGGCGCACCAGCGCGGGACCTGATCAGTCTATCTGTCAGTATACCGGTACGGCACTGGCCGCCGGTGGTACGGGTGCAGGTCTGTGGAGCCAGCAGGCTGGAGATCCGGCTACGGTGATCTTTGCCAATGCGGCGGACTCTGCCACCTCCGTCACCGGGTTCGGTGTACCGGGCGTTTATCATTTGATATGGACGAGTGGCGGCTGTGAGGACACGATGCAGGTGACGGTGCGTGCCAAGCCCGATGC
>JAFDYQ010000068.1 GCA_018267365.1 Bacteroidota bacterium | reverse complement strand
GGTATCGCCTTTATGGTGGATGGCAAGATGTGTATCAATGTGAGCCATGACAGCCTGATGTGCCGCATAGATCCCGCGCTGACGGAGGATCTGCTGGAGATGGAGTACACGAGCCCGATGATGAAGGGCAAGACACCGATGAAAGGCTATGTGTATGTATCACCCGAAGGTTTTCGTACGAAGAAGCAGTTTGACTACTGGGTACGGCTGTGCCTGGAGTTTAATCCGCTGGCTAAGTCCAGTAAAGAGAAGAAAAGGAAAAAGTGATCATGCCTGCGCAGTAGCTGTCGCGCTTTCTTTGGCCAGCTGCTTGCCCTCTATGTCCGGCTTCATCATCTGAGGGTCGAGCGAGTAGCCCCGCTGCGTGGCCAGCGCCCTTGTGAACTGCGCACCAAAGAATACCAGCTGCGAAGAATAGAATACCCACACCATGATCAGAACCGCGCTGCCCGCCGCACCATAGGTAGTAGCCATGTGCGAGATACCGATGTAGACAGCTATGAGGTGCTTGCCGATGGTAAATAGAATGGCAGTAAAGAAAGCCCCCTCCCAGACATCGCTCCAGCGCAGGCGCGCATCGGAGAGATACTTGTATACAAAAGCGAAGAGTGCAGTGGCTGCGGCGAGTGAGAGGCTCTGATTGACTATGACCACTATCCAGACTGACAGTACGCTGAAGGTCTCGGCCAGCTTGTCTGTAAGGGCGGATACGGCGGCATTGATCACGAGCGTGACCAGCAGCAGCAGGGAGATACAGATGATCACACCGAGAGAGAAAACGTGATTAAGCAGGTACTCTATCACAGCCTTGCGTGCTTGTGGTTTGACCTCCCAGATAGAGTTGAGTGATTTGCGCAGCTGGCGGAAGACGCTGGTAGATCCTATCAGCAGCATGACACCTGCCACCACACTGGCCAGGCCGCTTTTGTCAGGGTCATACATCTTGCCTATGATACGCTCCAGCTGGTGCGCGCCACGGCTACCTAGAAAGTCCTTGAGCTGATCATGCAACTCACCATGTACGGCCTGCGGGCCCAGTGCCAGACCGACCACGGCGATGACGACGATGATCACAGGCACTACTGAGAACATCATGTAGTATGACAGCGCTGCTCCGAGTGTAGCTGTATCGTGCCTGCGGAAGAGTATCCAGGTATTGCGCAGGACCTCCCAATAGAAGCGTAATCCTTTTAGTTTCTCCTCACTCATGCCGGACTGCAGTTATTCAGACTTAGGAGAGTAGCTCAGCTCGGATAGTACGCCCTGCTCATACCAGGTAGTCATCACGTAGCCGGGATAGTTGTACTCCGCATAGCCGGAGTTGGTATAGGTGGTTGTGGCCTTGCCCAGTTTAGCCTTAACCTGGGCAGGCGTCATACCAAACTGGAGGTCTTTGGAGAGCTTCCCTTTGTAGCTGCCATATACGGGACTATTGCGGTAGACATTGACCTGGGCCACAGTGTCCCCCTTGGTCTCGAGGTCAATACCATTTTCTACCGAGGCGTATTTATTGCCATTGATATTTTTGATATGATAAGAGGAAAAGAACTGCTGCACTTCTGGTCCGTCTATTTTTCTACCCAGTATCTCTACAAATCCGTCCCGGGTCAGACCCTGCGAAAAGCCCGCTACTACTAGCATGAGCAGGCAAATAAGTGTGATAGTCTTTTTCATGATGGATCTATCATGCAATAAATATACCAATTGATAAATATTTAACATAAAAAGTTTTTATTCAGATAAAAAGCCAGTTACCTTGTTTCTGAGTAGAATACAGATCCTCCTAAAACCTCAATCAATGAAAGCATCCTCTACCTTTCGGTCTCTTTTATTGGCTTTTGGCTTACTTCTGATCCACCACACTGCCTCATGGGCGCAGCAGTATCAGTTTACCAGCAATGGCCGCGACGGCAATGACACGGTGACGACCACCCGGATCATCAATAGCTATGCAAAGGTAAGAGCTATCAATGGCAACGTGGTATATACAAACGGCCCCTATGTGCCCCAGACACGCGATCGCGTACTGCTGATACAGATGACCGGCGCAGACTCGGGCGTATGGCAGTGGGATACCGTACGCATAGGTGGCAATCCGTGCTACCTCTCCAATATCTATAAGCCATTTGACACGGCTACCGGAGCCAAGATACAGATCATTAAAGCGCCGCAGTACCAATCACTATATATACGCTCTACGGGTATGCTCACAGCGCAGCCGTGGAATGATAGTACAGGTGGTATACTGACCTTTATGGTCAAGGATACGTTTAAGATAGACTCTATGGGCCGGTGCGATGTATCATACATGGGCTTCAAACCAAAGGCTGACCCTACACCACCCGGAGTGAACGGACTAGGTGGTGCAGGTGGCGCGGGCGGTGCTATAGGGCAGAATGGCGGTGACTCTGCACTCGTGATAGGATCCGGAGTAGGCGGCGGCGGTGATGGGGGTATGTTCGGCCAGTATGGTACACCGGGTGATACGGTGGTGTATGCGCTCTGCCCCGGCTGTGCTACGGCTATTTACCGCGACACGGCCCGCAATCTCTCTCTGATAGATAGCGGACTGGGCAAAAATAAATTTATGATGGGTGGCGCAGGCCGTACAGGTCATGGCGGCCGTGGCGGCCGCGGTGGTGGTGGTGGTGGCGGTGGTACTGCGGGCCCGGGCACCAATGGAGGTGCCGGTGGTGATGGCGGTCGCGGAGGTGCCGGTGGTCGTGGGGGTGGTATTATTCTCTTTTCCTCGGGATATATGCAGCTGCCCACCGGGACGGTAGTGTTTATCGCAGCGGGGGAAAATGGATCAGACGGTATGCCGGGAGATACCGGTCAGGCCGGAGGAAATGGCGGACCTGGTCTCGGGCCGTGTCTCTCCGGCGGTCCCGGTGGTGGTGGCAGAGGCGCTGCCGGTGGTAATGGTGGTGACGGCGGCGGTGGCGGTAGTGGGGGGACGGTTTATGCAGTATTGTTCCATCATGCGAGTACGTATACCAATGCATCCTCCAGTACTCCGGGAGGCGTACGTGGCAATGGGGGCAGAGGCGGCCCCGGGGGGCATGGCGGTCAAAACGGAACTACCCCGGGAGGGGGCAACTGTAGCGGTGCGATAGCCGGCTATGGCCCTGACGGTGACGATGGTAATGACGGTAATAACGGCAACAATGGTACGGGTAGTGGCGGCAGCGGTGGTGGCACCGGCATAGCGGTCATACAACCATGCCAGGGTTCCTCTGGGTTCTATCAAAATATAGAAGTAGGCTATGGCTGCAGTACGCAGGGCTACCTGCCATATTTTGAGGGCGCTGCGGTAGGTACCCCACCTTTTGGCTACTACTCAGAAGATACTTTTAGCTCAGATTACTATACTAACTATAGCATCCTCGTAATAGATGCATCAGGCTGCGCGAGGTACACGGCAGGCGAGGTGAGCCAGCCGATCTATACGCCTCTGTATGATATCACTCCGTCATGCCCCGGTATGAGCAATGGATCCATCCAAACGACTATAGATCTCTCCGGTGGTATCACGGCACCGCCGGCATGTGTGCAGCCGGAGGCGCATAGCGCCATATATGATATCAATGGCAATTTTCTTGACTCGACTTACGCCTACTTCCTTTCACCCGGATACTACTCTGTGGTGTGGTGGATCAATAATGATCCCATGCACTATGATACGCTGGAGATAGAAGACGTGCAACCTGTCACCATCATGGAGACCCTGACGCAGCCTACCTGCGACCAGCCGGATGGCGGCTCTATAGAGCTGCAGCAGACTAGCGGGGGCAATATATGCGTGTGGAATACCTATCACTGGAGTAATCAAGCCAACGGCCTCTATAATGATAACCTGACTGCAGGCACATACGACGTGACAGTCGGATATGACGGGCCTTCCATTTGTAACTTTGTGTCTAATGTATATTATAGCACTAACTACCAGTGCGCTCAGACTTTCTCCTATACGCTGGACCCTCCGGTAGGCTCTGCAGACGTGTACCTGGATGTGGATGTCTGCGCCGGCACACCATACAATTATAATGGTATAGACTACTACGCCGGTCTCAATGTGATACCTCCGGTCAATCCCGGTGGCTGTGATACGACTGTCTACCTGACGGTCAATGAATACTACTCCAATCAAGGCTATGAACACCAGCAGGTATGCGACGGGGATCAGGTATACTGGAATGGAGCCTACTACAATCAGACAGGACAGTACTATGCCACGCTCTATGGAGCTGATATGCACGGCTGTGACAGTACAGCAGAGCTGGACCTGCTAGTGCTGCCGCCTATCACGGCAGGCAATCTGGCAGACCAGACCACAGGAGACGGATGCAGTTTCCAACCGGACTTTGCGGCTATGAATATCGGCGGAGGCGACTACAACCTGACAATCGGTACGTCCTATAGCTGGAGCCAGTGTGTAGGCAATGTGCTGCAGGTGGAAAATACAGTAGATGTATATGACGGCTCCAGCTGCTCAGCAGAGTTTTTTGTCAATGTAAACTATGTGGATGACCAGTATATGCTATCTATAGATAATGTGACACCGGAAACCTGCCCCGGAGCAGGTGATGGATCTGTGAGCTATACTGTAACCAATCTTGATAACCAGCAATGTAATCCCTCCGGATTTGAACTGTACTATGGCACGAGTTCCACCGTCTATAATGTCAATGTAAGCGGGCCGTCATACACCAGTACAGACTACAACCTGCCTGCCGGGTCATACACGTATTACATAGATGGCCTGGGTCAGTGTGCATCGCCTGTGAATGGATCATTCACCATCGGTAGCGGTACCGGAGGCAGCAATGGTACAGAGTATGATACGATCTGTGATGGGGGGACTTTCGTCTGGAGTGCAGATGGCGCTACCTATACACAAACCGGTATATACCAGCACACCATCACAGGAGGTAGTGCCACAGGCTGTGATAGTACGGCAAATCTCCACCTAGTCGTCCTGGCACCTATCACAGCCGGCAATCTGGCCGACCAGATGACAGGAGATGGCTGTGCCAACGGTCCGGACTATACAGCTATGAATATCTCCGGAGGCGACGGTTCATACTCGTATGTACCATATGCAGGTCCTGCCTCCTGCTTCTTCAGTGCGCTGGTCACACCATACCAGGTGGACGTCACGGATGGTCACGGATGTACAGCGGAGTTTGACCTGTATGTACAGTATCAGCAGGATAACTATAGCGTGTCTATAGATAATACCACTCCTGAGAACTGCCTCAACGCATCAGATGGAACTGTAAGCTATACGGTGTTTAACATAGACAATGCACAGTGCAATAACTTTTATGTGTACCTGGACTTCAACGGGCCAAATGGCTACTCTCAGAGCGTCTCTGTGCTCCCGTATCAGGTATCCTACACCGATTATAGTCTACCAGCCGGTACTTACTACTACAATGTAAGTGGCGGCGGTGTATGCTCCAGTGTGGTGCAGGGCACCTTTACGATAGGCACCAGCACAGCAGGTGTAGCAGGCAGCGAATATGATACGATCTGTGACAATAGTACTATACTATGGAATGGTACGACCTATGCCCAGGCGGGTACCTATACCTATACAGTCACAGGTGGCAGCGCCGGCGGGTGCGATAGTACTGCCACGCTGTACCTCGTAGTAGCACCTACCTATGCGTCAGACTGGTATGATACGATCTATACCGGACAGTCAGTGACGCTCGGAGGGCAGCAATACAGCGCGGCCGGCACCTATACCGCTACACTCACGGCCGGCACCGGCTGTGACAGCACTGTGACGCTCTACCTGACTGTGCTGCAGTCTGCATCTCCTGTCACTACCTATCTCACAGAAAGCATATGTGCAGGCAGTTCTTATAACGTAGGAGTGCACAGCTATACCAGTGCGGGCTCCTATACAGATACGCTGATCGCTGCGGCAGGCCAGGATAGTATCATCTATCTGACGCTCTCCGTCACGCAGCCCGTGACCGGCGCTGCGACTGCCAGCATCTGCTCCGGTAGTAGCTACAGTTGGGGAGGTAGTAGCTATTCGAATGCGGGCACTTATTCTCATACTTTCACTGCTGTGACTGGCT
>JAFDYQ010000067.1 GCA_018267365.1 Bacteroidota bacterium | reverse complement strand
CCGGATCGTGCCAGCAAAGTCCCTACAGAACCACATCAAAGGCAAAACAACGGTGAGCGTCCGGGCGCGCTCAAAAAAAACGCCGTCATTGCCCCGCCGTTGTTGGTCGCCTGACCAACAACGAAAACGCAAGGCGCCACACCACCAGACACATCACTCACTAAAGTGCGTGATAAAATCCCACACCTCCTCATTGCACAGATAGTACCGCGCACTGGAGTAGTGATAATCCTCCGGCACCGCAGCGAGCTGCCAGTGCGCTTGCAGAGGGTTATTGTGTATATAGTCCAACTTCTGCTGAAACACTGCCGGCGTATAAAGCCTGACCGGCAGGCTATTGCGCTCCCATATCTGATACGCTCTATCTGCGGCATCTACCCTGCAGGAGGCTAAAAGATCATGTCCCTCTTTCAGCCATTGTATCATCTTGCGGCTCGTCCATTTGTGTATGTCGCGCAGGATATCTTCCGGCTTGTGCGGTGATGGTATGGTCAGTATCATGTGGTAATGATTGGGCATGATCACAAAGCCATATATTTTGAGATGGCCCAGCTGCACCCGGTGCCGCCATTCCTGTATCAGGATGTCCTTGACCGCGTCATGGCCCAGGAGCGGCTGCCAATGTAGAATGGTAGCGGTAAGAAAATAGGTAGCGTCTGGCTCCATGCATTTTAAATGTAGCGCTTTATGCCGGATTTTTGAGGAAGTGTTGCGCTCGAGGGTTGGTTGTTGGTCAGGCGACCAACAACGGCGGAAAACCCCTCAGAACCACATCAAAGGCAAAACAACGTTGGGCGTCCGGGCGGGCTCTAAAAAACGCCGTCATTGCGATGAGCTAGAGCGACCTCTTTCGTGCGCTTCCTGCTACGAATGTCAACAACTTTACGATTCATTTGCTATATCCGATTAGTAAAAGAATTATTTTAGTCGTGCTGTCTAGTATGATTAGAAATAAACACGAAAAAACCGTCGCGGAGTTTTTTGCTGGAATAGGTTTAATGCGCATTGGTCTAGAAAAGGCCGGCTGGCAAACAATTTTCGCAAACGATATCGCTCTTACGAAGCAAAAGCTTTACAGGAACCATTTTTCTGAAGAAAGGTCTCATTTTCTTTTAGAGGACATTCATAATTTAAAAGGGTCGGATATCCCTACAGTAAAATTAGCGACGGCTTCATTTCCATGTACCGATTTATCTCTTGCGGGCAAGAGAGCGGGATTAAAAGGAAAGCACTCCTCTGCCTTTTGGGGATTTGTGAATATTCTAAAAGACATGAGAGAGCGTAAGCCTCCGCTAATTTTATTGGAAAATGTTGCTGGTTTTCTTACATCAAATGAAGGAAAAGATTTTAATGATGCTCTGGCAGCATTAAATCAATTGGGATATGCTGTAGATACGTTTATTATAGATGCTTCTCATTTTATACCACAAAGTCGTGTTCGTTTGTTTATTGTCGGTAAACTAACAAATGAGCCTAATTTTAAGATTCGACATTATATGCCAGAATCTGAGTTGAGGCCCAAGAAGTTGATTGATTTTATCTCAAACCATCCTAATATCCATTGGGATATTAATGGCTCATTACCTTTATTGCCCAATCACATGGAATCTCTTCATTCCATTATCGAAAGGGTATCTCCTAATTCACCTCTATGGTTTAGCAAGGAACGTACTGAATATTTGCTCAATCAAACTTTCGAAAGACACTTACAAAGAGTTTTCGAGCTAAGGGATAAGAATTCTTACACTTATCTGACCGCTTTCCGACGAGTTAGAAATGGTAAGTCAATGGCAGAAATTAGATTTGATGGTATCGCGGGTTGTTTGCGAACTCCCAAGGGTGGAAGTGCAAGACAGATTTTGCTACAAGTTGGTAAAGGGCAGATTAATGTTCGGTTATTAACTCCTAGGGAGTGTGCTAAGTTAATGGGTGCTGATGATTTTAAAATATCTGGGACTTCAAATGAAGCATTGTTCGGTTTCGGTGACGCAGTTTGTGTTCCTGTTATTACATGGATTGCAGAAAACTACCTAAATCAACTATTGTTAGCGGATTTGCAAATAAAGAGAGCATAGATATGGAACCTATAACGGAATTCACCAAATGGTATGAATCGCTTGAAGTAATAAAGCCCAACAAAGGACCAGCCAAGGGAAGCATCACCACTGCTTTGGTTGTACTTAATCGTTTAAAGGAGAAATATGATCTCAATTTTCAGGCGCATGTAGCCAAAAAAGGCACACAAATTAAAGGAGCAAGCGGTGCGGCAGTTGCCGCAATTTTAAAGTCCTTTGGTGAAGAGCGCACTTTTTCAAGAGAAGGAGGACGCACTAACCGTGGTGGCCCAGCAGGTGTACAATCTATGTTAGATACATTGCGCAAATTGGGATTAGAAAAAATGAGCGTTACCACGCGCAATCAACAGATTGATATCATGATGTCATATCTCGTAGATCGAGTCAGAGACTATCACAATCGACAGAAGATAAAGCTAACTTTTGACCCTTCTCATTCCACTTGGCATATCGTACACAATTTTTTAATAGAAGCAGCCCAAGAGGGCAAGGCGGGTTTCGTGGCTCAGCATTTAGTTGGTGCAAAGTTAGAGCTAAGGTTTCCCGAAATTCATGTATCAAATGAAAGTGGCAGCACTGCTGATTTACCCACTCAGCGACCAGGTGATTTTCTAATTGGTCATACAGCATTTCATGTTACGGTAGCTCCAATGAATGGTGTTTTTGACAAATGCAGACATAATATCTTACAAGGATTTAAACCCTTTCTTTTAGTGCCCGATGATAAGTTACAAGGGACACGACAGTTGGCTGAGGAAATTTCGAAACATCAAATTGCAGTAGAGAGCATTGAATCCTTTGTCTCTCAAAACATAAACGAACTTAGTGGTTTTAATCGGGACCAATTAGCCTATAGCTTTAAACAACTTGTTGTAATTTATAATAGGCGCGTAGATGAAGTGGAGACAGATAAATCACTGATGATAGAGTTGCCATCCAATTTGAAATAACTCCGCCGTTGTTGGTCGCCTGACCAACAACGAAAACGCAAGGCGCAACACCACTAGTTTAATCATCCAACCCCTGCTGTTCGGGATTTGTAATCCCGAACTCCGATACCCGTGGATTTTACATCCACAGATACACACTTCCGGGCGGCAAATCCGAAAGAGCTTGCATTCCTTAGCGGCTTTGCGTCTTTGCGTGCCACATGTATAGCAGCTACCGCATCGCGCCTGCCCCTACTCCTTCAGAAAATACCCCTCCCCATAGCGCACCACCACAGCACCCGCAGGCGGCGTACCCAGGTAGAAGGGATACGCCACGGTAAGCGGCGCATCAGGGTGGCGCTCGTTATAGCTTGCGCGCAGCGCCGCGGCATTCTCATCGCTCACGCGGCGCGGGGTCAGCGTCATGGCCTTGTCAGTAGCGGGTTTCTGGGCAGGAGCGGGCGGCTCCTCGCGGGGCAGGTCGGCAGGCGCAGGGGCAGCCTCGTCAGGCGCCTGGGGCTGGCGCACAGGTTCGCGGTCCACATAGCTGATATCCTCCTGCTGGCCGCTGCGGTCCTCACACCAGCCATAGTGGTGCCGCAGCGCAAACATCCCCACGCGCTCCGGTATCTCCTTTTTGGCCATCCGCGCGAAAATGCGGTTCTCAAACCGCTCCCCGCTGTTCGGGATTTGTAATCCCGAACTCCGCTAACCGTGGATTTTAAATCCCCGGCTAATATACTTCCGGATTGCAAATCCGGAAGAGCTTCGTAACAATAGTTTTCCATTCCAATAATTAACTTTACTCATCCCGCCTGGAGCAGATGTTACATCCGCGCCAGCACGCGATTACAAAACAAGTAGCCCTTGAATTGATCTGCAAAAGTTAACCAACGAAGGAATCACAAAAACAATGAGCATGGGAAATGAGACAATACAAATTGGCAACTCATTGTTTTTATTAAGGAATTTTTCGGTAATGGGATTTATGAAACTGGGAAATGGGACAGAGTTAATTGGAAAAGCTACGCATATTGCTCCCATGGCTTGGCTCCATTCAATTTACCCAGGATTGAATGAGAAAGAAATCTCAGAAGTGGAAGATAAATTAAACATAAGATTTGACGATCAATTCCGAAGCTTTCTAGCTATAACTAATGGCTTAAACGTATTTAATACTACACTAAATATTTATGGTTTAAGAAGAAATTATAACAGGGACACAGACAACGTGTGGCAGCCTTTTGATATTTTTTCCAAGAACATATATGAACGTCCACGTTTAGCAAGGGATCGCAATATATTCATTGGTAGTTATAGTGCAGACGGCTCATTACTAGCTATTGATGAATTTGGCAAAGCTTATCGTTGTTCAAAGGATGCAAGTATAGTATTCAATACATGGAGAGATTTTGTTACGATGATAGATTCTAAAATTCCAAGATTAATAGCGCTGTTTGATAATAATGGCGTTAAAAAGATTCCTGGTGCCGATACAACCCCCTCTAGTCCTCGTCTCTGACGAGGATTCACCCACCACCGCGTTTGCAACGCGACACATCGCTGCTCTTCGGGAGTTGTCCCCTACTGGCGCGGATGTTACACCCTGCTGTTCGGGATTTGCAATCCCGAACTCCGCTAACCGTGGATTTTAAATCCACGGCTAATATACTTCCGGATTGCAAATCCGGAAGAGCTTCGTAACAATAGGATATAGCTGTTATTGATTTTTCTTAAGCTCATGAAGAATCAATTCCAATCCTTCAATAAGATTATTTCTTTCTGCATCACCGGCAAATTTCAATTTTACCCCAGTACATTCCTTATAATCTGGGTTAGTATCGAAAACTTGCTTTACTGCTACCTTTAAATTTGTTGATGATACATTGTCGATTTCAATTTCAACAAATCCTCCATGACTAGCATCACCGCCTTGAAGACCGTTATGGCTCACCTTGAAAGTAGTTACACAAGCATCAGTAATTGTAATGGATACATTTCTCATATTAAAATTTGAATTTCCTTAACACTTCACAATTGTTATTTAATAAAATATTTAGTGTTTTCATAGGTATAATCTTCATTCCAGTTATTATAATCTCCGGTAAAACCGTAGACATCAAATTCGGCATCCTTAAACCTCTCCATCATTGATGGCCCTTGATTTCTAAATTCTACAATATGATAAGTAAAGGTCTGACGATCTTGCAAACTTATGGGTACTACCATTAAATTTAGATTATCAATTGTTTCCTCAGACCATCCTAAAGAGCTTAGATGTTGCTTTATCTTATGCGACCATTCTAGCGCGTCTGGATATTTCATAGTATAAATTTTGCTCAAAAATACGCTGTTTAATGTAGTACGCAGGTGAAAATAATTAACACCCCCTCTGTCGCGCGTTTACAACACGTGACCAATCTGCCCCTGCTGTTCGGGATTTGTAAGCAAGCTGTTCGGGATTTGTAATCCCGAACTCCGCTAACCGTGGATTTGTAATCCACGGTCAGAATAACATCGTATTTCCACTCCAATAAGTAACTTTACCCATCGCTGATACGAATACCCATGGGGCTCAAAAATCCAATACATCCTGAGGGCACATACTACCTTACACTCACTGTGGTGGATTGGGTAGATATATTTACACGCCCTGTATACAGGCACATCATTGTAGATGCGTTAGCATATTGCCAGCGCGAAAAAGGACTCATCTTGCACGCCTGGGTGGTAATGTCCAATCACATCCATCTCATAGCCTCAGCTGCGGAGGGCCACACATTATCGGATTTCCTCAGAGACTTCAAAAAATACACCAGCAAAAAAATACTTGATGCTATCAAAGAAGTCCCCGAAAGCCGCCGTGCCTGGATGCTAAACCGCTTTGAATATGCTGGTCGGCACGACCCTAAGATCAAAAACTATCGTTTCTGGCAGGAGGGCAATGAGGCTAAAGAACTCGTCACCCACGACTTTGCAAGACAGAAACTGGACTACCTCCACGAAAACCCTGTACGGGCCGAATGGGTGGATAAGGCAGTGGATTATCGGTACAGTTCTGCAATAGATTATGCAGGTGGCAGAGGTATACTGAGAGTAGATTTTTTGAGCTAAGCAATGGATGGCGGATTGCAAATCCGCAGATAGGCTACTTTCGGATTGCAAATCCGAAAGAGCATGTGATTTTAAATCCACGATTCCATACTTTCGCATTGCAAATCCGAAATAGTTCGGGAGCGACAGCCACGTGCCTATCCGCCGGGGCGGAGCAATCCGGATCGTGCCAGCAAAGGCCTACAGACCACATCAAACGTTAACCAAAGGTGGGCGTCCGGGCGGCCTCTAAAAAAACGCCGTCATCCTATGTTTGCTTC
Organism: Bacteroidota bacterium; assembly: GCA_018267365.1. Classification (GTDB taxonomy): domain Bacteria; phylum Bacteroidota; class Bacteroidia; order Chitinophagales; family LD1; genus UBA1941. The sequence goes on along the minus strand of JAFDYQ010000067.1, from coordinate 800 downwards.
AAGCGATCGGACAGTATCTTAAATTAGGAGATATTATTCATCATTGAAGGAAAAGGAGAGGATGGAAACTATGCGCGTCATTAGCTGTCGGAAGCCGTTCGCAATGCTAGCCATCGCTCTCCTTCCCTTTGCAACTTGAACAGTTCATTAGGCCTTAAGAGCCTGCATAAAGGATTGATAAGTGCAAAGAGCCTTCAACTTAAAAACAGTTGTATGAGCAAAGTTATAGGAATTGACATCTCTAAGGAAACTTTTGATGCCTCCTGGAAAGAAAATGGCAAATTCAGAGCCGTTGTTTATCCAAATAACAAGAAAGGTTTTGAGCAGTTTTCAAAACATCTGGAAGGTGATGACTATTGCGTCATGGAGGCTTCCGGGCCTTATTACCTCTGTCTGGCTATGTTCCTGCATAATCGTCAGATCAAGACTAGCGTGGCCAATCCCTTGTCTGTAAAAAGATTCTCTCAAATGCAACTCAGTCGGACCAAGACAGACAAGAAAGACGCTGCTATGATCGCGATGTATGGTGAGATGGTGCAGCCGGCGTTATGGGAGCCGGAGGCAACTCACATCATGGAGATGAAAGACATCCTGACAGCGCTAGAGAGCTATGAAAAGCAAATTACTATGATCAGTAATCAACTAGAGGCAGAAAAGCATTTACCTGTAGTAAGCAAACTGGCAAAGAAGAGCAGGGAGAAAATGATTAAAATGCTTGAAAAGGAAATCGATCAGCTCACAAAAAGCTTGAAAGCCATTGCCACCAAACACTGCTCAGAGACGATGGAGAAACTGCAAAC
>JAFDYQ010000066.1 GCA_018267365.1 Bacteroidota bacterium | reverse complement strand
GAAAACTGTATACTATGTCCCCGGACACCTGTATACTATGTCTCCGGTTCATACAGGAGGTTTGGAGGGTACCTGTTTGTATTCGGCTGTTCCCCCGGCCTTGCGCAGTTTGCCGTTAAGAAACAACCGCATCGCATGGCAAGGTTGGCGGCCACTGTTTGAGCTATCTCACAGCAACATGAAAATGATGATCCTAACTACAAAAGCCTAAGTTCCCGCAGCACGCAGCGAGTTTGGCCGGCAGCGGTTGGGTCGCGGTTGTTTTAGGCAAAGTGCGCAGAGCCTTGATCTTTTGTTTCTTTTGGATCAAGCCAAAAGAAAGGGAGAGAGTCTGTTGCATCTTTTAAAAGAAAGCTCCTTTCGCGTTTTTGCGAGCCATCTGCTGTGCATTTCCTCTGCGTCCCTGCCCCTCTGCGGTAAACTCCCTTTGCCTTTCCTTAAACACTTTGCGCCTTTGCGAGAAATCAATTTTTCATTTAAAGCACAAAACATATATGACTAGACAATCCTATTTGCACGCCTCACTTTTTTCCACTATTATTATTGACATACAAATTATTAGAAGCAAAGTACCCTCCCGATGATCGTATTGAAATTTGGCGGCACTTCCGTAGCCAACGCAGAAAATATCTCCAAGACCATCGCCATCGTCACCGCCGCGATGGCCGGGGGCAAACTCATGGTAGTCGTATCCGCCCTCGGCGGCACTACCGACCTCCTGCTCGGCGCCGGCCGCTCCGCAGCAGAGGGCAAAACAGATTACAAAGAGAAACTCAAAACTATCGAGCAGCGCCACTTTGACACGATACAGCACCTCATCCCCGTCTCTCACCAGAGCAGCATCATATTCGAGGTCAAGCGCCGCATCAATGAGCTCGAAGACCTCTGCGACGGCATCTTCCTCATCGGCGAGTTTTCACCCAAGACCTCTGACAAGATCGCCAGCTATGGCGAGCTACTGTCATCGCTCATCATCTCCCAGCGCCTCACCTCGCTCGGCGTAGATCACAAATGGGTAGACTCCCGCGACCTCATCCGCACCGATAGCAACTACACCTACGCAGCCGTAGACAATAAAACCACCATCGCACAGACCCAAAAATACCTCGCAGAAAACGATGCGCCGCTCTATCTGCTTCCCGGCTTCATAGCCGCAGATGAGAAGGGCAACACCACCACCCTCGGCCGTGGCGGCTCTGACTACACCGGCGCGATATACGCAGCAGCCACAGACGCGTCGCGCCTGGAGATCTGGACCGACGTCAGCGGCATGATGACCGCCGATCCGCGCCTTGTACCCAATGCCAAAGTGATCCCAAATATCTCCTACCAGGAGGCCATGGAGCTATCACACTTTGGTGCGAAAGTCCTCTATGCTCCCACCATCCAGCCCGTCATGGCCAAGGGCATCCCGCTCTGGATCAAAAATACTTTCGCCCCCTCAGACCACGGCACCGAGATAGAGAAGAAAGCCCGCGCCACCGGCAATGCCGTCAGCGGCCTCTCCAGTATAGACAAAGTATCCCTCCTGCTCCTCGAGGGCAGCGGCATGATCGGCATACCGGGCTTTTCTAAAAGGCTCTTTGAGGCACTCGCGAAAGAAAAGATCAACGTCATACTCATCACACAGAGTTCGTCCGAGTACTCCATCTGCGTAGCCATAGACGCCGCCAGCGCCGAGCGCGCCAAGAAGACAGTAGACGAAGAATTTGCCAATGAGATAGCGCTGGAGAAACTCGAACCACTGGATGTAGAAAACAACCTCTCCATCGTAGCCCTCGTAGGTGACAATATGAAGAGCCACCAGGGCATCAGCGGCCGCATGTTCGCCGCCATGGGCCGCAATGGTGTCAATATCCGCGCCATCGCGCAGGGCTCATCTGAGAAGAATATCTCCGCAGTCATCTCCTCTGCAGACGTGCGCAAGGCGATCAACGTCCTCCATGAAGAATTCTTCGAGACCACTTATCGGCAGATCAACCTCTACATAGCCGGTATAGGCAATGTAGGCAGCCGCCTCATCGCCCAGCTCCAGCAGCAGGCATCTTATCTGAAAGACCACCTCGGTCTGCAGGTCCGCGTAGTAGGCCTCATCAATAGCCGCACCATGCTGCTAGACGAAAACGGCATCGGCCTCGCCACCTACAAGGACAAGATCGCCACAGGTGCAAAGACCGACCTCACACAGCTCATCACCTTCATCTCTGATAAAAACCTCCGCAACTCGATCTTCATAGACATCACTGCCAATGCCGATGTCGCTCAGATCTATGACAAGCTCTTACCTAAAAGCGTCAGCGTCGTGGCCTGCAATAAGATTGCCGCTTCAGGTCCCTACGAGCAATATCAAAACCTAAAAAACCTCGCGCGCGAGTTCACGACCTCATACCTCTTTGAGACCAATGTCGGCGCGGGCCTGCCGGTCATCGGCACGCTCACAGACCTCCTGCGCAGTGGAGACGAGATAGAGGGCATAGAGGCCGTCCTCTCCGGCACACTCAATTTTGTATTCAACAACTACGACGGTACACGTCCATTCGCAGAGGTGGTCAGGCAGGCACAGGACGAAGGCTACACCGAGCCAGACCCGCGCCTCGACCTCGGCGGCACAGATGTCATGCGCAAGATCCTCATCCTCGCCCGCGAGTCAGGCCAGCACATGGAGATGAGCGACATAGCCAACAACTCTTTCCTCCCGGCCTCCTGCATGGAGGGAGACGTAGCAGCATTCTACGTGGAACTAGCGAAGCACGAATCTCACTTCCGCAAGCTCTATGACGAGGCATTTGAGAAAGGCCAGAAGCTGAAATTCGTAGCGCAGCTCGACAAAGGCAAAGCCTCCGTAGGCCTGCAACATATCAGCAAAGAGCACGACTTCTTCCACCTTTATGGCAAGGACAATGCCGTCCGTTTCACTACCAAGCGCTACGCCCAGCAGCCCCTCGTGATCAAGGGTGCAGGGGCCGGCGCAGAGGTCACAGCGTCTGGTATCTTTGCTGATATCATGAGAGCGGCTAGAGTATAATTACAAACCGCCAAGGACGCGGAGAACGCAAAGGAATTTTCAATGACCCTCCGCGTTCTTTGCGTCCTTTGCGGTTAAATTTTTCGAACTTTAATAGAGGACAAAACTTTGAAACAAGTCACCGTACAAGCCCCCGGCACCGTAGCCAATGTCGTCTGCGGTTTTGACATCCTTGGCTTTGCCCTCTGCGAGCCGCTGGATACCATGACTGTGCGTATCAGTGACACACCGGGCATTACCATTATTAATAAAGATCACTACGACCTCCCCACTGAGCCGTCAAAAAACGTCTCCGGCGTAGCGCTACAAGCTGTGCTGGATGCAGTCCAGGGCGAGGTCAAAGGCTTCGAGATAGAAAGCACCAAAGTGATCAAGCCCGGCAGCGGTATCGGCTCCAGCGCAGCCAGCGCAGCCGCAGCAGTAGTTGCAGCAAACCATCTCCTCGGCAATAGATTTACCAATGCACAACTCGTAGACCTCGCCATGTACGGCGAGGAGGTAGCCTCCGGCTCGCGCCATGCTGATAATATCGCCCCCTGCATCTACGGCGGCTTCACCCTCGTGCGCAGCCACGCGCCGGTAGACATCATCCCCATCGCCGCGCCACCGCTGCATGTCACCGTGCTCCACCCACAGATAGAGATCAAAACCTCCGAAGCCCGCGGCATCCTGAAAAAGAAAGTCGCGATGAAAGACGCCATCACGCAGTGGGCCAACGTAGCCGGACTCATAGCCGGACTCATGCAGAGCGACTACGACCTCATCTCCCGCTCCCTCATAGACGTGATCGTAGAGCCCATGCGCAGCACCCTCATCCCCCAGTTCAGAGAACTAAAACAAGCCAGCCTCTCCGCTGGCGCCCTCGGCGGCGGCATCTCCGGCTCCGGTCCCTCCATCTTTATGCTGAGCCGCGATGAAGCCACCGCCCAAAAAGTCAAACAAGCCATCCAAAATATCTACGATAGAGTAGACATAGACTACCACGTCTACGTCACCACTATCAGCGGCCAAGGCGTTAGAATCAAGACCTGAGATATGAGACTTGAGACAAGAGACAAATACAATTCCTATTTCAGCCCCCGCATTCTTCGCGCCTTCGCGTCTTCGCGTGAAATAAAACATATTCATCTCTGCGTCTCTCCGGCTCTGCGGTTAAATAAATTCGACTTTTCAAGTGCATCTATAAATCCCTTTGCGTTCTCCGCGTTCTTTGCGGTAAAAACACTTCGCGCCTTCGCGTCTTTGCGTGAAATAAAACATATTCATCTCTGTGTCTCTCCGCCTCTGCGGTTAAACAAATTCGACTTTACAAGTGCATTTAAAAATCCCTTTGCGTTCTCCGCGTTCTTTGCGGTTACAATTCTTTACAGCCTTCCGAGCTATCCCCTTTGTATTTCCTTAAACCCTTTGCGCCTTTGCGCGAAATATATTTGCAATCCACGCATAACATTTCATATCGATCTCTGCGCCTCCGCGCGCCTGCCTGCCGATCAGGCAGGTCTGCGGTCCAACAATTTCATTTCATCACCTTTTGCGTTTCCGCGCTTTAGCGGTTAAAAAATATGGACACTCCGATAAAATACTACAGCACAAATAAACAATCCCCCATCGTCTCCTTCCGCGAAGCGACGATCAAAGGACAAGCCCCCGACCGGGGCCTCTACTTCCCCGACCGCATCCCACAGCTGCGCGAGGATGTCATCAGCAATTTTCGCAACCTCACCAAAGAGGAACTCGCCTATCTCACCATCCGTCCCTACGTAGGCGGAGATATACCTGATACCGACCTTTACAAAATATGCGAGGAGACTGTCAACTTTGATTTCCCTCTTGTACCTATCACTGATACCATCTCGTCACTGGAGCTCTTTCACGGTCCCACACTGGCATTCAAAGATGTCGGCGCGCGCTTCATGAGCCGCTGCCTCGGTTATTTCTCCAAAGAAAACAGCCAGAAGGTCACCGTCCTCGTAGCCACTTCCGGCGATACCGGCAGTGCCGTGGCCGCCGGCTTTCTCGGCGTAGAGGGCGTAGACGTCGTGATCCTCTACCCTTCGGGCAAAGTCAGCAAAGTGCAGGAGCAGCAGCTCACCACACTTGGCCAGAATATCACCGCACTCGAGGTGCAGGGAACTTTTGACGATTGCCAGGCCATGGTCAAGCAGGCCTTTGCAGACACAGAGCTGACCAGCCGTCTCTTCCTCACCTCGGCCAACTCTATCAACGTAGCCCGCTGGCTGCCACAGCAGTTTTATTATCTGTTTGCTCTCCAGCAGTGGCAGGGCACCACGCCACCGGTCATCTGCGTACCGAGCGGCAACTTTGGCAATGTCTGCGCGGGCCTGCTAGCTCATGTATCAGGTATGCCTGCGTCGCACTTTGTCATCGCTTGCAATGACAACGATACCTTCTCAGACTATCTCCGCACCGCCACCTACACGCCTAAGACTGCAATACCGACAATCTCTAATGCCATGGACGTAGGCCATCCGAGCAACTTCGTCCGCATTCTCGAGCTCTTCGGCCACGATCACCAGCGCATCAGCAGCCTGATCAGAAGCTATACAGTCTCCGATGACACCACACGTACCACCATAGCATCTGTATACCGGGATCATCAGTACCTCCTCGATCCGCACGGTGCGGTGGCATACCATGCACTGGAGCAGTACCTCTCTGCCCACCCGCAGTACCGGGGCTTCATACTAGAGACAGCCCACCCGGTCAAATTCCCCGATGTAGTAGAGCGCGTCACCGGCACGCAGATAGAGATACCAGCCGCCATCCGCAGCCTTATGACTCAGGAGAAAAAAGCTACCCTCATCCCCCCGCAGTATGCAGCGCTAAAGGACTACCTGATAGCCACCCGCTGATCAGCTGTGGCAGCGCGCCCGGCAGTATCCGTTTGTGCTTCTATCGCCTTGCTGATCAGCTCTGCCAGGTAGAGGTAGCCTTTGTTTTTGCAGTGGCCATCTATAGGCCAGAAGAGCTCCTCTATTTGCGGATCGCTATATCCTTTATGCGTCATGTCCGAGACCATGTCTACGTAGGGCAAATGCTGCGCATAGCAGTGTGCCAGCAGTGGTCTCATCTGATAGCTGCCATAGCCCAGGGCTTCTGCTCGCATCGGGTGAAAGCAAAATAGCAGATGGATATTTTTTTCCTTGCATAGCGCCACAAAGCTGTCCAGGGTGGCAGTCAATATGGCGTTGGCCCTCTCAGTTCTGGCGGGTAGCTCCGCCCCTGGTATGAGTTGCCAGTTGTATCCTAGCACATTTCTGGCAAAGGACCTGACAATATAGCTCCTCGCATATAGCGGCTCAAACCAGGGCCCAGCATGGTATCTGACCGTGCTGTCCGGCAGGAAGCGCTCGAAGCCGCCTCTGACCACTACATCATTCACGTCGGAGCCATTGATCACTACTACTGCCATATCCGGTTGGTATTTGAGCAGGAGATCGTGATAGAGCCGGTATTCGTATACGGGATCCGACCCTGCAGAGCCACAGTTCCATACTTCTGTGGGGATATCCGGCTGGTCACGGTTTATGATCCGTTCTATTTGTTTTGGCAGGGTGCTATCCTGATCCGCACCCATACTCTGCACGAAACTATCGCCCACCACCATGATTCTTCGTTTGCTTTTGCTCACCGCAAAGTTGCGATCATTAAATCCTTCATTATTCGGAGTCCAGGCGTGCGTAAATTCCTTTCCTTTCCAGTATACGGGCTGATGATGTACAAAATACCATTGTCGCTGTGTAGGCCCATCTATAGCGTAAACAGATCTATATCCACTGATACCTGTCCGCTCGCCAAATGTGTCGCATCCACCCTTTATCCGTAAGGATACTTCCAGCAACAATGCACAAAGTATTAGGACCGAAACTAAAAGCAAAAGGTTCTTTTTCATAGTCGAAATATAGTACTTATTACAACTAAAAGGTTCCGGTAAAAAGTGACCTGGGCCCTTTCCCTTCTCAGGTATTGAGATTCTTTATGTTACTTTGATGCTGTAGCCATATATGGTCACCCTTCTGATAGAGGCGGCGGTATATGGCACATTCATAGAGTAGTTCATCGCGATTCAGATTCACTTTCCCCTTCACCCAAAAATTATCCTCAAATGCCTTTTTGTGAACATCTCCTTCGCAAAAAGCCGCTGATTTTGCTGACCTTTGCACCATCACCACGCGGCCATTCATCCGCTGCCAGACCTATGAATATCCCTGTGGTCAGTAGCATCATTTAGTAAAGAATATTTGCGGCAGAAATGCATCTGAAATAAGCAGCGTCATTTCCCGCAGCGATCTTCACCTTAAGTATAGATCGCATAGCGTATCTTTCACTATAGGTCCATGTCGTTCAAAACTGTATTCATTCTGTCAATTCTGAAATTGAAAAACTCTGATTCAGACTTTGCATTAAGCACTCTCCTTCGGAGAACTTGTCCGCCGCGGCGGAGGGTTTGGGAGAGGTGCATTCT
>JAFDYQ010000065.1 GCA_018267365.1 Bacteroidota bacterium | reverse complement strand
GCAGCAGGTACGTATGGCTATACCGTGACCGATGCCAATAGCTGCCAGCAGACAGGCAGTGTCACTGTCGGCGAGCCTGCTGCTGCATTCACAGTTTCTGAAACTCATGTAGACGTAGCCTGCTATGGAAATAATACAGGCACGATCACACTGACAGGTGCGGGCGGTACCTCGCCATATGGTACAGCATGGTGGTCAGATGGAGCCACCGGCGATGTGCGTAATAACCTTTTGGCCGGCACATACAACTATACAGATAGCGATCATAACGGCTGCCTGGTGACTGGGTCTGTGACCATCACGCAGCCTGCTACGGGTGGTATGACCATCACGATGACTGAGACAGACGCTACCTGCAGCTCCGGCAATACGGGATCTGCCACAGCTACGGTGAGCGGCGGTGTTTCACCATATGGATTTTCATGGAGCGGTGGTTATACTCAAAATGACCCTCTGACATCTACGGATAATAATCTAGCCCCTGCTACCTATGCAGTGACAGTGACTGATGCCAATGGATGTACCGCGCTGGGTAGCACTACGGTCAATGCACCCGCTGCTATCACAGCACAGATGTCTGTGACAAATGTGAACTGCTACAATGGCACAGATGGAGCCATCAGTATCACATCAGGTGGCGGTACAGGTGCTATCTCTTACACGTGGAGTTCAAATGCCGGTTCTCCCGGCAATTCCGCAGTGGCTACCAGCCTCGCTGCCGGTACATATCAGGTCACACTTACAGATGCTAATGGATGTGAGCTGGATACTTTCGCATCAGTGGCTCAGCCATCTTCGGCGCTTACATTTGCTACACCTGTATTTGTCAAAAATGTGTCCTGCAATGGAGGTAGCGATGGGGAGATACAGTACACAGTCAGTGGCGGTACGGGATCATACACCTACATATGGTCCGGTAGTGCAGCGGGATCTGGTAATGACGCGACTGGCCTGGCTGCGAATAGCTATGATGTGACTATCACTGATGGCAATGGCTGCTCTGTGACCGATGCCCAGACTGTGACAGAGCCCGCGGCAGTGACCATCACCGCTCAATCACAAACCAACGTGACCTGCAGCGGCAATACTGACGGTACCGCTACCCTCACTGCTGCAGGAGGTACGCCCGGCGGTGTATACACCTATAGCTGGACCCCATCAGTCAGCTCGGACAGTACAGCTACTGGCCTGGCAGCAGGCACTTATACTGTGGTAGTGAGCGATAATAATTCCTGCACCGTGCAGACCACATTCAATATTACGGCACCGCCTGCCATCACAGCTCAGCTGTCTTCTGTCAATGAACTCTGTAATGGTGGTAATAATGGATCTATCACCGTGAGTGCCGGAGGCGGCTCGCCTGCATCCGGCGGATATGTATATACCTGGACTCCAAATGTAAGTACGACCGATACAGCCACAGGCCTTGCCGCGGGCAGCTATACTGTAGTAGTGACAGATTCGCTGGGCTGCAGTGTATCGCGATCTGCTATTATCACGGAGCCGGCTGCACTCACTCTCACCGCGGCATCAGTAGTCAGTGTATCGTGTAGTCGCGATAGCAATGGTCAGGTTACATTTGCGGTCTCCGGTGGTACACCGGGGTATCAGTATGCTATATCTCCTGATGGCGTCACCTTCTCCGCTCCAAATGGTACCGGTACTTTCTCTGATCTCAAGATAGGCACCTATACGGGCCAGGTCACTGATGCTAACGGGTGTACCACTACGGCCACAGCCACTATCACCGCGCCGGACTCGGTCACGGTCACTATCAATATAGACACGGTGAAATGCTATGGAGAAAGCAATGGGGGGCTCATCGTGACATCTGCAGGTGGTACGCCTGGATACACCTATGACTTTAGCGGTGGTGTATCTAATACAACGGGCCTGGATCAAAATCTAATAGCCGGTACATATGGAGTGACTGTGACAGACAGCAGGGGATGTGCCCAGACCTATCAGGTCGTCGTGCCGCAGCCCGACTCTCTGCACATCACTATCACACCCGATCACCCTATTGTCACGCTGGGCGAAACCACTGTGATACAAGCCATCTCAAACTCTCCATATGAGGTCATGTACACCTGGAGTCCGGCCGACGGCCTGAGTAATACAAATGCCAGCAACGTAACAGTGACTACCAATAATGATGTCGTCTACACGGTCACGGCATATATCAATCCTCATGGTGAGCATTGCTCTGTAGTGCTGCAGGTACCGGTCACAGTCGTTTCGATATACAATGTCTTTGTGCCAAACGTATTTACTCCAAATGGAGACGGCAAAAATGATTTCTTTGAGATATATGGGGATAAGAAGACATTCAAGTTTGTAGAAGTGTCTGTCTATGACAGGTGGGGAGAGCGCGTATTTTTCTCAAATGATGTCAATTTCCAATGGGATGGCACTTTCAAGAGCGCACAATTGGAGCCCGGTACATTTGTGTACAATGTCACGGTCGAATTCATAGATGGACATGTACAGCCTGCAAAAGGCTCGCTTCTGCTACTGAGGTAGCTATACTAAAAAGGACCACTCCCTTGGAGTGACCCACGTCAAAATCCAATAAGGTCAGTGATTACATTGGCTTTAATAATCAGAGCGAAGGGGGCAGACAATGTCATCCCATAGTATATTCGTTTCATTATAGGTATGACCCTGAGGCAATATAGCTTTGCCTGATTCCAGGCTATAAGATTGTATGCTGCCGGAAGTGATGAAAAGAATAAATAGTATTATCCTCATGAAACAAATGTACAGTACTGTACATCTGTGTTTTAGCCCAAAAAGAGCAAAACCTTACTCTTTTACCTTAGTGCATATACCGCATTCGGGCTAGCAGCATGCCGTATATGGCATAGCTTCCTTTCTGATAGGTGTCATATATTTTCTGAAAGCGCGGAGATAGTTCCTTGTTACCCGTACTATCAAAAAAAACTTTGATCAGCCCATAGTATCCCGGATAGGTGCTATTGGCGCTATTATATCCGTTGTTCCTGAGAAATTTGACGTGTTTGCGGCAATTTTGTAAAGCTACATCCTGCTGACCGGACAGGTAAAAGTAGGCTACTTGTAGGTTTCGCAGTTCCAGCTCATATTGGAAATATGCGGCTTTGAAATTTTTTTCAAAACCCAGCTGCAAAAATTCAAAGGCCCTGTCATAATCGTTTTTGAGGATGCAAAATTTCACATATGTAATCACATCGCGCACCAGCATGAGGTCTTTCATTCTGCTACCATAGCCTGCAAACAAGCGATCAAACACCTGAGTGGCAGCATCCATGTGCCCGGTGATCATAGCTAGCTGCAGATACTTGGTCTGGTGGTAAAAAAAATCCGGGATATCACTCGCTGCAGTAACTGTCATCAGTCTGTGATAGCGCTCAAATGCCGCGTCGAACCTGCTGGTGAAATACATGAATTCATTTGCCTTGAGTTCTATGCGTAAAATATCTCGTCTGATGTCCGGATCGGTATCTTCCGGTATAGATTTCAGCGCATTCTGAGCAAATGCAAGACCCTCCTCGTGTTTATATGAGGCCTGATAAAAATAAAGCCGCAGTTTATAATACTCAATAAGGGAAGTGGTACTGTATGAGGGATCCGGGGCGGGGAGTGACTCTATCCTTTTTTCTATTTCTTCCTTCCGGTCATGAAACTCAAAGGATGCAAAAAGCTGCTCCATATCATGGAGCAGACGGCGACAACTGATGAAATATTCGGCGTCCTTCTTTGTCTTGGCGCCATGCAGTGAGATATATTTCTCGGACAGTTCTTTTATCATTTTATTCTCACGGTATACTAGAGGCATATTCTCCTGTATCATATCCAGAATCCTTTTGACGAAGGCTGTTTTTTGAGCAGTGTCGCGTGACGTTGTTATTTGCTTCAGATATCTGGGTAGGGCCGCATAAAACAATTTATTCATGGAGACTCTGCTGCTCAGGTAGTCCAGCAGAGCTATCTCATCATCGCCAAAAATGGCGTGATAGCATTTTCCCAGCAGCTCGGATGTTATTTTATCCAGGTGAGCTACTGTGATACCTGTACTGGACAGGATTTTTTGTTTATCTATTTCCGGCAATTCTGTCTGCTCATTGATCAGATCCCATACTACTCCCATGGTACCCCGCGGATGGATAGTAGTTAGTTTGGAACGCTCGGGTTCTTTTACATTTTTGAGGAAAACAAATAGCAGATTCATATCACACAGATAAACCAGATATCATAAATATAAGTTTGCTCTGGTCAGGACAGTTATTTAATGTAAATAAGTATCAGATCACTTTGTTTTCATATGCCCATTTGATGAGCCCTACGATAGTGGTCGTATTGGTTTTCCGGTAGATGTTTTTGCGGTGTGTCTCCACTGTGCGCTCGCTGATACAGAGCTGCCTGCCTATGTCAGCATTGGAGCACTCTTTGGCTATCAGATCTATGATCTCACGCTCCCTGTCAGTCAGGTTTACGCGCTCTTCTTCTTCTTTCAGCCGCGCATTTTCATTTATAGATTTTATGATCGTGCCAGCTATTTCATCAGAGAAATATTGCCCACCACCATTGACCTTATTCAGGGCTTCTATCAGCTCTTTGTTGCTTGCATTTTTGTAAATATAGCCCGCAGCACCCGCCTCTATCATACCATTGATATGTGCTGTATCTCCATGCATGGATAGCGCGATGACCCGTGTGTGTGGATATGAGCGGGTGATGATACGGGTCAGTTCTATGCCATCCATTTCAGGCATGCTGATATCTGTGAGTACGATATCGGCGCTTTCCTTTTTCAGGATCTCCAGTACCTGTACGCCGGTTTTTGCTATCCCTGTTATGGATATATTTACGTGCCCCTGCAGGATAGATTTCAGCCCATCTATCATGATCTGGTGGTCGTCAGCTATGATCAGTTTCATTGTTTAGTGGTATTTCGACAGTCACGGTAGTACCCTTGCCCGGAGCTGAGTCAAAATTGACTGTGCCGTGGAGGTACTCTACTCGTGAGCTGATGTTTTTTATTCCGATACCGCTTTCGTCATTCAGCACTGTAATTACATCAAAGCCGTTTCCATTATCCTCTACCATCAGTATCAGTTCGTACTCATGGCGGAGCAGTTGTATAGTGATATGATTAGCCCCTGAGTGCCGGATAGTATTAGTGATGATCTCCTGAAAAACCCTATACAGCACCGCCTCTACCGTGGTATCTAGCCGTTGGTTCATTCCTACTGTATCCAGGTCTATTTTCAGGTTTGGCGTATTCATTTTATTTACGAAATCTCTCACTGCTGATACCAGACCGGATTTGATCAGCACATTGGGCATCATGCTATGAGATATACTGCGTACCTCACGTACGGATTCGTCCAGCAGAGCCATCGCACTGTTTAGTACATCATGGCCTCGCAGGTCATCTGGCGGCATAGATGTCTCCAGGCCTGATAGATTCAGTTTAGTAGCAGATAATAGTTGGCCCACACCATCATGCAGGTCCCTGCCTATGCGCTGCCGCTCGGCCTCCTCTGCTTCCAGCACGGCACGAGCCCGGATCTCTTGCTGCCTTAGTATTTCGTCCTGTAGCAGCGCTTTTTGCCGCATGTTATATCTATTGTAGCTCAGCCAGCCTATGATAGCAGTGAGCAGGAAAACGATGCTCAGTACTGCAAGTATGATATTGCGCCTGTTCAGCTCCAGCTGCTGTATTCGTAGCTGCTGTTCTTTTTTCTCTGTATCATATTTTGTCTGCATCTCCGCAATCTGCCTGGAGCTCTCTGCATTAAAGACAGAATCTTTCACAGCTATTGACTCTTCTATATACATGGCCGCCTTTGCCATATCTCCTTTATGTTTATACACCTGGTACAGTGACATACACGCCAGGTACAGCACGGGTTTCTGATCCAGGCTTTTAGCGGTTTCATATGCTGTGAGGAGATATGGTTCAGCCTTGTCATACTGGCCGTGCACTTCATAGATATTGCCTACGTTTTGAGAATACATGCCCATCGCAGCTTTATTATGTACCTCAATAGCTAGCGCGAGGGCCTGCTCAAAATAAGTAAGAGCCCTGGCGGAATCTCCTGTGCGCTCGTATATAGAGCCGATATTGCTAAGTGCGGATGCACGAGAAAATTTATCGCCTATCCGCCCTGAAAGAGATACTACACTATCCAGCAGGATACGCGCGCTATCATAATCCCGGAGCCCCATATAGGCTCCGGACAGAGTGTTGTAGTTTGTGATGAGTCCGTGCGGATTGGGCAAGTGATAGTTTATGGCCAATGCTTTTCGGGCGTAGTCTATAGCTTTGTGATAGTTTTTTTGATTGCTGTGAATAACCGCAATGTTATTATACGTCAATGCGATGTTGAGCTGATTATTATTCTTTTCCTGTATGCGCAGGCACTCTAACTGGTACTGAAGGGCTTTGTCAAGGTCTCCTTTTTTCTGATAGAGCGCGCCCAGGTTTCCTAGATTGGCTCCTATACCTTTTTCGTCATTTAGTTTTCTGCGCAGCTCCAATGCATGCAGATGATCTCTCTCACAGGCGGCAAAATCTCCTAACCTGTATTTCACCACCCCCGCATCTGAATAGGCCGTGGCAATGTACCTGTCATCACCAGATCGCTCTGCATAGAAGATCCCCAACCTGGCTATAGAATCAGCAAGAGCCGGTTCGCGTACCTGTATATCCCACACGGCATCCGATAGTATGTGCGCACGAGCAGTATCAGTCCTGGCCTGATCCATGCTCGTGTGCAGCCTTGCGAGCCGCTCCTGAGACTGGCAGTGGGCTACAGCAGCCATTAGCCAAAACAGGATCAGCACTATGCAGTGGTTATAACGCATACTCTCTTTAACATGCGACAAGATAATCGGCATCTACATAAAAACCAATAATCTCACTGGCACGTAGGCATTTGGCGTAAAGATAAATCCTACTTAGGCATCACAAATGAGACGCTCTCCGGATTATAGTTATCATCCAGTACCTTGGCATTATAGGAAACCGGGAAGGCTGCGGCTGATGCGCCACCTGCACCCTGTATACCTATGGTGGCGCTTTGGCCGCATGCATTAGAATCATTGGTGTAATAGCGTACATTGACGAGATTGGAAGTCTCGTGTATCTGCACCTGGAATATGACAGCATAACCCAGGCCTTGAATCTGTGTTTCAAAATCCGCTATGAACACACGATTAGGTGTGGTACCCTGTGTAGTGTACCTGATTCCATTGCCGGCAGCCGTAAGGTCATCCCAGTAGGCGCAAATAGTAGGATTGGTAAATGAAGCCGATGGCAGTTGTGAATTGACCCATTGATTAGCCCCTGCAGCACCAAACTGGAGGAAACCATTGCTGCAGATATCAATGGTAGAGTAGGATACCCCTTTGACTGTGACCGAAAATCCAAGTGGGGCATTGACGGTACCGTCATCCGTACCAGCTGTGAGGGCTGTGGTCCAGCCCGAAATATCATCACGACTGAATGCGATATTGGCAGATCCTATGAAGTCTACAGGGCCTGTGGCCCCTGTCGCCCCTGTGCTACCTGTCACACCGGTGATACCCTGCGCACCAGTGGGCCCTGCGATACCCTGCGGACCGGTCAGGCCTGTCACTCCCTGGGTGCCTTGCGATCCTGTGGCACCGGTAGCACCTGTAGCGCCTGTGGCACCCATGATACCGGTCGGACCAGTAGCACCAGCGGTACCGGTGGCCCCCGCGCTGCCATCATTGCCCGATGGACCCTGAGGACCGGTAGGACCTGCTATGCCATCAGCTCCGGTAGGTCCGGTAGGTCCTGTATTGCCATCTATACCATTATCTCCGGTAGCGCCTTGGGGTCCGGTAGGGCCTGCTATGCCATCAGCCCCGGTAGGTCCATCTGCGCCGACAGGTCCTGCATCACCGGTAGGTCCGGTAGGTCCACCTGCGGGGCCCGTGGCTCCATCAGCTCCTGTCGGGCCTGGTGCACCAGTCGGCCCTATCGCACCATCAGCTCCTGTAGCACCAGTCGGGCCGTCGGCACCAGTCGGACCTGCATCGCCAGTCGGACCCGTAGGTCCTCCTCCCGGACCAGTAGCGCCATCTGCACCTGTCACGCCCTGAGGACCTGTAGGGCCCGCTATGCCATCTGCCCCTGTAGGTCCGGTAGCCCCTGTGTTACCATCTGAACCGTTATTACCTGTCACGCCTTGCGGACCTGTAGGGCCCGCTATGCCATTTGCCCCGGTAGGACCAGTAGGTCCGGTAGCCCCTGTGTTACCATCTGAACCGTTATTACCTGCCACGCCCTGAGGGCCTGTAGGGCCCGCTATGCCATCTGCCCCGGTAGGACCAGCAGGACCCGTAGCTCCAGTGTCACCATTTGTACCATTATTGCCTGCCATGCCTTGCGGGCCAGTAGGACCAGCGACGCCATCCGCTCCAG
>JAFDYQ010000064.1 GCA_018267365.1 Bacteroidota bacterium | reverse complement strand
GAAAACTGTATACTATGTCCCCGGACACCTGTATACTATGTCTCCGGTTCATACACCCCTTTCTAAAGGGGGAATTTCAGCAATGTGCGCGTTTGTGGATAGGTAGGTGCACGATGTAGCAAGTTCGATTTAATGTTTTGGTGCGGAGAGGATGGGGGTGATGGTGACGGTGTAGCGGCCGATCATCTTTTTGGGGTGGGTGCCGGTGATGTGGAGGTGGCCGTCTGCGTGGCGGAAGCGCTGCCAGCGGGCGTCAAAGTCCGTAGGGTAGCGCAGGGGGTCTACGCGGGCCTGGAGGAAGCCGAGGCGGCCAAAGTCGCGGCTGGCATCCATGGTGGCGCTGACCTGGACCTCTGCCTCCTGCAGGATATGGCTGGCGGTGGTGATGGTGACGCGGGCGGCAAACTGGCAGATGCGGCTATCGTCTGTGATGATGCCGCTCTGGTGGATGAAGGCGCTGAGTGGATTGTCAGGATGGTAGGTGAGCATGGGTGGTGGCGCTGGCTGGTGGGCCGAAGGTAAGAATGTATGGCTTATTCTCTGGTCTAAGCTTTCAGCTTAGACTTATTTATGCGTTAAGCTTTCAGCTTGACGGTTTGCGGTGACGAGACGCAAGCTGAAAGCCGGCCAGATGGTGGGTCTGAGTTACGCTTCGCTAAACTTAGACCAGTGGGGAACTGGTTGTGTAGGTTCGTAGTCGCCACCCACCGGCCCGCCGTCGGACTACGAACAGCTTTTATTTGATTTTAACTACGGAATAGCTGGGCCCACCCTGCATCCTTGCGCCATAGGGGGGGATTTCACTTGCTCTTATTTTCAGTCCAGCATTTCGAGATTTCTTCTGCCATTTTGGGCCATTGACTCGATACGTAAGGAAAACTCCCTTTGGTAAAATTGATTTTTAGACTAACCAATTTAGACTTATAAAATGGCACATCTTTAACCCCTTTATATTTTGTAAGGGCAACATTAAAGCTATGTAGGAATGCCACAATAGAGGTGACGGTTAAAAGTTTTGAATCATCATTTGTATTCCAATGGGTTGGTAAAGATTCTCTGATCGCGGAAAAATACATTGCAATGTTATTAGTACAATATTTGATATACTCGGCTAGTACCTCTTCCGTGTAGTTTGAGGTCAATAGTTGATTCTTATCCTGACCTTTCCAGTATTTAAATAACGTTTCCTTTTCAGAATTGATTTCAACAAGGTTTTGTAAACCATATTTAATAATTGTCGGAGTTTTTATAGTTTTTGTTGGATCTAGAGGGGAAATATTGAAAAGATCTTTGAACGGCGCTCTGTTATTGAGCTTAGTAACTATAGCTGTTGCAAGGCCTATAGGTGAAGTTGGTTCTTGTAATGACTCAATATATTGGAGCAATTGAGGTGAAACTTTTTTTTGTTTGCTGTTTATCTCTAAAAACAATTGGCTCTCAAATTTTCTTTTATCACCTATGGGGAATTTCGTTTTATCATAATAAATACCTGTCACGAACAGATGTCTCTTATCTCTAAGACTGCTCATCGCGTTTTCATTTGAATCAGCACTTTCGTAATGACCGTAGATTCTATGTTGGCCATCAATTACCCCTATAGAGTTTATCTTATACGGAATTTGAATCTTTATTTTTGAGTCAAGTGAATCGATTGTATTAATATTAATAGGCGTCTTTTCATCGTTTTTACCAATAGTCAAAAACTGAATGTTATCTGGCAGGCTTACGATTATATTATCTATAAATGATCTTTGCTGCTTTAATAAGAAAGAACGTATTTCCTCTATCCGCTTCTTCTCGATCAATCTTTGATAATAAAATCCCATTTCACTTTCCCAATTTTCCTTACGAAATACGTATGAGCAATCGAGCAACTCTTTTGCTGTCATTACAAAAGATGCTAAATATACACCTTGCGGGAATCCGCTTACTTCTTCGGGCATGATAACTGAAGAATAGATGTGTTCTTTCTCTTCTTTACTCGTGACAGGTCCAATATCCTTTAAATCTAGTTTCAGATATTTGTAGAACTCATTTCTTGTAGTATGCTTGATGCATGACGCAATTTTGAGAAAGTATTTTAGGATTCGATCATCGATGTATTTTAGCTTACTATAAACTTCGCGCTTCTCTTCTTCAACTTGCTTATTGGTAATGTAGATGTAAAATATTTTGTATCTGTTATCTGAATATTTAGGGAATCTTTCAAATTTATCTTTCCCTATGTTTTTTATCCACGATAAAAATTCTGTTTTATCATTTAAGATTGCTTCAAAATATTCATTCTTCTTCCGAAGATGTTCATGATCCTGATCTTTCCCTACTCCTTGCTCACATAGAACTATTATATTCTCAAATATGAAGGCACTATCGATTTCGCTCTTGTGGCCGCTAAAAGTTTTATGCTTATCTACAGTACGGACATATTCAAACCCCATCAATTTGAAAAAGGAAGAAACGTCCTTATTCATTTTTTTCTGCAGCCGAATTCGCAATTTGTCTTTATCGCTAAGATTAGGCTTGGTAGGTTTTTTCTTTTTTTTCGTTGAGGGTTTCTTTTTTGTTTTCGCCATATCATAGCTTTTCATTGGAAATTTTCAAGGGAATGTCTGAATACCAATAATCGTATTTATCTCCATTGGTCGTCACTTTATCCATTTTACAACTCGAAGAATAATTGTAGAATTTGCTCGATTTATACTTGTAAGATTTTGTCTTTGCTATTGATAAGATGAATTGATCATCAAGCTTAATTTTTATGGATGGCTTTATTTTGGATTGATTTATGAGACTATTAAGCTCAGCATTCTCTATATGTATGTTTGGTATGTGGCCATTCTGTAAGACATTAATTTCTATCTCATTTTTTACAGGACTACTATCCTTTACATAATAAATAAAAGGGTTTTTATTTATTGACGATAAGTGATCACAAATCGCCGATGCAACTTTGAGTTTGCGTAATCTTTTGTTTGTTTCACGAAATTTCTTGTTCAAAGTTTCGATTTCAGAAAGCTCTTTTATTCTCTTCGACCAATAAGTCAGAGCTCCATCATTAACCTCCTTTATAAATTTTTGTTTATAAGAACGATTAATATCTATACCCACAGATGGCCTGTTCATTAAGGATGACATAGCTAGAACACTTCCAGATCCAGCAAATGGATCAAGCACCCAGTCGCCTTCCTCTGTACAAAGTGAAAGTATTCTTTCAACTAATGGGAAGGGAAAAGGACACAAATGATTTTGTTTGCCATTTCCCCATCCTCTTATAGGTGTATTGAAAGACCAAATATTACTTGGAGGTTTTCCATTTGGATTATAGCGTTCTGGATACTTAATCCACCATTTTTTTAAGTCAGCTATTTCTCGTATGGTGTCTATTTTAAATTTGAACTTATCTGATTTTGCAAAGAATAGAATGTATTCATGTTCATTTTTAAAATTTCCATTTGTATTCCACGGCAAATTTTTGCCTTTATCCCAAATTATAATATCCTTTAGGATCCAGCTATTTGCTTCACGCTCTTTCAGCTTATTTACAATATCAAAAGGTAATAGGTTGACTACACCTTTTTTCTTAAATGTATCTACAACGACCCATAATGTTGCGTCATTTTTAGATAAGTCGTAACAATGATTTAATACTTGACAAACATCGTTGAGATACAAATCATAACTTTCCTGACCATAACCAATTTGTTTTTTATGGTCGTTATAATTCAATAAGTCAAAATAAGGCGGAGAGGTAATTATGAGCTGCGGTTGCTCAAAACTGTTTTGCGCATATATATTGTTTAATTCTTTAGAATTACCAATCAAGTAATGGAAGTCAGTAGGCATAAGTCAGACTTATTCTCTTTATGAATAAGATGATATTAGATATTTTGACGAAGGATTTATAATATAGTTATTGACAAGTCTGCCTGCTTTAATCTAATCTTATTCCTAGCTTTTCCATTACCTTTCTAAGCATATAGCCAATATTATAATAGTCCATAGTTCCCACGACACAGCCACACCTTGAACATTGGATAAATTGTAGTTTAAAATTAGAATTGTGGGGAGAGTGCAATTTAGTCTCAAATGACGTACTGTCGCATTTGGGACAGGTTGATGATGCCATGTATAGTGATTTAGAATTGCAAATCAACATTTTATATGTATTATAAGCAATACCCTAAAATGGGTATAGCGTTGTCCCTGGGAAGTGTTTCGCACTTCAGCCTAATTCAGTTTTATAACAAACTCCAGATTCATCGCTATCGCTCTGAATGACGAAGAGGTGAGTGTGCTCGTTAGCTTCTGATCGCATCCACCGGTCGCATGCGGCTAGCCTGCCAGGCGGGGATGAAGCCTGCTATGATGCCGATGACGATGGAGATGCTGAGGCCTATCATTACGTTGCGGGTGGTGAGGTAGAAGACGAAGGTGGAGTCGTTGGCTCGGAGGAGGTAGTTGGCCAGAGAGGCGAGTCCATAGACCATGACGAGGCCCATGAGGCCGCCTATAACGCATAGCAGCACTGCCTCCAGTAGAAACTCCAATAGTATATATACCTGGCGCGCGCCGAGGGCTTTCTTGATGCCGATGATATTGGTGCGCTCCTTGACGGATACAAACATGATATTGGCGATGCCGAAGCCGCCGACGAGGATGGAGAAGAGGCCGATGAAGAGGCCGGCGAGGTTGACGAAGATGAAGAGGGAGGAGATCTTGTCAGTGATCATGCTCATCTGGTTGATGGCGAAGTTGTCGTCCTGTGTGGGTGAGAGGCGGCGCACGGAGCGCATGACGCCCTTGACCTCGTAGGTGAGCTCGTCTACCGATACGCCGGGGCGCGGGCGCACGGCCATGAGAGGGTCCTCGCCGCCGGGGCTGCTCATATCTACAAAGGTGCTGAGGACGGGGTAGGGCACCATGACCATATTGTCGAGAGTCCAGCCTATGAGGTTGTCGCCTTCCTTCTTGAAGACGCCGATGACCTTGAGCTTGATGCCATCGAGGCGGATGTACTCACCCTCTATATTTTCGCGCCCGCCAAAGAGGGCCTCGGCCACGCTGGAGCCGAGGATGCAGACGTAGGTAGAGTGGTCGGCCTCGGCCTCTGTGAAGTAGCGGCCCTGGGAGAACTCGAGGTCCTTGATGTGGTCGTACTCATAGGTGGCGCCGGTGAGGGTGACCTTCTCGATGCTTTCCTCGCCGTAGTGGGCTGTCTTGCCACCGTTAAAGGAGACAAGGGCTACGGCGTCTGCGAGCCGGAGGCGGTCCTTGACCTGGCGGAGGTCCTCCTGGCTGACATGGGGACGGTTGAAGAAGCGCCACCAGGGGTAGTCATCTGTGAAGATGATGGGCCACTTCTGCACGTAGAGTATATCGCCGCCAAAGGTATCGAAGGAGTCTTTGATGTTCTTCTCGAGGGAGTTGGTAGCTGTGAAGACGGAGATGATACAGAGGATGCCGATCATGATACCCGTGAGCGAGAGGAAGGAGCGCAGGCGCGCCGAGAGGAGCTCCTCTATGGAGAGGCGGAGTGACTGAAGGAATATCTTGAGGAGTACCATGGGTGGGGCAAAGGTAGGAAAAAACACCTCACCCTGCCCTCTCCAAAGGAGAGGGTGAACAGCCTTTTGCGTAGCCTACGGCTACTTAGTTAATACTTCGAAGGATAAGGGTGGGAGGTCTACGTGGGTGCCGGTGATGGGGTGGGCGAAGGTGGAGGTGTAGCGGGTGAGGTCGGTGCCGGTCTCGATGGACTGCTTGGTGAGGGAGCGATTGATGACTATGAGGATGGACTGGCTAAAGTAGGTGCGGCGGATGAGGAGGATGTCGCCCTTTGATGCGATGTCGGTCTCGCCGTAGAGGAGGGCGAGCTTGGTGCTGCGCAGGGTGGTGAGGCGGGAGAGTATGTCGGAGTGCTTGGTGTCAGATGCGGGGAAGAGATGCAGGAGGCTGCTATCTGCTGCCGGTAGTGGGAGGGCGGTGAGCAGTGCGGCGTAGAGCATGGCGCGGTCAGGTGCGGTATCGCGCAGGGCGGCGAGGCGCGCATCGGTGCCAGCAGCGAACTGGAGCGCCGAGAAGACGTGCTGTGCGCCGTAGGCGTCCATGGCGAGGCGGATGGTGCGGGCTATGGTGTCCATGGGTTTGGCGGTGAGATAGGTCTCGGCGGGGTCATACTTAGGGCGGAGGCCCGAGGTGATCTGTGAGAGCTGGCCGTAGAGGTGGGTGATGTTGATGTTGCCGAGCTGGGTGGGGGTATTGACTACCTGGCCGCTGTCGAGGGGGATGAGGAGGTCTGCGGCGCGGGACCGGTCGTCACAGGCATAGACGCGGATGTAGCTGCGGCCGAGGCGCTGGGCCTCAGTGGGTATGGTGATCATGAGCTCCTCGCCTACGCGCTTGATGTAGTCGCGGCCTAGCTTGTAGTTCTGCCAGTAGACGGTGATGGCGAAGGGGGAGCGGGAGTACTCTGCCGAGACGGTGAAGCTGCCCCTGCCTAGCCGCGCGGTGTGCAGCACGGGGCTGAGCGGGTCGAGGCCGGCGGTGGGGAGGTGGCGCTGTATCACTACGGAGTAGGCGGTGCCTGCTATCCAGAGCTTCATCTCAGAGATGGGCTGTGCGGCGGGTGTGGCTATGATGGTGACCTGGTTGAAGTGCTTCCGATCCCATGTATGAGTGAGGCCCTTAGAGAACGTGATGGAGTCTACGAGGCGGTCCTCGCGGATAAAGTCGCTGAGGAGGACGCGGGCGGTGTCGCTCTGCATGCGCAGGGGCTCGAGGACGCGGAGGATGGCGGGGCGATCAGGGAAGCCTGCTGCACTGGTGGCCAGGGCGATGAGGGCTATGCTAAGGGCGAGCAGGGCACGGCGGATGGATGGCATGGGGATGATTTGTGAGGGGAAGATAGTGATAGTGGGGGAGATGTGGGAGGGCGAGGGACGGAGGACGAAGGGCGGGTGGAGAGAGAGGTGGCATCAGGGCAAGTGTGGATGCCTGAATCTGCTATGTATTACGCCTCAAGTCTAAGACTTGAGGCTATGCTGAGTTCCAGGTTATGCTGCGCTAAACTTGGAACAGCGGGGGGATTGACGCGTTGCAAACGCTCCTGTATGGATTCCTCGTCACAGACGAGGATTAGAGGGGGTACTAGCTATTACAGATTAATTGACCTTGGCCCGTATAACTCAGTTCGCTAATTCTCTCCGCATAAGATAAAAGCTTTGCTTTGTCTGGATGACCACTTTCAATGGCAGAAACAAGCGTTATGGAGAAATTTTTAAGTGGTGACCGCACCCCTTTATTGAGTGAATCAGCGATATGCTGCTCTGAGGGCACTCTTTGTTCATCGCAATGAGCATATAGGTAAAAGCTTAACTCCAACAATAATTCTTCATCAGCTCTGCCATATTTTTTTGCTAATAGCAAGTGCTTTATGGCGCGGTCTATCTTTCCCCTCGCAAAGAGCAATTGGGAATAATTGCCATGCTTGATGTAGGATGTAGGAGCCAGTTGAATAGATTTTTCAAAAAACCTCTCTGCTTTATCAAAATCGAGGTTATAGGTTGCATTGACGAATGCAATTGTACCCAAAAAAACTGGATCGTTAGGCTGTAATTCTAAAGCTCTTTCTAATAAAGGCAACCCTTTGTGTGGCGAAAACTTTTCAAAGCTAAGCAGCCAGCCATAGTTGCCTAGTACCGTAAAATTTTCAGGGTTAATTTTTAAGGCCAATTTATATTGCTTTTCTGCTTCCTTATAGTTCTTCATAGCATGCAGGAGCCAGGCGTAATGCATATTGTTGTTCCGGTGCATCGGCTCAAGCTCATACGCTCTTCTCAAGTAGGTCTCAGCGCCTATT
Organism: Bacteroidota bacterium; assembly: GCA_018267365.1. GTDB lineage: Bacteria > Bacteroidota > Bacteroidia > Chitinophagales > LD1 > UBA1941. Next base: position 1,320 of record JAFDYQ010000064.1, on the reverse strand, counting down.
AGATCCTTTCTTATTTCATGAAGAAAAAGCCCATAATTAGAATGATTATCCGCATCATCGGGTGCAATCCGAATCGCCATTTTCAGATATTTCTCCGCCTCGTCATATCGCCCGGCCTCATATAGTGTGATACCCAGGTTTTTAATAATCGAACTATTCCTTGGCAGCTCGTTTAGCGCTTCTAAGTATAAATTTACCCGAAGGCGTATTTCAGTAAGGTTATTGGCTGCTTGGATCCAATATCTGGGATCGTCTCTAAAGTAATGATCTCCACTTTCTGGGTCATTATACTGCATAAACTCTTGCTCAGATACACATTTAAACAACTTTGCAGAAATAGCCACCGTTTTTCGCCGGCTCGTGCGTGTATTTTCTAGGAACTGTACTATTGATTTGGAGGAAGCATATTGGATGTCTAGCATTCCCTTATTTAGTCCGTATACCTTCGCATCAGATAATGAACTATTGGATGACCTATACCCAATGGCAGGTTCTGCACCCTCGTCTTTAGTTACTATTCTTTCGCGTGGATCAGTTTCTTCGTGCTCCTTATAGTACACAAAGTTCTTCAATGCCAATTGCAAGGAGCCCTTTGGGTGGTTATCATTTTGATAACCCTTCAAAATCTTTCTTGCTTGCTTCCTTATATAATCATGATAAGCAATCATAGGATAACTGTTACCGAATAAGTTTCGAAAATTAATCAAGTTCTTTCGAATGGCCATCATTTATTTTTACATCATAAACGAACTCATATTTTTCACCTTAAAACCTTTCTTATGAAGTGCTATCTTTCCTTCCTTCTGATGCTGCTGTTTATCTATACTGAGGCCCAGGTACCGCAGGGTATCAGCTACCAAGCTATAGTGCGTAACGGTCAAGGAATAGCAGCTGCTAATGCGCACGTTGCTATCAGATTCACCATCCATGATCAGACGGCCACCGGGACGGTGGTTTTTCAGGAGACACATGCAGCTACTACCAATCAGTTTGGACTTTTCAACACTGTCATAGGTTCAGGCGGCGGTACCCTCTCTACTGTATCATGGGGCAGCGGACCTAAATATCTACAGGTAGAGGTAGATGCGAATGGTGGTACAAATTATGTAGATATGGCTACTACACAGCTGATGAGCGTGCCCTACGCCCTCTACGCCGGCAATGTTACAAATGGTACTGCAGGTCCTACCGGACATACCGGAGCCACAGGAAGCATCGGTGCTACTGGATCCACCGGCCCACAAGGAATACAAGGCTATACGGGTCCAACTGGACCTACTGGCGCTCAGGGCAGTCAGGGCCCCATAGGATTACCGGGAC
>JAFDYQ010000063.1 GCA_018267365.1 Bacteroidota bacterium | reverse complement strand
TATAAGTTTGCTGATTGGTATATTAACTGTTATCGTTTCACTGAGAGTTACGAGGTTAAATATAGCTGCTGCAAAGGTAAACTTAGACGAACAAATGCAACTCCAAGTTGAGAATTTAAATCATCAAATGACAGTTCAGTTAGCAACAACAGTCGAAAAAGAATGGGTCGAAAAAGTCAGAATCTACCTCTCAGAAATTATTCATTATTTTCTTTTGATAGATTCTTTTATCAATCAGATTAATCAGAGTAATATGCTAATTCCTGCGGCTGAGAATAAGGTAAATTTTGCAGCTGCTGAATACTATAAAATGCATTCAGATAATTTTAGGAAAAACAGAATCTTACTAAGCCTATATCTGAATTTCAATGACTCATTGGAGAAAGAATTATACGATGTCACTTCTAATCTTTGGGATAAGATCGTATTAAAAATAGATGAAAGGCATAAAGCTGATAATGATTTCAGAGATATTCAAAGAATCGCCCATGCTATTTTTGATAAAAAACTGAATGGTCAATTGTGACGCTTTTTAGCCTCCCCTTCCGGAGTGCAACTATGGAAGAGCGGGTAGGTTAGTCAATCCACTCTATAAAGTCGCTGTTTTGTTCATATATTTTTCTAAGCACGCTATACACAAAACTACTTTTATCGGATAGTGTAATGATTAAGGTGTCGATAGCTCTAGTTAGGGAAATGATCGACCATAAAAATGTAAACTCGCGCCTTTTTTTGTTCAACCGTTTTTAGCTCCTCGCTGTTATAATCCTTCGCCGTCGTTGGTCGCCCGACCTACGACAAAACGCTGGGCACTGAGGGGAGGTGCCTGGGCGGGTTTCATTTGATTGCGATAAGATCGGACGATGCTTTCTGTGGGTGCTGTAGCGCTCTTGGTTTCGTAGCAGGTCAGGCGACCAGCTACGGCGGAAGAGTTTTTTGCATAAAGTTTGCAAGTTGATTTTAAATAAAGGAACTTTGCAAAAGCAAAAGCCCCGTGAGGGGCTATAAGATACTCCGTTGGTGTGGTAAACGCTTCGGATAGACCGACAGGGGACGCATTCGCGCTAAATCAGGTGAGTTACTGAATCATTTCTCGGTAACGTACTCATGATTCGCTAAATCCGCCTTGTCACTTGTTAGTCAGGCCTCGTAGAAGTTCGCACCTTCTTCGAGGCTTTTTTATTGACTTTCGGTTACAGTTACAAAGTTACAGATTTTTTCTACAAAAAAAGGGGGTATATTTTTGGATTTTTGGACTAATGGCACTCAAACCCGCATGAGTAGGACTTTTTATCCAGTCCACTTTTGGTCCAAAACCAGTCCAAAAGTCCAGAATGCAGTCGCTTTGCTGAAACTGCTATATAGTTACCAGATCGGACGATGCTTTCTGTGGGTGCTGTAGCACTCTTTGTTTCGTAGCAGGTCAGGCGACCAGCTAAGGCGGAGAAGCCTCATATTACTTACATTTAGTCATCAGGCTGCTGCTGACAATAGGTCCCTGAAAGAGAAACAGCAATCCTAGCAGCACTATCATCATAGTGGCTAATATGGCTAGCCTCCTACTACCGAATAGTAAAGGGGCTGCCTTGATCAGCCTCTTCTCCCTTCCTGCAAAATAAAAGTGCGAAAATGCCGCAGTGCAGATACCTATCAGCATCCAGCTGTATCCAGGCAAAAAACGGCAGCGATACGAGATAGAGATCCACTCTGATATCATCACGATGGGAAAAGTCATAATACCCGCAATAGCCAATACGGTATGGAGATGCGGGTCATTCACGCTGACCCTTGTCTTATAAAATTGATATATGTAATAATAAATGAGATTCATTGTCCATGGTCTTGTTGTTCTAAAATAGCAACCTAACGATAATACAACAAGCTCTGCCGTCGTTGGTCGCCCGACCGACGACAAAACGCTGGGTACTGAGGGGAGGTGCATGGGTAGGTTTTATTTGATTGCGATAAGATCGGACGATGCTTTCTGTGCGTGATGTAGCGCTCTTGGTTTCGTAGCAGGTCAGGCGACCAGCTACGGCGGGGGTGTTATCACCATCCGCGAGCGCTAGTTCAAGCGAAGACGCTTGAACTGGCGCATATTTCCCCCTCTCGTCCCCCGCCTTCCGTCCCCTATCTACCGTTTAACATTTCCTTTGGTTATCATTGTAGTAGTAATCCCATTTGCCGAAAAAATGAAGAAGATCATCCTGATGATGAGCGCAGTGGCACTGAGCCTCGCGCACCTATCTGCCGCTACCGTATCTGAGCAGCAGGCCGCTACTGTGGCGCTGCATTTCTACCAGGGTACTATCAGTGCTGCTGCACGTACTACCTCTACAGCGCTGGTGCGCAGCGAGGCTGATGGCACGGTAGACTACTATGTGATCTCGGTGGCGCCGCGCGGTTTTGTGATCGTGGCGGGAGATGATGTGATACAGCCCGTGATAGGCTACTCGGCCGAGAGTGACTGGCAGATGGGTTACACCCACACCGGCCTGGTCAACTGGATGGACCATGCCGCGCAGCACATACACGCGGGCATACGCAGCGGACTGCCTGCTACACCGCAGACAGCACAGCGGTGGGCGCGCCTGCTGCAGGGGCCTGTGGGCCGCGGCAGCCGCAGTGCTGTAGCGCCGCTCTGCACCACGCTCTGGGACCAGGAGCCATACTACAACGATCAGTGCCCTATCTATGGTACTACCAACCAGCACGCAGTGACAGGCTGTGTGGCCACGGCTATGGCGCAGGTCATGCGCCACTGGAGCTACCCTGCGCACGGCCGGGGCAGCTTCAGCTATGCGGATAGCATAGCAGCGGGCTACTCGGCAGACTACGGACGCTATACGGTCAACTTTGCCAATGCGACCTACACCTGGTCCGGCATGCCCAATGCGATCAACAGCAGCAACGGCAACGTAGCGCAGCTCATGTATCACTGCGGCGTAGGCGTAGCCATGGACTACGGCACCGACCAGCAGGGCGGCAGCGGCGCCTGGGTGATACAGCAGGAGGCCGGCGGCCCCACGGAGCCATGCGCCGAGTATGCGCTGCGCCACTACTTTGGCTATGATACGATGACCATGCACGGGCTGCTCTCTGCAGACTATACCTCTGCGCAGTGGACGCAGCTGATCTCCAGCGACCTCGATGCAGGCCGCCCTATCATCTACGAGGGCGATGACCTCAGCGCGGGCGGCCACGCCTGGGTGTGCGACGGATATGACGCCAATGGCCTCTTTCACATGAACTGGGGCTGGAGCGGCCAGGACAATGGCTACTTTGCGCTCAGCAGCCTGACACCATCGGGCTACAACTTCAGCTACGACGATGGTGCGCTGATAGGTATACAGCCACCGCCGCCCTTTCAGGTGCTGGCAGCAGCCTCCAGTCCTACCATCTGCCACGGAGACTCTACCATGCTCGTAGCCAGTGGCCCCGCCGGTGCCACCTACAGCTGGACACCTACTACCGGCCTGCGCTGCGCTACCTGCGCGGCTACGGTAGCTGCGCCGGCTGCCACCACGATCTACACCGTGCGCGGCGATAGCGCAGGGGTGCAGGTGTACTACTCCATAGAGGTCACGGTGTCATCATCCATAGCGGCAGACTTTGAGGCGGAGGTGCCACATGTATGCAGCCTGCCCGCACAGGTACAGTTTACCAATCAGAGCACCGAGGCTACGACGTACCGTTGGCGCTTTGGCGATGGTACTACCGCTACAGACCAGGACCCGCTGCACAGCTATACGGCCTATGGTACCTATCCCGTGCAGCTGATCGCTACAGGTAGCTGTGGCACGGACTCTATCCTGCGTACCTCGTACATCACGGTGACTGACCTGATGCCTGCGGCCACGGGCACCAGCATCTGCCGCGGCACTACAGCTACGCTCACGGCTACAGCCGCTACGGGCGCAGAGCTGCGCTGGTATGCCGATACTGCCGCTACTGTGCCACTCAGCACAGGGGCCACGTACACCACGCCGCAGCTGCTGCGTACGGATACTTTCTACGTGCAGGCGCTGATACCGGGCGCTACGAGCTATGCGGGCCCGGCTACCAATAGCATAGGCGCAGGTGGCAACTTTGGTACCAGCAATGGCCACTCGCTGGTATTCAACTGCCGGAAGCCGCAGACGCTCGTATCGGTAGAGGTGTACGCACAGGGCGCGGCCAACCGCACCATCAGCCTGATGGATAGCTATGGCGACGAGCTGCAGACCACATCGGTCTATATACCTGACGGCCACAGCACGGTGACGCTGGACTGGGACCTGCCCGTGCAGGACAACCTCCTGCTCAGCAGCAGCGGCAGCATCAATCTCTACCGCAATCAGGGTGGCGTCAGCTATCCGTACTACTCGCAGGATAGCACGCTGGTCATCACGGGCAGCGATGCCGGCGCGGCGTATTACTACTTCTTCTACCACTGGCAGCTGCAGGCACCGTCGTGCCACAGCGACCGCATACCTGTCACCGTGGCTGTGATGAACGGCAGCTCAGACTTTACCACTCAGGCTAATGGGCTCACGGTGTCCTTTGCACCGGTTACTACCGCAGGCGTATTGTATCACTGGGACTTTGGCGATGGTACTACCGTAGCAGATCAAAACCCTGTGCACACCTACGCAGCACCGGGCACCTACACCGTGCAGCTGGTAGAGGATAACCGCTCCTGCAGCGATACTACCAGGATGCAGGTCACGGTGACTGCCACGGGTGTCACAGACCTCTCTGCCGTCAGCACAATGACACTCTATCCTGTCCCAGCGCAAGACCAGCTGATGGTGCGCCTGAGCAGCGCGGCTACCACATCTGCACACATCATCCTGACTGATGCCCTCGGCGCCACGGTGCTGGAGCATGCCATGACGCTGACAGCGGGTATCAATAGCTTTGCGGAAAACATCAGCGGCCTGGCTACGGGTGTCTACCATGTGACCATCCGTAGTGGCGAGGCGCATGTGACGGGCAGGTTTGTGAAGGAGTAGTGTTTTTAGAGAATAGAGAATAATGAAAACAATGCAATCTATGACTAAGAAAGGAATCGGTGCTGCGATGCTGGTAGCAGTGGTGATGGTGATGGGATTGGTATCGTGCCATCAGACGGCGGGCAATGCCTCCATTGCAGGTACGTGGGCCTTTTACTCCGAGCAGGACCACATCACCATAGCAGGTGCCGGCACCTGGGATACCACTGCGATCGCCCCTGCAGGAGGCCAGCTGCTACTGAATGCAAATGGCACTTTTGGCGGCAATTTTTTTGGTGCGGGTACTTATGCCTATCAGGCTAGTACACTCACTATCAATGACGGGACTTATATCGATTATTATCACGTAGCGCAGCTAGATGCCCACACGCTTAGACTGACTTTCACAGATACGATTTCTACGAGTCCGCTCAAGACGGATGATATCACTTATAGTTTCACGAGATAGTGACTAGGCGGTGTGACGGGCAGGTTTGTGAAGGAGTAAAGATTACTTAACAGCAAAAGCCTGCCTACCGTCAGGCAGGCGCGGAAACGCAAAAGCAAAGAGTATGATCACCTACGAAGAGGCGCTCGTCATCGTATTGGCCCGCATAGGCTGGATAGACAGCTGGCACTATGGAGTCAATACACCCTTCCAATGTGTAGTGCTGGAAGACCATACTATCATACGGCCATATGGCTGGTATTTCTTTTACCAGACCAAGGCATACGTAGACGATCCGATAGCTAATGCCTCTGATGTATTAGCAGGCAATGCACCTATACTCGTAGACAAAGAGGGTAATATGCACAGTACAGGCACAGCATATCCTATAGAGTATTATGTCGAGAAATATGACAAGCAGTTTGGAGTGGTGTAGGTGCGGCTATGATCTACTGATCGTGGTCCTTGGTACACATGGTTTCGTGGACCCTCCACCATACCACTCTATGCAGATGTACTATCTTCGTCTTGATACTAACTACTAACTACTAAATACTCCCACTTGAAAATAGGACTCTCCCTCTCCGGCGGTGGTGCGCGGGGCGCTATGCACCTCGGCGTGATACAGGCGCTGCACGAGATAGGCATCAGGCCTGAGATACTGAGCGGCAGCAGTGCGGGTGCGCTGGTGGCCGCCTTCTATGCAGAGGGCTACAGTCCGGCAGAGATCATGCGCATAGCCGGAGAGCTGGGCATCGGCCTTTTCAACCCCTTTCACCTATCGCTGCTGGGTGAGGGGCTGATGGATATGGATGGCTTTGCCAGGACGATACGGACGCATATACCGCACAATAGCTTTGAGGGGCTGGGTATGCCGGTGTATGTCACGGCTACGGATATCGTGAGGAACGAGCTGCTCTACTACCACACGGGTCCGCTGGCGCCTATCCTGCTGGCTACGGCCTGCGTGCCGGTGATCTTTAAGACGCAGGTGGTGGACGGCCGCTACCTGCACGACGGGGGCATACTGAATAACCTCCCCACCGAGGTCCTGCGCGACCAGTGCGACCTGCTCATAGGCAGCCACTGCAACTCGATAGATACGACCATCACCCAGACCAGCGGCAAGAACCAACTGATAGACCGCGCCTACCACATGGCCATAGATGCCTCGATACAGGCGCGCCTCCGCCTCTGCGATATACAGATACAGCCGGCAGCCATGACGCGCTTTGGCATGTTTGACGTGCGGCGGATAGAGGAGATCTATAGGGCTGGCTACGACCACACAATGGCGCTGCGGGGGGAGATAGAGGGGAGGATGAATGGGTAGAACGCTCAGGAAACAGTGGCAATAAAAAAGGGAGCTTGTTCAGCTCCCTTCGTTCTTTTACTTGATTACGTTTCTACGAAAGAAAGAGGCTTTATCAAGTCTATATAATGTAAAAATAAGAAAAAAATACGACATTGCCAAGTATGAGGATTGAACTTAGAAATAGATACTTGTCGAGGCCGAGGTATAACAGATACCTGATAGCTACCGGAAACAGTAATACCCGGCAAAACGCCTTTACACTGCAAATATACGATTAGCGCAGGCTTTTCATCCTGTTTTAAGCCAATTTGAGGTAGTGCTACGCAATAGTCTAAATCTTGTGTTGGGTGCGTATTTTACTGACCCCGATTGGATAATAAATCAAAAGGCTGGATTTATGAGGCATAACTCCTTGAGGAGTTCACATTTCTTTTTAAGAAGTAGTGTGCAAAAGACCGAAGCAAAACTTACTAGAAGGGGGATTCCGATCACCAGCGGCAAGGTTATCTCAGATCAAACATTTGGATTTTGGTTGTCGTTCTTTTTGGCTCACCACTATTCTCTGGTGGGTGGGCAGCCTATCCATATTTTCCCCCACAAGCCGATAACTGAGAACAGAGCTACCATCTACAGCAAGCTAGATGAAATCAGAAGTTTTAGAAATCGCGTAAATCACTGCGAACCGATTTGTTTTGTAGGTCATGTGATAAGCTGTGCGGATGCTTTGGATATAAGGACGAAGATCTACGACCTCATAGAATGGATAGACCCAGAGTTGAAGCCTTTTTTTGAAAGTATAGATAGCATTCAAAGTAAGGCTAATCAATTGATGCGTATTTAAGACCTGTCCTGCGAGGGAAAATTCTAGTTCTCAACGTGCGGCGGATAGAGGAGATCTATAGGGCGGGGTATGACCACACGATGGAGCTGCGGGGCGAAATAGAGGGGAGGATGAAGGGGTAGATATTTATTAAGATCGCTATATTGAGGTCATCTATACAGCATGAAAGAAGGACAGACACTATGGACGAGAGATGAATTGATACTTGCTATCAATCTCTATTGCAAAATACCTTTTGGTAAAATTCATAAGGGAAACCCTGATGTCATTCACTTGGCGCAACTTATTGGTCGCTCCCCAGGAGCAATTAGTCGGAAACTTGGAAACTTTGCAAGTTTCGATCCCAGTCTCAAAGCTAGAGGTATAAAAGGACTCTCGAATAGTGGAGGCTTGGACAGAAAAATATGGGATCAATTTTACAACGATTGGGAAGGCATGGCCTATGAGAGTGAGAGAGTTTTGGCGCAGTATGAAGGTAAGCCAATCGAGCGTTTCATTGAAGAGGCAGACTTTGAGATCAGAGAAGGAAAGGATAAGGAGAGACTAACTCGCGTAAGGGTTAATCAAGCGTTTTTTAGGTCTATGGTTTTGGCTACTTATGACTATTCATGCTGTATTACAGGTATCAAGAATATTGAACTACTGGTAGGAAGCCACATAGTGCCGTGGAATGAGGATAAAGACAATCGACTAAACCCACGAAATGGTTTGTGCTTGAATGCTCTACACGATAAGGCTTTTGATAGACATCTTCTTTCTATTACTTCAAACTTAGAGGTGGTTTTATCAAAACGGCTTAAGAAGAATAAGAAAAATGATTTTGTCGCTTCTAATTTCCTTGAGGTCGAGGGCCAGCAAATCAAACTGCCCAAGAAATTTCTACCAGACGAGAAATTTTTGGATCACCACTATCAGAAATTTAAACAGCTAGACCGAGTGTGACTCATAGTCTACGACCTCAATCTTGTTTTCAAGTACTTTTGCTTGAAATAACACATCGTGGATCTCAGCTTTTATCAGCAGAATATCGTCCAAGCTATTATAGATTTTTTGTGGAGGCTCAGAGTAGAGTACTCTGACGAGTTAACTGTAAATCAAATAGGCTGGATAGAAGATGATATTAATCTCGTGGAATACATCTTCTTGAAAGAGGAAGGTGCTGGCGAGAGTTGCTCAAGGTTTAATTTGCAAGAGACATTGAAAGGGGATTTCCTGTGGGCTTATTCTTTACTATCGGTACGTCTGCTGAATACACTTAAGTATTTGAATTTTCAATAACGTGACTTATAGGCAAATTTAGAGTCCTTCGCACGCCGTAATTTGGCTTCATGAACATCAAACTATCCTACATGTACCGTTGCTATGGTAACTATAAGAATCATGGACATGTCATCCTCTCCAATCCTGAAGGTCTCACTGTAGCAGAGATCAAATCTCAACTAAGCGCAAAGCTGCTAGATGAGACATGGTTCTACGCGAGCCGCTGGCATCTACCGGATCTGCATTTCAAAGATTATGATGACGAGCTAGACCATCCGTTTCATGAACTGGAGGATGTAGAGTATACGGATGAGGAGGTGAATAGGGAGGAGACGGTTGCACAGTTTATTGAGATGGCGTTAGGTTATTTTGATCAATCGTAACATAAACAGCCGATCCCCTCAAAAAAAGCGATGCTTCAGCATTAGGTAGCAGGTCATTGGTGTGGTTCTATTCTGCTTTAGGGTGCTGTCTCAAATCCCCCTGCCCCCCTTGGTAAGGGGGAGTGTCAGCTATTATTCTTTATGGGCAAACGTGTTTCT
>JAFDYQ010000062.1 GCA_018267365.1 Bacteroidota bacterium | reverse complement strand
AAGCGCAGGTATTTTATTGTATAGGCTAGTCAGTGGCTATATTGAATTCCTTTTGGTCCATCCGGGAGGCCCATTTTTTTCAAAAAAGGATTTGGGAGCATGGTCTATCCCCAAAGGGGAATTTACTGATGAAGACCCGTTAAGTGCCGCAAAAAGAGAATTTGAGGAAGAAACTAGTATCTGCCTATCTACTGAAGGTAATTTTATTGAATTGAAACCACAAAAAATAAAAACGGGCAAAATTATATATGCATGGGCTCTTGAGGGGGATATTGATTGCTCAAAGATTGTATCCAATACATTTAATTTACAATGGCCTCCTAAGTCGGGCAGATTTCAGGATTTTCCTGAGATAGATAGGGGTGAATGGTTTACTTTCCCTACGGCTAAGGAAAAAATTAATGATGCTCAAAGGTTTTTCTTAGAAGAAATAGTCGCTTTTTTAAAATTAAGTGAGTCCCAGCTTGTCGATAACAAACCTCAAAAGCTAAATGTCATTGTAAATAAAAACGATCAATTAGGATTATTTTAATAAAAAGAACCTGTTTTAAGGTTCTTAAGGGTTTTATCTAAGGTGTTCCTAATTTATGAAATTTCAAAGGATTAGGGACGCAAATAGATAAGCGGGAAAAAGGCAACCCAGCCACCACGCTTGAACCACACCCCTCGCGCCACTGCATCGCGTGACCACGGCTGTTATCCCCGCTGGCGGGGCCTGCTTGCCGGCCAGGTAAGGCAAGGGAGTGGTGACACATTCGGCAGATAGATCACCGCAGTGACCGCCTACCCGTTTTCACTTTTTTATCAATACCTTCAATAGCAAATAATGATACTGTGAAAACACTACTCTACCTCGCACTGCTTCTTTACCCTGCCCTGCCGTCTGGCAAAGATCAGAGACTCCAGCTAGAACTGAAGCAAATGCGCGAAACCGATCAGGATATCCTCAATGGTCAGATGAAATCCGGTCAGCAACAGCACCTGCCAGACTCCATTCAGAAAGCGCACAATACAAAGCTCTGGCAAATATTCCGCACCTATGGCTATCCTGATTACGATATGGTGGATGCGGTCGGCGCCGACGATTTCTGGCTGCTGGTACAGCATCAGGACAAGGACACACTGCTGCAAAAAGCAGTCCTCACGAGTATGAGCGAGAAAGTAAAACAAGGAAAGGCCTCGCTACAGAAATTGGCCTATCTGACAGACCGCGTCCTGGTGAACACAGGCCACCCACAGGTCTACGGCACCCAGATGGTAAAAAGTGCATCCGGCACCAAGGTTCCCAGGCCGCTGGCATATCCCGACCGCGTAGACTCCCTGCGAGGCACCGTAGGACTAGGACCACTAGATGATTATAAAGTGCTGATGAATACATTGACCATGGACTCCGCGGGCAATATATATTATGGCAAGAAAAATATTGCAGCTACAGAAAAGTAGCCGCACCATGACTGATACTTGGCATAGGTTCACCGCAGCGAACCGGCACCATGCGCAGTCTGATGCTTCTGATAGTTACCCTTGTGCATCGCCATACGCTTCCAGTCACCATAGGCAAAGATAAAGCCCGCATTGAAAAAGAACTCCGGCGCGGCAGGTGTCAGGCCGGCACCCATAGATAGGTCCAGCTGCAGGTGTTTGGTCAGCTGCCGGTTCACACCCACATCCAGGCGCATATCAGTCTGGCTGCCGCTCTCGGGCTGTAGCAGATAGGCATCTGCATACACCGTACTCGTAGTGGAGAAGTCGTACTCCATATTGAGTGAGGTCAGGTAGCCTCGCTGAAAGTTGTCTGCATCCCATTGCATACCCAGCGCATACTCAAAGCTGAGGCGCTGGGTGATATTCTGCTCGGCAGAGAAGACAAACAAAGGCGCCCAGTAGGTCTGCCGCATACCATCCGTAGCAGCATGAGGGATAGTGATACTGGAGGTAAAGGCTACCGCCGGGCGCAGCTTCTTTGCCTTGCACAGTTGCAGCTTCAGTCCCGGCTGTAGCGGAGTCAGGCCGGTCTGCGTGGTCCAGCGGGCGCGGTCATTCACAGAGCTGACCTGCACATTCAGCCGCAGCTCCAGGATGTCTATCAGGCCATAGCGTATCAGCATGTTAGGGTAGGAGGTAGTCATGAGCCCGTTATTGGCCTGAAAGCCCAGGTAACTCTCTATGCGCAGCGTATTGTTATTGCTAAAGAAATCCATGGAGTGGCGTATCCTGTTGGTCCTGCCAAAACGGGCAGAAGCACCGAGCGCACTAAACAGGAATACGAGGCAGAGGACCTGCCGGAGATAGTTCATGTGGGTAAGGTAAAAAGATGCACGGTATGCTTATACACATTAACAACATTGTCCCCAGCGCATTACTAAATGACAACCCATAAACATATGCTACTATGATAGCCTTTGCGTTCTTCGCGTTCTTTGCGGTTAAACTATGATCACTCACTCAGCATCTCTCCCATCGCCTCGGCCACCATATCAGCATTGGGCAGCAGGGCACGCTCGAGATTCTCATTGAGCGGGATGGCAGGTACATTCTTAGAGCCGATGATACGGACCGGAGCATCGAGGTGGCGGAAGTACTGCGAGGCGATACGACCTGCCAGCGCCTCAGCAAAGGAATGCGTTACTGTCTCCTCCGTGAGCACCATTACTTTGCCATGGCGTTTTACAGCGGCTTCTATCGCTTCTTCATCCAGCGGATTCAGCGTGCGCAGGTCTATCACCTCTATCTGCCCCTCGTGTTGCTTAGCAGCATTCATAGCCCAGTGTACGCCCATACCATAGGTGATTACGGCCATAGATTCACCATTGGCCACCTTATCCTCCTTAGCGGTGAGCGCAGTGCGCGCTTTGCCCAGCGGGATGATATAGTCTTCGTCAGGTTCTACAGTCTTGGCGGCATCTGTGCCTCTCACCTTACTCCAATACAAACCTTTATGTTCAAACAACACCACCGGATTCGGATCGTAGTAAGCAGCCTTCAGCAGGCCCTTCATATCAGCAGCGTTAGATGGATAAACGACCTTTACACCCTTGAGCTGCAGCACCACGCTCTCTACACTGCTGGAGTGATACGGCCCACCGCTGCCATAGGCGCCGATAGGCACACGCAGGAGCATCTGCACGGGCCACTTGCCCGCACTCAGATAGCACGAGCGCGATACCTCCGTGAAGAGCTGATTGATACCCGGGAAGATATAGTCTGCAAACTGGACCTCCACGATAGGTTTACAGCCGGCAGCACTCATACCCGTAGTACTACCTACGATATAGGCCTCCATGATCGGCGTATTGAAGACGCGTTGGTCACCATACTTCTTGGCCAGCAGTGCCGCTTCGCGGAAAACACCGCCCAGCTCACCGCCCACATCCTGCCCATAAAGCAGCGCCTCAGGATGCTTTCTCAGTATTTCATCCACAGCATGTAGCGCAGCATCTACCATCACCACCGTCTGCCCTCCCGCAGGCTGGCGCTCACCGCGCTCTTCTGTGACAGGCGTCTCGGCAAAGATATAGTCCATGAGGTCATCTGCAGTAGGATCAGGTGCGCCCACGGCCTGCTCAAACTCAGCAGCCACGTAGGCCCGGATCTCCGCCTCTATATTGTCTATATCTTCGCTGCTGGCTATGCGGCTATCCTTCATCTGCTGGCGCAGCACAGGATAGGGGTCGCGCGCAGCATCACTCTCCAGGTTTTCCTTTGGGCGGTACCACTCCTTGCGCACACCCGAGGTATGGTGATTGAGCAGCGGCACCTTCACATGCACGAGGTAGGGCTTGCGGTCTTTGCGTACCAGCGATATCACCTTATCCATCGTATCGTAGCACTCGTTAAAGTCCGTGCCGTTGATAGAGATCACCCGCAGTCCTTTGAAGCCCTTGGCATACTCATCCGCATCCATGCGGCGTATCTCAGAGGAGTGAGCAGAGATATCCCACTCATTGTCCTGCACGAGGTAGATGATAGGGTACTCATGCAGCGCCGCCATCTGCAGCGCCTCGGCTACCTCACCCTCGGTCACGGATGCATCTCCCAGAGAGCAGAGCACTATAGGCTCCTCTCCTCTCTTATGAGAGACTATATTGCGGTCTTCTTTATATTGCAAACCTTGCGCAGTACCTGTAGCGGGTATGGCCTGCATACCGGTAGCAGAGGATTGGTGTGGTATCTTAGGCAGGTCGGCTCTGTTGCTACTGGGGTGCGAGTAGTAGGTGCGACCGGCAGAGAAGTAGTCTGTCCTCTTAGCCAGCAGCTGCAGCATCAGCTCAGACGGGGTAAAACCCATGCCGAGCAGCATCGCATCATCACGGTAGTAAGGAAATGCAAAGTCCTGCGACTTCAGCAGGAAGCCTGCAGCGAGCTGTATCGCTTCGTGCCCCCGTGAGGTGGCATGCACATACTTGGCACAGATGTCCTTGCGCTCCTCATAGAGTTCGGCCATACTCTTGGCCGTGGCCATGAGCCGGAAGGCTCGCATCAGTATCTCGTTGGATGGTCTCACTCTCTATACTTATGGCACAAAGAAGCAAACTTTTTTGAGAGATACTAAATCATGCACTGGGTGAAATGCAGTACTCATTTTGATACTGTCTCATAGCAATTTATACCTCTTCACTCAAAAAAAAGCCGCTACAGGGGTAGCGGCTTCAGAGTCTATGGATCGGGTTGGTTATTTCTTGAGGATGTCTATCTCCACACGCCTGTTGAGTGCACGGCCCTCTTCTGTGCTATTGTCAGCTATCGGCGCACGCTTACCATAGCCTTTGGCTTCTACACGGCTGGCATCTACGCCCTTCTTGATCAGATAGTCTGCCACGTGGCGGGCGCGACGCTCAGAGAGCCACATATTATAGGCGTCAGATGCTATAAAGTCTGTATGGCCCAGTACGCGCACCTTCATCTCCGGCGATGCCTTGAGCATAGCAGCCAGTTTATCCAGCTGTGCATATGACTCTTGCTTCACATAGCTGCTGTTTGTCTCAAAGTAAACCTTGTCGAGCTTGATGATATCGCCGGCCTTTACTCTGGCCTTCTCTTCTTCCGAGAGATCGGAGAAGCTACTAGGCTTGATATTCGCTATGCGCTTGCGATAATTGTCCATCTCGCCTTCCAGTGAGTCTACTTTTACTTCCAGCTTCTGTATCTTCTGCTCCTGCTGCTGGTTTACCTGCTTTACTTCCTCTACCTGCTTAGCCAGGGTGTCGTTAGCTTGCTGCAGGCTGTCCATGCGCGCCAGTATCGCTGTATCCGTTTTGGCTACCTCTGCTACCTTACGTTCTACCTTGTCCAGGCGCTTTTCATTCCTCTCGGCCTTCTTGATCCACTTGTCAAAGTTGATACCGAGCAGTACCTCATGTGTGCCTTGGGTATTGCCATAGGTCACAGAGTTCTTGGCCATAGCCAGCGGATATTCATATGTATAGCCCAGTGTAACACACTGCGCGATACGCACAGCACCGGTGAAGCTCATACCATAGTCCTGCCGGTAGCCTACGCCCAGATAGAGGAAACGCTTGTAGTTGGCCATCACATTGCCTTCCAGCTGGTAGAGCTTAGACACGCTACCCTTGCGAAACATGAGAGAAGGCTCAAGGTTCCACTTCTCATGCCTGAAACTAAACTCGTAGCTGATCTGCGCCATATAGTGGCGAAGGGCCTCAAAGCTTCCGCTCTTGGTCTGCTCAGAGAGTACCACATTGGTTTGCACTACGTGTGGTACTGAGAAGCCGATCGTCAGTTTCTTTTTCCACTGATAGGCTATACCCACGTTCATATCAAAGCCAATGCCTGACCGTGTATTCGTCAGCAGGTTGATATCATTCGGATCATTGGCTACTGCATTATTAAAGTCTACGTGGGTATTGAGTATACCACCTGAGAGACCTATGGAGAGGCTATGATTCTTGGCCAGTTTGATCTTTTGTGCGTAGTATACCTGTGCACTCACATTGCTGATGATGCTGGTGACATCATTATAGACATTGAATCCTATATTGCTCTGCTCTTTCCACAGACTCACCTCTCCCATACCGCCCATCGTGAGCGGGTGACCCGGCAGTCCGGTCCACTGGTCGCGAAAGTAGCCGTAGACATTCGTGCTGCCATTGTAGCCCGTCAGCGCCGGATTATTCAGCATGCGCATGAAGTAAGTGCTGCTGCTCAGCGGTATCTGCTGCGCCATCACTGATGAGATGGTCATACATGCTACGAGGGCTGCTATGAGTTTATTCTTCATAAAAGATGTTTATACTGTTTATGATTCCTTATTCCTTCGATTATTTATGAGTGCTGAGTATATTGATCGGTCCTTTGTATTCGGTATTCTGAGCCGGCACCTTCAGTACGTAATAGTATGTGCCGTCCGGCAGTTTTTCGCCGCTACCCATATAGGTACCATTCCAGTCATTGGCATATGGCGTAGCCTCATAGACTTTCTCACCCCATCTGTTGAATATCACAATGTTTGATCCGGTGAGGTCTATCTTAGGATTGAGTACCCATACATCATTCTGACCATCGCCATTAGGTGTCAGGATATTAGGCAGCTGGATATTCTGAGGCAGGCGTACATTGACAGTCACTGTAGCAGTATCCCAGCAGCCATTTACATCTGTGACGCGCAGAGTAAACAGAGTAGTATCTGCACCGCTGAATTTAGGATTAGGCACATTATTGAGATCGAGGAATGTAGCTGGTGTCCAGTTGTAGGTATAGTTTCCGGTGCCGCCTGTAGCGCTGCCATGCAGCTGCGCGGTCTGGCCCAGGTCTATGGTCGTATCCATACCGGCATACGCTACAGGTCCCTGATTGATATCTATGATGATGAAATCACTCGTATCGCTGGAGCAGGCATTGCTACCTACCACTGATACCTGATCGTGATTTTGCAGTGTAGTAGTGGTAAAGGTACTGGTGTCTGTCATAGCAGTCACAGCCACACCATTTACAAAGAACTGATACTGCTGCGCACCATTGGCTATGAAAGTCACTGAGTCATTAGAGCATGCTGTAAAGTTTGTCGTAGTAGTATGCAGGGATACGGATACAGCATTGGTCACTGTGATCTGTGCGGTACCTGTATCAGAGCAGCCATGAGAGTCTGTATAGATATACGTGATGTTACTATTGCCCGGACCCGCCAGTGATGGATAGAAGTACTGACCGCTGATAGCAGGGCCGCTATAGCTACCGCCAAATGGTGAGAAGTATGTATCCAGATCCACCGCCTGGGAGTTGTTGCACACTACAGGCAGTGTCGTATTGGTCACATTAGGCTGAGGGTAGACCGTGATAGTGGTCACCGCTGAGTCTGTACAGCCACTACCATTGGTATAGACATATACCACACGCTGCGGACCGGCACCTACTGCTGCAGGGTTAAATATGTTCGTCAATACATTATTCACAAAATATGAGCCACCGGCCGGTGAGCCACCTGTGAGAGGATACGCAGGTACAGTGCTACATACAAAAAAGTTCGTATTCAGCGTCACCACTGTATGCACCCTGTTTGTAATAGTGGCGTAAGCTGTATCTGTGCAGCCGGAGGCATTGCTCACTACGAGCTGATAGGTACCTGCAGGCACCTTACTCGAGTCTGCTACACCTGTCCAGTGGTAGGATACATATCCGCTATCCGGATAGAGTGTGGTCAGGTCATACGTACTGCCTACACATACGCTATCTGTCTTATTGCCACCGAGGTTAGGCTTCTGGCTGGTACCGATAGTAGCCATTGCGGTATCAGAGCAGCCACTGTTATTGGTCACTATGAGAACGTATGTGCCAGGACCTACCGCAGTATCATTGAATGTACCTGACCAATTGTATGAGCTATAACTTCTGCTGGCCGGGAAGGCAGTCTCCAGATTGTAGGTATAGCCCGGGCATACACTGTCTATCAGATCAGCACCCAGATCAGGCTTCACACGGTAGATGATAGTCACTATAGCTGTATCACTACATCCGTTAGCATTGGTGCCTATCACTGTGTACGTGCCGCTGTCAGCCGCTGCCGGGTTAGGCGTATTATACGTCAGTGTCACACCTGAGCCTTGGTAGTAGTTATAGAGGTTAGCAGTGCTGCCGGGGCAGATACTGTCTGTGATATCTGCTCCAAGATCCGGCTTGCTGAAAATGGTCACATGGATATCATCCGTAGCGGTACAGCCTGCCGGGCTAGTCACAGTCACAGCATACGTACCGGTAGTGGTCACGGTCAGAGTATTGCCTGTAGAGCTACCCGGAGACCAGTGGTATGTGTTGGACGGATCACCAGCCATCAGCGTCAGCGTACCACCACAGAGAGTAGTATCGGGACCCAGATCTACTACAGGATTTCCATTGATGGTGACGTGTACTGTATCCGTACCTGAGCATCTGCTGGCGGTGTCTGTCACTATGACGCTATAGTCTCCTGTAGCTGCGGCTACGATCTGCTGGGTACTGGCGCCCGTAGACCAGAGATATGCTGCACCCGGATTACCTGCATCGAGGGTCACGCCTGCATTGCAGTTGGTCTGGTCCGGGCCGAGATTTACCACAGGTGCAGGGCGGATATATACTGTCTTGCTCGCGCTGTCTATACAGCCATATGGCGAGGTCACGGTCACAGTGTAGATACCACTTGTGCTTACCGTATCTATCTGCGTAGTAGGACCATCTGACCATGCATAGGTAGAGCCTGCATTGCCCGCGTCTATCTGCACGCTGCCGCCGCATGTAGTGGCCGGAGCGCCCAGCAGGATGAGCGGCGTAGGATGTACATAGATCAGGAAAGTATCAGATGGACCGGTGCAGGTCACTGCATTATTGGTATAAGACGGTGTCACTACTACCGTATCTATCACATCGGATGTCGTGTTATTTATAGCAGTGAAAGCCGGCAGGTCACCTGTACCACTGGATGCCAGCCCGATAGATGGATTGCTGCTGGTCCAGTCATATACTGTACCCGCTACTGATCCCGAGAATGGCACTGATGATGTCATAGCGCCGTTACACACATCCACATCTGCAGATGGATTCGCGATCGGAGTAGGATTGACAGTGATGTAGAACGTATCAGGAGTACCGGTACAGCTCACTGTGTTATTAGTATAAGAAGGCGTCACGATGATCGTATCGGTCACCGCAGCATTGCCCGTGTTAGTAGCTGTGAAAGATGCGATGTCACCATTGCCACTGGTAGCCAGGCCGATAGTACCATCCGATCCGGTCCAGTCATAAGATGTACCTGGTACTGCTCCAGTGAAGCTCACCGTAGTAGTCGTACCGTTGTTGCAAACTGTCTGGTCTGCACTTGTATTGACAGTAGGCGTGGGATTGACTGTGATGTAGAACGTATCAGGAGTGCCCGTGCAGGTCACTGCATTATTGGTATAAGAAGGTGTCACAATGATCGTATCGGTCACCGGAGCAGTACCGCCGTTAGTAGCTGTGAAAGATGCGATGTCACCATTGCCACTCGTAGCCAGGCCGATAGTAGCATCTGATCCGGTCCAGTCATAGCTGGTACCTGCTA
>JAFDYQ010000061.1 GCA_018267365.1 Bacteroidota bacterium | reverse complement strand
GAGGCTCGCATATGCGAACCTCTATCTAGTTGCGGGAGCAAGACTCGAACTTGCGACCTTTGGGTTATGAGCCCAACGAGCTACCAACTGCTCCATCCCGCGATGTGGAGTGCAAATGTACGGATTTATCTCGGCTTTACCTAGTCTTTTCTTTCTGCAAAGATGTGAAGCCCTGCTATCACTCACTTTCCTGACCAAAATATTTTTGTTTCCTGCTTTTATTAACTTTACCTCCATATGATCGCCATCTTTGGTAAGACCGTCAACCCTGCCAACCTACCCTATATAGAGGAGATGCTACGGCTGCTCAGGCAGTATGGGCTGAAGTATGCCATAGATGAGAACTATGCGAAGCTCCTCCATGAGAGCGGCCTCAAGGAGCACCACGAGACGTACTGGCACTTTGATGATATCCGTGAGCAGACGGAGGTACTCTTCAGCCTCGGTGGCGATGGCACTATACTGGAGGCTATCACTACGATCCACAATACGGAAACGCCTATCCTTGGTATCAATTTCGGTCGCCTCGGGTTCCTGGCCAATATCGGCAAGGACCAGATACAAGAGGCTATAGACGTGGTAGCCAAGGGCAAATACCTGATAGATAAACGCTCCCTGCTGGAGCTGCATAGCAATATGCCGATCTTCCAGGACTTCCCCTATGCGCTGAACGAGATGACGGTACAGCGCAAGGACCAAAGCTCCATGATCACGGTACACACCTATCTGAATGGCGAGCTGCTAAACGACTACTGGGCAGATGGCCTGATCATCTCCACACCCACAGGTAGTACGGGCTACTCGCTCAGCTGCGGAGGGCCTATCATCTATCCTACATCCGGCAACTTTGTGCTGACCCCTATCGCGCCTCACAATCTGAACGTGCGCCCTATCATTGTATCTGATGATGTAGTGCTTTCGTTTGAAGTAACCGGCCGAGGCAATAGCTTCCTCTGTACATTGGATTCGCGCTTTGAGAGTATAGACTCGTCCTTTGAGCTGGCCGTCAAGAAAGCTTCCTTTGGCGCCTGCCTGGTGCGACTCACAGATATGAACTTTATCAGTTCGCTAAAGAATAAACTGAGCTGGGGCAAAGACCTCCGCAACTAAGCCTCCTCTCCATTGAGCCATGCGGTGATCTGGTCTTGATAGTCCTGCATATTCTCATCAGTCACTACCAGTGCCTCAGATGTACTCACCGTGATAGTGGAGAAAGGATACGGCACCATCTTTCTGTCCCATCCGCCCAGGCGCCAATACCTGCTGCATTCAAAGCGGAGGGCTATGACGGGTACACCTGTATCGCGGCTCATGAGCAGGCAGCCGGGCTTCAGCTCACGGTAGGGGCCTGCAGGGCCGTCTACAGCCAGCGATGTATTATAGCCTTCGCGCAGGAAGGTGATCACATTAGATAGCGCTTCTCTGCCGCTATTGCCACTACTGCCGAGGCAGATGTGTTTCACGCCGGTCAGCCGTAGCAAGATGTGTATCGGTTTCATGTACCATGCAGGGTGGTTCATCCATATCTGGTCACTCATGTTGATGAAGACTCCAAAGAAAGGCACCAGAGATTCATGCCAGATGGCAAGGATGTAATGCGGATGCTGTCTGAGAGGTGTACCCTGCCAGCGTATGCGACAGGTGAGGTGTAGCGTCCACGAGAAGATATAGAGAAGCAGACCAAACGCCCATCCGTAGAGGTAGAATAGCGGCCGCCAGGTCAGAGGTACATTGTCTACTCGCGTCATGCTATTTGCAGTTCAGGGTCATACCATCTGTCAGGCCGGGGTAGCACTCAAAGCGCCGGCGCAGGATGGGTTTCTGCGTACGCAGGCTGGTCCTGTCTGAGAGTACATCACCGGCAAAGACCTTTATCTCCATCGTATTGGGCGGTATGGTGCCTACATTCCACGCTTTGGCTACTATAGTATTGGCGCGGTTTGGGTCTAGTTTGACAGTGAGGCCGATCAGGCCCGAATAGCTTTCTACGCGCCCTTTGCGCAAGCGCTGCTGCTTGATCACTTCTTCATCATTCACAAAGATCGAGACCGTATCGCCATCTTCTATGCCATCATCTGCTACGAAGATGGTCACCGTGCAGTCATTGACCACCTCCTGTGAGCGGATACGTATCGTATCGCCATAGCTGGTGCGCAGCGGCGCTACAGCCAGCGGCATAGCTACGCTCTCGCGCCGCTTCACCGTGACGGTGAAGGAGCAGGTGGCCAGATTGCCGCTCGCATCTTTGGCCGAGTAGGAGATGACGTGCACCCCTTGGGTAAAGGCTGCGCCGCTCTTGGCACCGTCTGTCAGCTTTAGTTCGGCTATGCTGCAGTTGTCGCGGGCTATGGGTTCTTTATAGTTATATACCACGCTGGGATCGTTGCCTTCTATCCAGATGATCGTATCCGGCGGACACTCTATGGTCGGCTTTTCTACATCAGAGATCTGCACGTTAAAGGAGCATTCCTGCTTGGTACCGGCCCTGTCCTGTGCCAGGAAAGTATTGGTCGTGCTACCTACTTTAAAGAAGCTCTTGGACATCTGCCCCTTGGTCAGCGTCAGCTCTACCATGCCGGCTGTCGTCACCTGGGGCGTCCCATATACTACGGTGGTACCGCATGCACCTTTGTCCGCGTTCATCACGATATCAGACGGACAGGTGAGCATCCACTTGTCATCGCATACCACTATCACGTTAAAGGTGAACTGAGCCACATTCCCCGCCTCGTCCTGCGCCATATAGGTCACACTGGAGACACCCGTAGGAAAGGACGACCCGCTCGCCAGCCCTGCTACCAGTTTCACCGGTACAGGTTTACCATTGTCTGTCGCTATAGGGTCAGGGTAGCTGAGTTTGGCAGCCTTGGATCCGGCATCGCAGTGCACACGGATATCGGGGTACCGCTCAAATAGCGGCGGCATCTGATCATCAGATAGCTTGGTACCCTTCAGCGCTACGGCCACGCGCCAGCTGTAGGACGACATATTGCCGGAGTTGTCGCGGGCATCGTAGGAGATCACATAGACACCGGCATCCAGCGCTGTACCACTGGCGGGGCCACCTGCGCGGCTGAGGGCAGAGACGGCACAGTTATCCGTGGCCGTGGGCTCATCATAGTCGTATATCACGCGGCCGTTTTTGCTATCCAGCCAGAGAGTAGTGTCGTGCGGGCAGGAGATGAGGGGAGACTCCTTATCTATCACCTTGACATAAAAGGAACACTCCTGCGTCACGCCGGCTTTGTCAGAGGCTTTATACGTATTGAGTGTGGCACCCACGCCAAAGAGGGTGCCCTGGCGCTGCCCCTGTGTCTGTACCACACTGACAAAAGTCGACTTTGACACCACCGGCACAGGATAGTAGACTGCCGCTCCGCAGCGGCCATGGTCGGTCTGCTGGGTCACATCAGGGGTGCAGGTCAGTGTCCACTGCGCTCTGAGAGAGAAGGGAAAGATCAAGGTCAGTATGAGCAGGCGGACGTACATACCACGGGCAATATAAGACATCTGATGGAGTAACGCCCGAAGCCGCTTTTTCTTTTTAGAAGACTTTAGAAATAAAACATTGTGGAAATTGCAGCGAAATTTTACTTTTGCACCCACTGACGAAATGCGGGGTGGCTGTCGCCATCCTCTTTCTATCAAATGCCTAGGTGGCGAAATTGGTAGACGCACTCGCTTCAGGTGCGAGCGCTGCAAGGCGTGGGGGTTCGAATCCCTTCCTGGGCACATTTGAGAGACCCGCTCTTTTTAGAGCGGGTTTTTTTATGCCCAATTACCTATTATCCCTCAAGGTAACATTATCGAAGATGTCCCTTAAAGATGCCTCATCGTCTTGTTGCGTAAAGGAAAACAAACAGACCAGTACAGTATTTCCTGCATGCTTGAATCCTTTCATCTCCCACCCATTTTCTGTCTGCCTGACAGTTGGCCCATTCATTTCCTGCAGTGGGCCTGAAAGCGGCCCATCTCCGGATATGTGGAGTATCGAGAAATAAAGGATGCGGCTTTCGTCTGCATTGACAAATTGAACAGAATCTTCATTGTTGATACGCTTGTAAGAGGCGTCAATCGATAGCTGCCATTTGCGAAAGGGATCTTTAGCAGGGAAAAGGTTTTTAAGGAAATCTAACATCGCTGCAAGTGAATAATCAAGTTATTGAGGCAGGAACACTTTTGATCATAAAGCTATGTTTCTTTCCCAAAAATTGAGAAAAACCCTCATGGGTACGGATTTTGTAACTAATTTCAAGTTCCGGCGTTAATATTTTATGTTTAACCGACCGGTGTGCTAAAATCCGTGACGAAACCTTTCTCTATCAAGTGAAGAAAATCGCAATATTCCTCTGCGCTGCTATCATAGGGCTCACAGCCGTCATAGGCCTGTCCGGATTTGCCAGCTCAGGCTCCTTCTTTGAGCTATCAAAGAATCTCGATATTTTTACCACTCTCTACAAGGAACTCAATACCTATTATGTAGAAGAAATAGATCCGGACAAACTCGTTCAGACCGGTATAGAGGAGATGTGCAGCTCTCTCGATCCCTATACCGACTTTATCTCTGAGGAGAATATGGCCGAGTATCGTACCCAGACTACCGGTCGCTATGGTGGCATAGGCGCGATCATCGGTACCCGGGGTGATTGGGTCACCATCACTGACCCCTATGATGGCTTCCCGGCTGCCAAGGCGGGCCTCCGCGCAGGTGATAAGATCGTGAGTATAGACGGCAAGTCGGCAAAGAAATTTGCCTCTGACGATGTGAGCCGCATGCTGAAGGGCAAACCAGGCACCAGCATAGCGCTGAAGGTATCACGACAGCAAGCAGATGGTACTGAGAAAGAGCTGGATGTGACCCTGACCCGCGAGGAGATCAAGATCAAGAATGTACCCTACTATGGTACGGTCAATAAAGACATAGGCTATATCAGGCTCACGGGCTTCACCGAGAAGGCAGGCTCTGAGGTACACAATGCGCTCAATATGCTGATCGCAAAGGATCACATCAAAGGCCTGATACTGGACCTGCGCGGCAATCCCGGAGGTCTGCTGAATGAAGCTATCAATACCTCCAATGTTTTCGTAGATAAGAACACGCTCATCGTAAGCACCAAAGGCAAGACCGATGATCAGAACAAGGAGTACCCATCTCTCAATGAACCCGTGGATACCAAGATACCCGTCACAGTGCTGGTAGATGGCGGCTCGGCCTCTGCCGCAGAGATCGTGACCGGATCCCTGCAGGACCTGGACCGCGCAGTGGTGATAGGGCAGCGCACCTATGGCAAGGGGATCGTGCAGTCTACCCACTCTATGCCGTACAATGCAAAACTGAAGATCACAACGGCTAAGTACTATATCCCATCCGGCCGCTGCATACAGGCCATCAACTACGCGGATCGCGCGGAAGACGGCTCTGTGAGGCGTAAGGCAGACTCTCTCAAGGTAGCCTTCAAAACCAAGGATGGCCGTACAGTGTATGATGGTGTAGGTATAGATCCTGATATCAAGACAGAGCCTGAAAAAGTAAGCCAGATCACCATAGCGCTCGTCACGCACAATCTGATATTTGACTATGCCACGGAGTATCGCGCCAAACATGAGGCCATAGGCTCTGCCAAGAACTTTGAGCTATCAGATGCAGACTACGATGCTTTTGTAGCCTACTGTATCAAACAAGACTTTAACTATACCAACCGTAGTGAGAAACTCATAGAAGAGCTGAAGCAGACAGCAGAAAAGGAAAACCACTTCAACGCGATAGCCGCTGACTATGATGTAATGAAGAAAGCTATGAAGCAGGACAAGAAAAAAGACCTGTATAAAGAGAAAAAGCAGATCAAAGGCATACTGGAGGAGGAGATCGCATCACGCTATACGCTCAATGCGGGTAGGGTAGAGGCAGGCTTTAAGAATGATCCGGAGATAGCAAAGGCTGTAGAAGTACTCAATGATCCGGAAAAAATGAAATCTATCCTGACCAAGAATTGATATGAAGAGGAAAGTAGTATATGGATTGATATTAGGCGGGCTGATGGCCGGTGGCTCTATAGCTGCCGCAGACCATTATTTTGAGATATCAAAGAATATAGATGTGCTGGCCGCTGTATATAAGGATGTCAATAGCTCCTATGTAGACGAGACAGATCCCAATAAGCTGATGCGTACCTGCATAGACGGTATGCTGAAGACGCTGGACCCCTTTACCAACTATATCTCAGAATCTCAGATAGAGACCTACCGCATACAAAACTCAGACAAACTGGTAGGTGTAGGCATACACTACGAGATGATAGATAGCCTGCCGGTGGTCACTGACCTGATCAAAGACCTGCCCGCAGACAAGGCCGGCATACAGATAGGAGACAAAATACTCGCTCTGGACGGAACTCCTACAAAGGGCAAAAGCTATGAAGATGTGAGCAAGGCGCTGCGCGGCCAGACGGGCAGCACCGTCAATATAACTCTAAAGGCTATTGATGGCAGTACCAGGGATGTACCGGTCACACGTCTGGAGTTTCAGGAGACCAATGTGCCCTTCTATGGTATGCTCACGCCTCAGGTAGGATGCATCAATCTCAAGATATTTAACCCAAATGCCGCGAAAGATGTCAAGGAGGCTTTTGAGAAGCTGAAGAAAGACAACCCCGGTATGAAGGGACTGGTCATAGACCTGCGCAATAATGGGGGAGGCCTGCTGCACGAGGCTGTCAATATTGTAAACCTCTTCGTAGATAAAAACAAGCTGGTGGTCACTACAAAGGGCCGCCTGGCAGAGTCAAACAACGTGTACCGCACGCTGAACGAGCCCGTAGATACACGCATACCGATAGTCATACTGACCAATAGTGGCTCTGCCTCTGCCTCTGAGATCGTATCAGGCTCTATGCAGGACTATGACAGGGCTGTCATACTGGGTCAAAAGACCTATGGCAAGGGCCTCGTCCAGATCACAAAGAACCTCAGCTATAATACGATGCTAAAGGTCACGACGGCCAAGTACTATATCCCATCCGGCCGCTGCATACAGGCTATGATCTATGCAGAGCACAATGACGACGGCAGTGTGAAGCATATACCCGACTCCCTGCGCAAAGAGTTTAAGACGGCTGATGGCCGCAAGGTGCTGGATGGCGGCGGTATAGATCCGGACGTCCCCATGCCAAAGCCTGTACAAACGCCACTCATACAGACGCTGGTCAATAATCACATCCTGTTTGACTATGCTACGCAATATAGGGAGAAGCATAAGACCATAGCAGAGTCGGCGTCCTTTCATCTCACGGATCAGGACTATGCGGATTTTATAGCCTTTGCCAGGACAAAGAACTACAGCTACAAGACCGAGAGCGACCGCCTGCTGGATAAACTGAAGGAAGCCGCTACTGATGAGAAGTATTTTGACGCTGTGAAAGTGGAGTATGAAGACATGCAGAAAAAGCTGGATGCCGACAAGCAGAATGCGCTCACCAAAAACCGCCAGGAGATCACGGCCCTGCTGGAGAATGAGATATGCGGACGCTACTACTACCTGCATGGCAAAATAGAAAAATCTCTCACCAATGACCCGCTGGCCATGCGTGCTATAGCGCTGCTCAATGACCCCGAGGGCGAGTACAAAACCATTCTGGCCAGGAAGTGACCCAAGGGTAAAAGGAAACTCCGACCAATGCACACCACACTAGTGGGGAAATCAGTACATTCATTTTATTTCAAATAATTAGGTTTGCGATATGAGCATACGTCATAGTATATATAGCCTGCTCTGCATGGCCGCAGTATCCCTGCTACTCAGTGGCTGCGGAGGTACCGATACATGGAAGCATGTAGATGTATCGTCCATACCGGTCACGCTACATGTCCGGCGCTTTGAGCAGGACTTCTATCACATGGATACGGCAGACCTGGCTGCCAGTGAGATGAAGATGCGGGCAAAGTATGGCGCTTTTTATGATGACTACGTGACAGGTATTATGAACTTTGGCCGCCCGGCCAATCGCCTGGATACCGCAGGCCATGATCCGCATATAGATATACTGGCCTTCATGCGCAACCCTGCTGACAGAAATCTGTATGACTCTGTAGAGAAGCACTACGCAGATTTCACTGATGTAGAGAAGGAACTGACAGGGGCGGTGAAACATTTCAAATACTATTTCCCTAAGCAGCCGGCACCCACTACTATCTACACTTTCATATCAGAGTTTGGCAATGGAGCGATCACCTACGGCGATACTACCTTGGGTATAGGCCTGGATATGTATCTGGGCCGGCACTACATTTACTATGAGAGTGTACAGTTTCCGGAGTTTATGAAGCGGAAACTGAGCAAAGAATATATAGTGCCCAATGCAATGGAGGTGCTGTATAATCTGCACTACGATCAGACAGCCTACAATGCGGAGCGCCCGCTGATAGAGGCCATGATCAGTGAGGGCAAAAAGTTTTACTTTATGGAGTGTATGCTGCCCGATGCACCTGACAGCCTGCTGATCGGCTATACCTCTGCCCAGGCGGACTGGTGCCGCAAGAGTGAGGGCTCTATCTGGAAGTACTTTAACGAAAAGGACCTGCTTTACAAAGTAAACTATATGGAGCAGAAGCGCTACACCTCCGATGGACCGACTACTGCCGGCATGCCGCCGGAGAGTCCGGGGCGCGTGGGCGGCTGGGTAGGGTGGCAGATAGTGAGGCGGTTTATGAAAAACAACCGTGGTAAAGTATCTCTGGAGGATCTCATGACCCAATACAGCGCAAAGCAGATACTGGCTGAGGCCGACTATAAACCTAAATAGTAGAACCGGGAAACAGTGAGTAGTAGCGAAGCTATCAAAAAGGAAAAAAATGGCAGCAAGGCAGGCCGCTTGCTCAACTCTGCGATGGCATTTGTCATAGCGTATACGGCTATCCTCTCACTGCTGTGTCTGTCTACTGCTCTGGCAGGCCGTATTTTCGGCCTCGACCCCCAGATATTTTTTTATGGGGTCAGGTTTGCATTGGGCCGCCATCACTGGACCACGACCAATGCCTTCTGGGTGTGGAGCTCCGGCACGATCATTATCACACTCGTAGGGGTGATATGCTCACGGCTGTATATCTATCTGAGGGGCCGGCTCATACTGCTCAATCTGGTGCTGCTATGGGTGGCTATCATCGCCTACGCTGTGGCTGCTGCACAGACCCTGCTGCCACTGCTTTCTGGCTACGACGAGACTTCACCCTTCTATACCAATCTCGCCATTGCATTCAATTTTGCCGGTGTGCCGGTCTGGGCCCTCTACATCATCTGCCTGACAGCGTTTCTCTCGTTAGTAGCAGGCACAGCCGGGACCGCCAGGTCGTTTTTGTCTTTTGCATATTCTTTCTCCAAAGTGAACCGCCGCAGCCGCAGGCGTAAATATTATACGGAAACAGTCTTGCTCCCATTTCTATTAGGCGCTGCTATCGTTTTTCTGTTCTTTCGCCAGACATATCAGTTCTACAACTTCAATGTGCAAAACCTGCTCTATCTGATAGTCATAGCGGTGGTACTGCTGCTAGCCCTCCTGCTATCTGGTATGAGCGAGGTGAGCCAGGATGAGGTACTGCGCTATAAAAACCTCCAGCAGCTCAATGCCGCCCTCTTTGTGGTCATGATGGTATTCTTTATGCTGCTGGCGGTGGGGTATCAGGGCTTCTATCTGCCTTTTTGATCCTGTATCGTCCTAAAATAGGTTGACGGATTAATAATCAATTTATGAACTCCCGAT
>JAFDYQ010000060.1 GCA_018267365.1 Bacteroidota bacterium | reverse complement strand
TTGAATTCATTATATAAGTCAACTTTTGTGTCAACTTATTTCAGGACGGAACAGTTAATAAAATGGAAAAAGTACTGGCGCGGCACCCTTTTTGCCACTATCTTAGAGCCTATGGATATTGAGGCATTCAGAGAATATTGCCTGGCCAAGAAAGGAGTGGAAGAGGGGTTCCCGTTTGACGAAGATACGCTGGTCTTCAAAGTGATGGGCAAGATGTTTGCACTCACCTCGCTGTCGTCTACTCCCTTGACGGTCAACCTCAAGATGGATGCCGACAAGGTGTCTGAGTACCGCGAACGCTACGCAGATGTGCAGCCCGGCTGGCACATGAATAAGAAAATGTGGAACACCGTGACCTTTGACTCCGGCTCCATACCGCGCCGCGAGCTGCTCTGGATGGTAGACCACTCCTATGAAGAGGTGGTGCGCGGCCTGACAAAAAAGCTGCGAAATGAACTGGAACTGTTATAACTTTGCACAATATGGATATCATTGTTTTAGCCATCTTTAGTTATGCGCTGTACAGGCTGGCGATGAGCCACCACATCCGCCCGTGGAGGTGGATCATCAATTATGTACTCACCTTTATGGTTTCAACCTTTGCCATGGCGGTAGTGCTGCTAAATGTCTATGGGCAGAATATGATGAAGGATATGGACTTTATGGCCAAAGTAGCCATCAGGATAGAACCGTTTATACTCTTATATCAATTCGTACTGTTCTTCTTTTTCCGCACCCGCATACTGAAGTATGTGCATGCCCTGGATGAGCTGGACAAGATAGATAACACTCCCCCTACGCCGCCTGCTCCCAAGAAGGAAGATAAAGACCTCTCCTATTTCAGATAAATGGCACCCGACATCACGATAGTGGGGCAGGGCATATGTGGCTCGCTGCTGTCGTGGGCGCTGATGCAGCGGGGACTCACAGTGCGTGTCTATGATACCGGCTCTCATCTCTCTGCTACTGCTGCCGCCTCCGGCATCATCAATCCCATCACCGGCAAACGCTATGTGAAATCATGGAGGATAGACGACCTGATACCCGTGGCTGAGCGGACTTATGCTGCGATGGGACAGGCGCTCTCCATACAGGTCTACACGCCGATGCCTATCTACAAACTACTCGGTTCTGTGCGCGAACAGAATGACTGGAGCGCCCGTACTACAGACTATGCCTATCAACAGTACCTCAGCGATACTATCTTGCATACATTGAATAAGGACTGGCTCCTTAATGACTTTGGCGCCTTTGCCATACAGGGCGGGGGTATCGTCCATACACCATCCTTTCTGGCGCGCTATCGCGACTACCTGCGCGATAAGGAAGCGCTCTGCGAAGAAAGCCTGACACATGAGCAAGCACTAGGGCTCAAAGGGCGTGTCATCTTCTGCGATGGCTACCGCTCGGCACGAGAGGGCCTGTTTACTTCGCTGCCCTGGCAGATAGTAAAGGGCGAGTACCTGCTGATCCGCATGAAGGATTTCTATGATGATCGTATAGTAGGTGGCGATACGACCATCTCACCCGCCGGCCAGCCCGGCCTCTGGTATGCCGGCGCTACCTATCAATGGCACTACGAGACCACTGCGCCCACACAGCAGTACCGCGAGGAGGTCATAGAGAGCCTGCACCAGATGCTGCGCATACCGTTTGAAGTGGTGCATCATGGTACCGGTGTGCGGCCATCTACCAGGTACCGCAGGCCCTTCATCGGCTTTCATCCGCAGCACGCACACATCGGCATCTTCAATGGCATGGGCACCAAGGGCATGTCGCTGGCTCCCTACTGGGCGGAGCGCTTTGCCTCGCATATCGTCACAGGAGAGGAGCTGCCTGCGGAGGTAGCCCTACCCGGCAGTCTCCCTGTACTGTGAATGGATATCACAATGAGCAGATAAAAAATATCTTTACGCAATATTTATTTCCACGGTCGCCCGTATAGATTTGCTACCGGTGTACCTATCAACCTAACCCAAATGAAAATGTTCAAATTCTTTACAGCCGCATTGGTCGTATTTCTATTGACCACATCTGCTCAGGCACAACACGACATCCAGTGGGAAAAATCACTGGGAGGGACGAATAATGATGTAGCTTACTCTATCTCCCCTAGCGCTGATGGAGGCTACTTTGCAGCGGGATATAGCTTCTCTACGGACAGTGATGTTACTGGTAATCATGGCAATTCTGACTGCTGGGTAGTGAAACTGACTGCTGCCGGCACCATCCAGTGGCAAAAGTCTCTGGGAGGGCCGGGTAATGATATAGGCCACTCTATAGCCGCTACAGCAGATGGAGGCTGCATCGTAGCGGGACAAAACGGAGGTAATGGCGGCGATGTGACTGGCAATCATGGGGGTGTTGACTACTGGGTGGTGAAACTGGATACTACCGGCACCATCCAGTGGCAAAAGTCCTATGGAGGCACAGCTAATGATCTAGCAGAGTGTATCGCCCCTACAGTAGACGGGGGCTATATAGTAGCAGGAATAAGCCTCTCTAACAACGGGGATGTGACAGGTCATCACGGCCCTGTAGATGACGACTATTGGATAGTGAAACTAGATGCCTCGGGCACGATGCAGTGGCAAAAGTCCCTGGGTGGTACGAGTAATGATGATGCCTACTCTATAGCACAAACAGCAGACAGGGGCTACATCGTGACGGGATCCAGCGGATCTATCAACGGGGATGTGACCGGCCATCACGGCTTCAACAATTACGACTACTGGGTAGTGAAGCTGGATACTATTGGCGCGATACAGTGGCAAAAGTCACTAGGGGGGAGCTACGCTGATGAAGCGTACTCTATCGCCCCTACAGCAGACGGAGGCTACATCGTGGCCGGATACAGCGCGTCTACTGACGGGGATGTGACCGGCCATTATAGCGTGGATGATTACTGGGTAGTGAAGCTGGGTGCTACAGGCTCCATACAATGGCAAAAGTCGCTGGGGGGAACGAATTTCGATGAGGCCAACTCTGTAGTCCAAACAGCAGATAGGGGCTATATCGTTGCAGGAAATACCGCATCTACCGACGGTGATTTGACCGGTCATTACGGCAACACAGGTCCCTGGATAGTGAAACTAGATACTACTGGTACGATACAGTGGCAAAAGTCACTGGGAGATACGGCGAATGATCAAGCCCTCTCTATCGCTCCCACGTTGGACGGGGGCTACGTCGTGGCAGGATATAGCAGCTCGATCACAGGGGGAGCGTCCGGATATCAGGGCAGCCTTGACTACTGGGTAGTAAAACTGGGGTGTATAGCCACCACATCTACAGATACCCAGACAGCTTGTGGCAGCTATACCTGGCGTGACGGGCATACTTACACTGCCAGTACACATACCGCTACTGACACGATAGCCGGAGGGTCAGTGAGTGGCTCCGATAGTATCATCACACTCTGGCTCACCATCATTGACCCCGGCAGGTCTACAGATACCCAGACAGCCTGTGGCAGCTATACCTGGCGTGACGGGCATACCTATACGGCCAGTACACATACCGCTACTGACACGATAGCCGGGGGCTCAGTGAGTGGCTGCGATAGCATCATCACACTCTCGCTCACTATAGATAGCATGATGGCGCCTGTCATCACTGACAGCAGCGGAGTGCTGAGTACCGGCAGCTACAGTAGTTATACCTGGTACCTGGATGGTACCGTGATGGTCGGCGATACATCCCGGCTACTGGCAGCCACACAAAATGGTAGCTACACAGTAGCCGTCACCAGCGCAGATGGCTGTAGTGCCACCTCGGCGGCATATATAGTCGCGGGGGTAGGTATAGCCATTACGCCGGGCCGGTCTGACCTCCTGC
The DNA here is from genome assembly GCA_018267365.1 of Bacteroidota bacterium. GTDB lineage: Bacteria > Bacteroidota > Bacteroidia > Chitinophagales > LD1 > UBA1941. The sequence continues at coordinate 6,121 of JAFDYQ010000060.1, read as the reverse complement.
TGTACCCCAATCCCGCCTCCTATCAGTTTACGGTGGTCGTGCCAGGGCAGAGCGGACAGGCGACCATACAGATAGAGGATATACTGGGTCAAACCATTCGTAAGATGGAAACAGTCGGCGAGTCCGGTAAGGTAGATGTGCATGACCTGGCTACAGGTGTATACATAGTACATATATCCACTGCCACATATCATCGCAACATACGTCTGGAGGTAGTGAGGTAGCCGTCTATCTACCGGAGGCCGGCATATATTGGATATTACAGAGATACAGCATGGACGCTACAGTATATGTGGATCAGGTCATGCTGAAGATGTGGTGTCTGAACTGTGCACAAGGATCGGAAAAGCAGGAAGTCTCAATATATCGTAGTCCTGTTTATCTTTGCAGTCTCCATGACCGTATCCGACCTCCACATCCTCTACGAAGACAACCACATCATAGCCGTCAATAAACCCGCTGGCATGCTCGTACAGGGCGACAAGACCGGCGATGAAACACTGGGCGATGTGGTCAAGCAATACATCAAAGCTAAATACGAAAAACCCGGCGAGGTCTTCCTCGGCATTGTGCACCGCATAGACCGGCCCGTGAGTGGCCTCGTACTATTTGCCCGCACTACCAAGGCGCTGCAGCGGCTCAATGAAATGTTTCAGAAGCGCGAGATACAAAAGACCTACTGGGCTATCGTACAGAGTCCGCCCGCCCAGGAGCAGGATGTACTGGTAGACTGGCTGCGAAAGAACGAAGAGAAGAACGCTTCTTATGTTTACCCGGAGGGTACCAAAGGCACCCTGCGATGCGAACTGGAATACAAGCTCCTGGCCAGCTCTGACAACTACTACCTGCTGGAGGTAGACCCCCATACCGGCCGCCACCACCAGATACGCGTACAGCTCTCACACATGGGCTGCATCATAAAGGGCGACCTGAAATATGGCGCCAAGCGCTCCAACCGAGACGGCTCCATCTGCCTGCATGCGCGGGCCATAGCGTTCGTCCATCCCGTGAAAAAGGAAAACATACAGATCACCGCCCCCGTACCGGAAGACAACCTGTGGAAGGCATTTGAAGAGATGGCTGGCGCTACGCGCTAGACCAGCAGGCTGATGATAGCCTCCCCTCTCCGGGCGGCATTGGCATAGAAGCGCTGCACATCTGTGAAAGCCTCTATCAGCCCATCGGCCTCATCGCCGCTATCCCAGCCGGGGTAGACCTCCTCCTCCGTCATCAGCGCGGGGCTGAACCGCGCCTGCAGGCTCTGCGCCTCGATGGTGGCCAGTGTGGTGTGCAGCTCTGCTACCTGCTGCGGACGCAGATAGTGCGCCGGGCCATAGCCAAAATCCTGCCGCTCGTCCACTGCCTGCCCGCTGAAAAAGATCCGCGACATAGGATGGTCGGTACAACCCGCTATAGACGAACCGGTAAGGAGGAAGAGTATCCCATCCCAGTCCTTGTCTACATCTATCATGCGGTCGTGGAGCTCCTCGCGGTCTAGCATGGCCTCGAGGTGGCTGCTATCCTCCAGACAGGAGTGCAGCGTCCTTTCATCTACTCTGATCAGGTACAGTAACATACTCATAAGCAGAAGATTTAAGTGAATAAACCTTTAGTAAGATACGAATATTATTCCTGATAATAAATTCTTTTAACACGGGAGGAGATGCCAGTCAGTATCTCATACGCTATCGTACCCGCAGCCCTAGCTACATCTTCTACTCTGGGATTGGCGCCAAACACCACGACCTCATCGCCCTCGTGAGCATCCAGGCCGGTGATATCTATCATGGTCATATCCATGCACACGTTGCCGATGATGGGGGCCAGCTGATTGCCTACTAGCATGCGGCCGGTACCATTACTCAGGCGGCGCTCCAGGCCGTCTGCATAGCCTATACCCACCGTAGCAATGGTCTTATCAGAATCAACCCTGCCCACCCTGCCGTAGCCTACGGAGTCGCCCGCCTTTACGTGCTTGATCTGAGAGATGGTCGTCTTCAGCGTAGATACGGGCAGCAGGCGCGCCTGTATGGCAGGCGTGGGATCGAGGCCATAGAGGCCGATGCCGAGGCGCACCATATCGTATTGTGCAGCGGTATGGCGCGAGATGCCGCTCGAGTTGAGTATATGCCGGATGACAGGATAGCTGAATGATGCACAGATCCGGCCGCTCATCTGCTCAAAGGCGGCTATCTGCCCGTGTGTGAAATCATCATACTCCGGTGCCTCGCTGGCGGCGAGGTGAGAGAAGACGGATGCTATCTCGATACTCCCGGCTGCGCGGATACGATCTATGAGTGCGGGTATATCCTGCATCTCAAAGCCGAGGCGGTTCATACCCGTCTCCAGCTCTACATGTATCTTATACTTTGCTGTGGCAGACTTGCGCTTGATCTTGAGTATCGCTACAAACTTATCCAGCAGCGCGAGGCTGTAGATATCCGGCTCCAGACTGTGCGTGATCATGGCCTCAAAGCTGCGCTCCTCGGGATTCATGACCATGATGGGCAGCGTGATGCCGTTCTTGCGCAGCTCCACGCCCTCATCTGCATAGGCTACTGCCAGGTAGTCTACCCGGTTAAACTGCAGCACATTGGCTATCTCGTAGCTACCGCTGCCATAACTGAAGGCTTTGACCATCGCCATCAGCTTTGTCTCAGGCTTCAGTAGTGACTGATAGGTCTTGAGGTTATTGACCACGGCATTGAGATTAATCTCTAGCACGGTCTGGTGGGCCTTCTTCTCCAGCAGCTTGGCTATCCGCTCAAACTCAAACTGGCGTGCACCTTTCAGTAGTATGACCTCATCATGCAGCGCCGTGGTGTCAAACTCTTTGAGCATCTCCTCGGTACTCGTGTAGCAGATCAGCTCTGTGAGGCCGCTCTGCTCAAAGACCTTGCGCTCGCGGGTGATAGACGGGCCGATGCCTATGAGGCGGTAGATGCCGTTTTGCTTCAGCAGCCCGGCCACCTCTGTGTAGAGGTCCAGCTCACTGCGACCACTCTGGAGTATGTCTGAGAGGATAATGGTCTTGCGCGGGTGCTGGTTTTGCTGCCGGAGAAAGTCTATGGCTATGCGCAGCGACTCAAAGTCAGAGTTGTAGCTGTCATTGATCAGGGAGCAGTTATTGATCGCGTCGCGCATCTCCAGGCGCATGGCTATACGCGTGAGCAGGCGCATGCGCGCACGCAGCATAGAGAAGCTCTTGCCCATGACCAGCAGCGTACAGGCGCAGTGCATGGCATTCTCCACGGAGGCCTTGTCTGCAAAGGGGATCTCAAAGTCGAAATCCTGCCCCTGATAGTGCGCCGAGACGTAGGAGTGGCCATTCTGCTGGAGGATGGAGGTGACGCGTACATCAGCATCAGAATGCTGCGACCAGGTGAAGACAGGTATCGCATCGGCACCCTTTAGCCCATTGATCTCAGTGATGGCCTGATTGACATCTGCGTGGTCCTTGCAGTAGATGAGGCGTTCCACTTTGGTAAAGAGCTTCAGCTTCTCCTTGGCCTTGTGCTTCAGATTAAGGAAGCCCTCATTGTGCGCCTCGCCCACATTGGCAAAGATACCGAGTGTAGGCTGTATGATGCGGGCCAGACGGTCCATCTCATCGCTCTCAGAGATGCCAGCCTCTATGATGGCGAGGTTATTCTGATCGCTCATCTGCCAGAGCGAGAGCGGCACACCTATCTGAGAGTTGTAGCTCTTAGGGCTGCGCACGATCTTGTAGTCCTCATGCAGGAGCTGGTAGAGCCACTCTTTGATGATCGTCTTGCCATTGCTGCCGGTGATGCCTATGACCGGGTATTGAAATTTGCTACGATGATACCCCGCCAGCTTTTGCAGCGCCGCGATGGTATCTTTTACTACGATGAAGTTGACACGCGGATAGCGCTCTGCCCAATCGGCTTTGGTCACTACAAAGTTTTGCACGCCGCGCGCGGTAAGCTCTGCTATGAACTGATGGCCGTCCTGGCGTGCACCCGGCAGCGCAAAGAAAAGGCTCGTATCGGGATGCTGTACACGGCGGCTATCCAGCAGCAGGTGCTGTATCATCTTGTCCTCCCCGGCACCGGCGTAGAGCTTGCCTCCTGCCGCTTTGGCTGCCTCTTTTATATCGTAGCCTTTATTCATTCTGGTGGATGCAAATCTAACGTATTCTGTTGTTTTAAATTTTGGACGAGGGAGGGGCAATTGCTAACACGCGGGGCTATTTTAATGGGATCATCTGTGAAGCCGCTTCAGTATGCTGCTCATCAGAGATACACTGCCGGTGAAGAATATTTTGGAGTAAACCCATTAAATTGCACCCGGCTAAATACTCCCCCCTATGGCGCTGCGCGACCGGATAAACAGAAACAGGAATAACGTAGATATCGGCCTGGACCATGGTGCCCAGGAGGGCCGGCAGCGTACGGTCAATCTGGACGGCTCCTACAATATCCGCAAGGTGACCGGAGACCGCATAGACTTTGACCTCTATCACTGGCTGCTCACTACCAAGTGGAAAAACTACTGGATCACGGTGTTCCTCTTCTATGGTGGTGTCAATCTTTTCTATGCCATAGTCTACTACCTGTGCGATGCACAGGGCATCAACGGCGTCTCTGGTGTGAGCGGCATCAGCAAGTTCATGCAGTGCTTCTTCTTCTCCAGCCAGACCTTTACTACTGTGGGCTATGGTGCCATGTATCCGGTGGATGTATTCAGCAGCTGGATGGCATCATTGGAGGCCTTTACAGGACTCATGGGTTTTGCGGTACTGACCGGCACACTCTATGGCCGCTTCAGTAAGCCGCGGCCCAAGCTCAAATTTGGCCGGAACCTCATCATCGCGCCGGTAGGCGAACTCACAGGCCTGCAGTTCATCTTTGCCAATCAGCGCTCCTCTAACATCATGGATCTGGAGGCTACGGTGAACTATAGCTGGGTGGACAACACAAACAACGACGGCCTGCGCCGCTTCAAGCAGCTCAACCTGGAGCTATCTAAGATCGCGATGTTTCCGCTCAGCTGGACCATCAATCATATAATAGACGAGCAGAGCCCCCTCTATGGCATGAGCGAGCAGGATATGAAAGAACAGGAGATAGAGATCTTCATCACGCTGCGCGGCTATGACGAGACCTATGCGCAGACCATCTACATCCGTATGTCCTATACCTGGCGCGACCTGATCTACGGTGCCAAATTCCAAAAGCCCTTCTACGTGGGTACTGATGGCCGCGTGGTGATGGACCTGCGCAAAGTAGGCAGCTATGACCTGGCCGACCTACCTAAAAGAACCATAGAGATACCAGCCCCGCAGGCCAACTATGAGATAGAAGGAGAGATGCTGGACCTCTAGAAGTGACGGAGTAACTCAATCAGCGAGTCGCGGGCTGTGAGATGGTGTACACGAAAGCCGAGCGCTGCTGCGGCGTCTGTGTTTTCCTTTTTATCATCTATAAATAAAGAGCGCTCCGGCGCTATACCAGCGTGATCTATGACGGCCTGATAGATGCGGCTCTCGGGTTTGCGCATGCGCAGCTCGTGAGAGTAGTAGGCGTGGTCAAAGAAACTGCGCATGTCTGTGGCGCCGAGGTTTTGGCTGACGTAGCGATCTATATCTGTGAGGTGTATCTCATTGATATTGCTCAGGGCATAGACCCCGTACCTGGTGCGCAGCGCCTTCAGCCGGTCAAATTTATCTGAGGGATAGCGGTAGAGGATAGCATTCCACGCGCGGTCTATCTCTGCATCTGAGACACCGGCCACCATATATGGCCGCAGCGCGGCGCGAAACTCCGCCGAGCTGATATCGCCCCGCTCATAGCGGCTGAAGAGATCGTCCTGCGCCGAATAGGTGATCAGCTCGCTGAAGTCACGGGCAGCGATCCGGCGAAAGGCTGCGATCATCACATCGTAGTCTATATCGATGATCACATTGCCCAGGTCAAAGACGAGCGTATCTATACCCGATGGGTCTATGGGAGTACTCATGCGCAGCGAAGCTGCTTATTATTTCTCGCTTTTCGTACGCGCTGCCTGTGCAGTAAAGACTATAGCGGTGAGAAAAGGTCCTCTGCGATCTTTACATAGTTGCCACGGACGGGGACCTTGGCGGTGTAGAGGTGCGGGT
>JAFDYQ010000005.1 GCA_018267365.1 Bacteroidota bacterium | reverse complement strand
GAGTACAAGGCAATACGGGACCACAGGGTACAACAGGGCCTGTAGGCAACACGGGGCCAACTGGACCTACAGGCGCTCAAGGCAGTCAGGGCCCAATAGGATTAACGGGACCGACCGGGGCAACCGGACTTCAAGGCTCTCAAGGAAGCATCGGACCGACCGGTTCTCCTGGACCTACGGGGCCTCAAGGAATTGTTGGACCAACGGGCTCATCTGGTACGGCTAATTTTGTTTCGAAGGATGGACTACTGGCGGAATATAAATTCATTGGTCATTCTTTTGACGATAGTGGAAACGGTATACAAGGAACTGACAATGCGATATCTTACGTTCAAGGAAAATTTGGGTCAGGGGTATTTTTAAATGGAACGTCATCAAAAATTGAATTCGGTACAGCAATTACTCCAGGCAGCACATTTACAGAAGCTTGTTGGTTTAAAACAACTCAAATCCCGACTTCAAGTAATCCTGCCTTAATATCATTCAGAAATTTTTCCATTTCCTCATTTGCTCCTCCAGCAGTAGATATAAGTATACTAGATGGAACTGGACAAGTCGGTTTCTTCGTAAGAGACGGGAATTTGACAGCAAATTTAGTTGCCTCTCCCCTTTCCTATAATGATGGAATATGGCATCATGTAGCTGCTGTGAAAAACGGAGATCTATTAACTCTTTATATTGATGGGGTTCAAGTTGCGAGTAGCTCTAGTATTCATTTTTCCGGAGGTTGGAGTAATTCAACCTTCCGAATTGGAACTTGGTCAGGAGTGGATGAATATTTTAACGGATACGAAGATGAAGTATTAATTTTCAATCGGGCTTTATCTGTCTCCGAGATAAATCTTTTAATGACTGGAGCATATTTTTAATTTCAGAAGAACACATTGCGACAAGCTCATATCGAACCAAACTCGGCTATAGATACCCCGAAAGCAATGCACTCTTAATCCTTACAGTAAGCTTACAGCAATCCAAAATTTGAAGATTGCTTCTCCCGGCTGTGCCGTGGTCGCAAAGGTTCGCTTTTGTATGCTGTCGCATGCGAGCGTCAGGGATCGCAGCGTATAGCCCGGAGCAGCGGCTCCACCCCCCTGTCCCCGCCAGCGGGGGGATATAGCAGCTGCTGCGAGGACTAGTAGCGGAGAGCCCGCCCAGACGCCATCAATCTGAATGGTTATACAGCCGATGTGCGTGTGGGGGACAGGCGCTTTAATGGTAGTATAGATCCTTCTCCGCCATGGCGGAGAAGGATGACAAATGCGCAAAAGGAAAGAAGCGGTGACCGCCGCTTTCTTTTAGAAATGCAGGGTACTATTCTTTCCGGTCTTCTTTGCAAAGCGCACATCGCCTTTGTGGTAGCGCCTGGTGTAGGGGATGGTGACCTTGAGGGCGGCGTGGACCTCGGCATCGTAGATGTATTTTTTTGCAAAGAAGGCGAGCATATCCTGGGTGCCGATCACGAGGGGGCCGGCGCGTAGGGTCATGCCGAGACCTACGTTGCCGTAGACATCTACCGAGAGCGGTACGTAGGCGCCGAACCATTTATTCTCATACCGGCCCGTGGCGGTGAAGGTGGAGACCTGGTGGACCATATTGCCGGCGGGCGACATCTGTGGTGAGATCATGGCAGAGCCAATCACGCCGAGGCCATGCCAGATATTGTAGTCTATAAACACGTTGAAGCGCGTAGGCAGCCACATGGTGAAGTAGCCCTTATTGTCCTGCAGCACACGGAAGCGCGAGCGGATCGTATCGTCTACGCTCTGCACACCATTTGGAAACTGCGCGCCCGTGAGGTCCCAGTTCTGAATATCGGCGCTGAAGTTGCCACTGTACTCACCGCGCTTCAGCCGCACGGCACCGAAGTCTATGATGGAGGCACCAACGGCGAGCTTGTAGGGCCGCGGCACGAAGCCATACCATGAGCCGCCGCAGTTCATCTCCTCGCTGCGGTCATCTTTGTCAGGGCGCAGCTCGTAGATCACGCCGAGATCAGTGGCTATGGTCGGGCGCGCATATTTATAGTTCAGCACATCCTTAGAGTACGAAGGCAGTGCAGAGGAGATAGCGGAGGTGGAGTACTGATTTGACGTGACGAGGCCCTCTGAGTAGGCGTAGGCTATGTTGGTCTTATTGATGCTGAGGTTGTTTACCTCGGGCCATTTGTAGTTGATATTAGAGGCATAGACATAGCCGCCTACGAGTGGCTGGATGAGCTTGATGGTGCCGCCTACTTTGATCAGCGAGTTATTGCGCTCGTAGACCACGCGTGAGTAGGTGATGCCGTAGTCGTTCCACGCGAGGGTGCGAAAGCCCATGCGCTGCGCACTGAGGCTCTGGCCTATGAAGTGGGTGACGGCGTTGGCGTTATTGCCCATGCCATAAAACGCAGAGCGGGCGAGGACCTCGCTCACATTGTCGCCATTGAAAATAAAATTGCTGTGATAGCTGAAGGCGATGGCATTCTTGTTTGGCTTTTTCTTTTTTCCAAATGACACCATGAAAGACAGCGGGCCAGTGAGCTGGTAACCCACGTAGGCATTTTTGTTGTTGCCATTGATGCGCTCGTGGAGATACTTCGTCTGAAAATCAGGATCGCTGGCGAGGGATGGATGAAACAGCACGCGGCGGTCGAGGCCGATGTAGTTATTGTTCACAGCCGCCGAGGCACCTATGAGATTGATGTCTGCCTGGTAGGGGTTATTGGCTATGGCAGGATTGAAGGTGACTGTGGAGATACCGCCATAGGCGCTACCCTCCATGCCGTTGAGAAACTGCGCGCGGGTGGCGATGGTGCTGCAGATGAGCAGGGCTGAGACGGACAGGCGATGCTGCATACATAATCCTTTTAGGTGAGGTAAAGGTTGAATTATGTATCATGGTGTGTGATTTTGAGTGGCCCCAAATCCCCAAAGGGGACTTTAATGCGAATACATCGGGGATATATCAATACAACGCGGGTGCGTGTTTTTTTAGTATGGATTGTGGAGGTGGGGAGAACCCTTATGCGGTGAATATAGAGTGGCAGAAGGACTATTTTGTATCGAGTATCTTCTTGCGGCGCTGCTGCCACATATAACGGTACAGTACCGGAAAATAAACGATGTAGGCTATGGCCAATGCGCAGACGAAGATCGTGTAGTAGACGGGACTCACGGCAAAGGGCCACAGATGACCAAAAACATCGCGCGCGGATAGCCCATAAGTGAGCAGCGGCGAGAGGATGATGAGCCACTCTCCCGTGACGCCTAGCGGATATAGTACTATGAAAAACGAATAACGCATCCACAGGAGTATGTGGGGCTCGGAGCCCAGCAGCCCTGCGAAATAATACGAGTAGCGGATCAGCTCAGTGATGGTCCAGGCGATGGAGACGAGCAGCAGGCCGGCATTGAGCCATGAGAGATAGGGATCAGAGAAAAACAAGTAAAGTAGTATGACCACGAGTATGCGGGAGGCCACCTGCGCAGCGGTAGAGCCTATGGGCGAACGCACCAGCCTTGTAGCTGCATGAATGATCTCCAGAATGGCGAGTCCCTGCGCTACCGGCAATAAGAATGGAATGATAGTGAGCAGCACGGGATGCCTGACCAGGGCCGGTTGAAAAAATATCAATATCAGCATGCCGATGCCATATGCCAGCCAGGCGAGGAATGCGATGGCATTGTAAGCGAGGAGGTAATATTTTTGTGCGGGTTTCATTTTTGTTTTTCTTTTTCAATGTAGCTGATAGTAGCGTCAGGGCTCATCATAAATGGGATCTGCCACCATGTGTTGTATTTGGTCAGGAGCTGCGGTTTTTTCTCGTGATCTAAGGCAGCTACGTACATGTCCTGAAAGAAAGTGCGATAAGTGTCTATCACATCTCGGCCTCCGATGGGGCCGTGGCCGGGTACGACTGTTTTGATAGCAAAGCGGCTCTCCATCGTGTCAAATGCGGCGAGGTAGCCGCGCCCGGACGAGCAGTACCTGCCGAAAAGCGCAGGCGACTGCTGATTGAGCACCAGATCTCCGGTGAAGAGAAGTTGCCTATTATGCAGATACACCACCACATCGCTCTGCGTGTGCGCATCAAATCCGAGATTCAGAATAGTCACAGTCTCATCACCCAGATGCAGGATGAGACTGTCAGAGACCCATACACCAGGCAACGTTCCGGGACCGTTCTCGCTGGCCCATTGCTCTTTGTCATAGCGCGCGCCGGCTATGATGGTGGCACCTTTGTACAGGGCGTTCCCTTTGGCGTGGTCGCTGTGGATGTGCGTATTGACGATGATGATGGGTTTATTGCCTGCTATTTTTTTTACCTCCTCATAAAAAGCTGTAGCACCCTTGTTCATTTTGGTATCTACTACCAGTACGGCGCTGTCTGAGGTCAGGATGCCGCTATTGCCACCGCCGCCGGTCACGAGGGTGAGCTGAGGGTCGGGATGGACGGTCTCCATGACCATCATGTGATTCATAAAGGGGCGTAAGTATATGAGGTACAATACTCCGGCAGTAATGGCAAGGACCACAAGCAGGAGACCTATGCGGATCAGGAGGCGCTTTATCTTCATGAAATGCTTTTAGCTGAATTAAAGCTATAAAATATGGGGAATCTGTAAGGGATTCGGGTGCAGGCAAGGCAATAATTATGACCTGTACGACGTATATCTCTAAGACTACCAAACGGTACCGCGAAGGTGAGCAAATGCAAGGGCTATTTGTTAAAAATTGTTTGAATATATACAACCCTTTCTTTAGATTTAACCTCTTATACAAGGACGTCCTTAGATCATTAGACTTATCAAATTTCCATGAAGAAATTTTACATCGCCTTAGTGGCTCTGATCGTTTGTCTGGGTTGGGTAGGAGAGGTACACGCCTCTCACATCATGGGAGCGGATATCACCTATATATACCGGGGCACTAATAGTGCCGGCCAGCAGCAGTATACCGTGGTGCTCAATTTTTACAGGGACTGCTGCAGCTCATGTCTCATATCCGGCCCGAGCAACCAGCTGACCGTGACCGATAGCTGCAATGGAACATCCATACCATATACGATGACAGTGGCCAGCAACCCTAACGGGACCCAGGTGCCTACGCTCTGCCCCGGCCAGCAGACCACCTGCGACAATTTCAGCAGTGCATACCCGGGCGTGATGAAGTATACGGATACAGTGCTGATCACGCTGCCGTACAACTGCTCGCACTGGACCGTAGCATGGACCGATGGCGCGCGCAACTCGACGATCTCTAACCTAGTAAGCCCGGCCTCGCAAAACGTGTATATACAGGCTGTGATCAATAACAGTATCAATCCCTCTACAGGTACACCGTATACCAATAGCTCTGTATATTTTACACGCAATCCGGTCCCTTTTGCCTGTGTGAATAACTCCGGAGTGATCACCTACTCCAACGGGGCTGTGGATGCAAACGGCGACTCACTGGTGTATACGCTGGTCAATCCGCTGAACACTGCTAATGGGCCAATAGCGCATACAGGCAGCTATACCTCTACACAGCCTGTCACCAGCTCACCGCCTGTAGCCTTTGACCCCAATACGGGCATCCTGAGCTACAGGCCGACACAAAGCGAAGTAGATGTAATCACCTTTATGGTGCAGGAGTATCATAATGGCGTACTGGTAGGCTCTACCATGAGAGATGTGCAGCTCACGATCATCAACTGTACCCTAGCTCCACCGCCTACTGCGAGCAGTCCCCTCAATCTCGTAAATGCCGATACCTCAGGATCGTCTATCCGTGCCTGCCCGGGTACACCCACCAGCTTTGATATCACAGTACATGACCCTAACGGGCGTAACATCACGCTCACCTCAGATATCAATGCTGCACCGTCATCTATACCCGGTGCCACCTTTACCCAGGTGGGTACAGGACCTACGGTGACCGCGCATATAGCCTGGACGCCGGCCCCGGGAGACACCGGCTGCCACCCTTTCACGATCAATATGGCTACCGACGACTGCCCGATACCGGGCTCAGCGGTGCGCGCCTACAGTATCTGCGTACTGACCAAAGTGACGGTAAATCCGCACTCGGCCATCTACTGCGGTACACCTATACAGCTCACGGCTACGGGTGGCTCAAACGCTACCTGGAGCCCCATGGCCGGCCTGACCTTCCCGCGTACGATCTATACGCCACTCGCTGCGCCATCTGTCACTACCAAGTACACCTTTACCAGTGATTGTGGCTCTGACACTTCGCTCATCATCTTCAATCCGCCTTTCACCATGGATGCAGGCCCGGGTGGTGCCATCTGCCAGAATGATGGGCTACAGCTCAATGCGACGGTAGATAATACCTATGCACCGTACCAGGTCGTCTGGACACCATCACAAGGACTCACGGACCCGCTGACCCATGCCGCGGTAAATAACATACTGAACCCTGTAGCCTCGCCAGCCTCTACTACTACGTATACGGTGCACTTCATAGCCAGCACAGGCTGCGAGCGCACAGATACAGTGACAGTACGGGTAAATGGCTACGCCCCGAGGATACAGGCCAAGGCCAACCCCACCATGCTATGCCCCGGCCAGCCCACACAGCTGGTAGCAGTAGCTACGCCTGAGTGCGGCCTGGCTACCACGCCATGCAGTGGTGCCTCTAACCTCGTGCAGGTAGGCACCGGTAACAACACACAGACGGGTACCGCGTCTACCTATCCATCTCCATACGGCAACTACTACAAAAGTGCGCGCCACCAGATACTCATACATGCCAGCGAACTCTACAGCCAGCTGGGATCGGGAGGGCAGATCACGTCTATAGCGCTGCAGGTGGGCAATCCGGGCAACGGCTCTACATGCAACGGCTTTACCATACGTATGGGCTGCGTGGACCCATCTATAGACAGCCTCACAGGCTACGTAGCAGATAACCTGCTCTCTACCGTCTATGTAGCGAACTACACTCCGGTCAATAACTGGAATACGCACATCCTGCAGACGCCATACAACTGGGACGGCCAGTCTAACCTGGTCATAGACTTCTGCTTTATCAATCAGACCAATGCGAATATCAATCCGCAGATGAAGTACACGACTACCTCCTACAGGTCTATCTGGTGTACCTACTCCAATAACGGTGGCCAGTGCGGATTCACGGGAGCGCAGCAAAATGCACCAGTGCCGTATGCTTATTATTTCCGCAGGCCGAATGTGCGCTTCAATGTATGCACTACGCCACTCACCACTGCCAACCTGCAGTGGACACCGGTGACACCGCATGGCCCCACTCCGGCTAACCGGGACACAGCCATAGACTATCCGGATCAGCTGACCACCTATACTGTGACGCTGTATGATACCAATGGCTGCAACAGCTCAGACTATGTGACCGTGTATGTAGATACGACCAATAGGTTCTCCGTCTCGCCGGACACCTTCGTCTGCAGCAGCACACCTATCCAGCTGCATGCGGTACACACGGGTACTGCCAGCTCCAATGCACTGACCTATACCTGGAGTGCTGTGGGCGACTCGGCTCCGCCATCTGGTGTGGGACTGACCTATGCGAACCCGACAGTGACCCCCACGGGCACCGCCCTCTACATCTGTACCATATCCGGTGGTACGCTGCCGTGTACGATCACAGATAGTGCGCGTGTCACGATGGGCAATAACATACCGGTGGGAAAAGTAGTAGACTCGATCACCTGCTCCGGTGCCAATGACGGACGGATAACGATCAATATGAACGCCGGCACCTCGCCCTATACCTATACATGGAGCCCGCCGGCCACTGGCAATCCGAGCGTGCTGACTAACCTGACACCAGGTACCTACTACCTGACAGTCACAGACGCCAATCACTGCGCCGGCTATGATACTACCACCCTGGTGAGCCCTGCACCGCTGACGCTGCGGCTGGACTCTGTGAATGAAAACTGCTATGGCGATGCTACGGGATCAGTGACCGCTACAGTGAGCGGTGGCCGCCGTCCATACCGCTACACCTGGAGCATACCGGGTGGCAATGCCAGCAGCCTGACATCGCTCTCTGCAGGGCTGTACCGGGTGACGGTGACAGACACCAGCGGCTGTACCATACTGGGCCAGGCCAATGTGACACAACCGGCACAGCTGGCCTCCTCTGCTACACATACCAACCTGACCGGTGCGAGTACGCACGATGGCTCTATCACCACTACCACTACGGGGGGTACTACTCCATATACCTATACATGGACCTGCCCGCCGGGAGTATCTGTGGGCAATGTGAGCAGCGCCAATAACCTGGACTCGGGCTACTACTACATACACATCTGCGATGCGCATAACTGCTGTGTGTGGGATACGGTGCACATCACCGGGCCGCCACCGATCAATGTGGTATTTACCGTGGTCAATAATCTCTGCCACGGAGACAGCAATGGTGTAGTGAGCGCGGTAGCCACAGGAGGTGTACTGCCATATACCTACTCATGGAATACCACACCACCTACCACCAGCGATACTGCACGCAACCTGCCTGCCGGTACCTATACACTCGTAGTGACAGACAGCAACGGTATAGCGGTATCGAACACTGTGACCGTCACACAGCCGGTAGCTATCGCTATAGATATAGACTCTACCTCTATCACGTGCTACGGCGCCAATAACGGCAGCCTGGATGCCATACCATCCGGCGGCACGCCGGGCTATACAGTGGCCTGGAATGCGGGCAGTGATCCGCTCTCAGGCCTCGCACCGGGCATGTATACGGTGACAGTGACCGATGCCAATAACTGTGTAGCAATGGATACCGCCTATCTGACCGAGCCGCCTCAGCTGATAGTAGCGATAGCCTCTACCGACTCGGTGAAATGCTATGGCGACCAGAATGGCATAGCGCGCCTCAGTACCACCGGCGGCAGGCCACCGTACAGCTACGCGTGGACGGGCTCCCTCTCTGCCGCAGACTCAGCTACCGACCTCGCTGCGGGACCATTCTCTGTAGTGGTGACGGATGCCAGTGGCTGTACCGCCATGGTAGCAGGCAATATCTATCAGCCGCTGCAGATACTGGTGACCGCGACCACCAACCCTGCGCACTGCCTGGAAAGTAATGACGGTAGTGCTACGGCATCTGTATCAAATGGCACACCGCCATACTCCTATATCTGGAACGGTACACCGGGTACCGACGTCAATGCTAACCTGCCTGCCGGTCGCGACACCCTGCTGGTAGTGGATATCAACGGCTGCTCTACGCAGCAGCTATTCACTATCGATACGCAGTATGTGCTGCATATCTCCCTGACGGCAGATAGTACCAGCTGCTTCAATGGTGATGATGGCACTGCTACGGTCACGGTAGCAAATGGCAGCGGACCATATAACTATAACTGGGAGCCCTCCGGCGAGATCAATAGCACCGCTGCGGGCCTGCCGGCAGGACTGGATACTGTCTATGTGACGGACGCATTCGGCTGTCCTGCTACGGGCAGCGTAGAGGTATATGAGCCATCTGAGGTAGTAGTAATGCCATACTTTACCAATCCACTCTGCCACGGTGATCTGAACGGTACGATCTGGCTCACTGCATCGGGCGGACATCCGCCGTACTACTACACATTCAATGGTCTGAACTATCAGATGACAGATACGGCCAGCGGCCTGCCCGCCAATCCTACTATAAGTGACAACTACCTGCTGCCGGTGACAGATGCCAGGGGCTGTGTGCAGCCTGTGGCGGTACACCTCACCGACCCGCCTGGACTCACAGCAGCACTGACAGTCACATCTATCTCCTGCGCTAATGATGCGAACGGAGCAATGCAGATCGTACCGGGCGGCGGCACCACGCCATATACCTATACCTGGAGCGACGGTGCAGCGGTAGCAGATACACACAATAGCCTGGGACCAGGCACCTACAGTGTGACACTGACAGATGCCAACGGCTGTATAAAGGTGACGACCGCTACACTCGTAGCTCCGCCACCGATCAGCGCGTATGAAATGAAGGCTGACAGTACACACTGTCCGGGATCTTCAGACGGCAAGATCCACTTTGTGGTGCAGGGCGGTACACCGGCGCATACTTATGCATATGAGTATTCTCTGGACGGCACTACCTGGCAGACGATACCGGACTTCTACGACCTGCCGGCAGGTGTATATCAGCTGCACGCACGCGATAGTATGCTATGCGAGTATGATACGACCATCACCATATACCAGCCTGATCCTATCACCGTGGCCATCACGCCGCAAGATACCAGCCTGGTGGTCGGTACCAGCATCTCTCTCGTACCCATCATCAGCAATCAAACCACCCAGGGCATCAACTCCTATGCCTGGTCTCCGGCTCTGGGCCTGAGCTGTATAGACTGCCCTGTGCCGGTGGCGACACCATTTGAGACTACTACCTACCAGCTGGTGGTAAACTATGGCAAGAACTGCTACGCCAATGCGACCAGTACTATCACCATAGAACATGGTCCTGAGCCATATATACCTAATGCCTTCACACCAAACGGCGATGGCAATAATGACCGTTTTGAAGTATATGGTACAAAGATCAAGACCGTGAGTATGCGTGTCTTCAACAGGTGGGGAGAGAAGGTATTTGACTCGATGGGCAATCAGTGGACCGGCTGGGATGGCACCTATATGGGTGTAGATCAGCCTACCTCAGTCTATGTCTATCAAATAGAAGTCACCTATCTGGATGGCGTAAAAAAATCCTATGATGGAAGCATCACATTAATACGTTAAAAATTGGAGTATTTAAATCTATTTTTTGTATGTTAGCACAAAAGACGCCACTCATGAAGAAACTCCTCTACTCTCTAGTAGTTTGTTTCATTGTTTCTATGTCGGCCACAGCTCAAAGCTCTGGCGGAGCCACAGATCCCCACTTCTCCCAGTTTTATGCTGCCCCTATGCTGCTGAACCCTGCTATGACAGGTGCCTTTGACTGCAACTATCGTATCACAGCTATATTTCGCGGCCAGTGGGGCTCTATCCTGAGAAATGAGTCCGTGTCCATGTTTCGTACGCCGAGTGCCTCTGTAGATTTCCGTACCAATAAGGGATTCATGAGGGGAGATGCTTTTGGTTTCGGCGCTTACTTTCTGAATGATGCTGCGGGCCAGTCACAGTTTCAGACCAACCGTGTAGGCCTCTCTATAGCCTACCACAAATCACTGGACAGGCGCAATGAGCATTTTATCACACTCGGCTTCACATCGGCTATCTGGCAGCGCTCTATCAATGCGGCTAACCTCCAGTTTGGCGATCAGAATGATAATGGCGTATTCAACCCTTTGAAGCAAAGTGCGGATGTGATAATCAATAACAACTTCATGTTTTGGGATGTATCTGTGGGCCTGATGTATACCGGTCGCTTTGGCCGCAGGGCACGCGCCAGTGGCTATATAGGAGCAGCAGCAGATCACCTGAACAGGCCAAATGAATCATTTCTCGGTGACAAGAGTGTACGCCTGCCTATGAAGTTTACCGTGCATGGTGGTTATCGCTTCCCTATCAAAGGCCGCTTTGATGGCCAGCCTAAATTCATCTATATGAATCAGGGTGTGAGCCACGAGCTGGATATGGGTATGGACCTGCGTATCGTATTTGACCAGCGTGAGCGTGAGGGCAGCAACTTTAAGATAGGCGCTATGTACCGGCTGGTAGGTGGTGATCATGCCGCAGCCTGGCATGACGCCCGCCTCAACTCAGAGGCTGTGATACTGAATGCAGGTGTAGAGTGGAATCACATCACTTTCTCTGCTGCATATGACATCAACGTATCGCAGCTGATAAAGGGATCGCAATCACAGGGAGCCTTTGAGCTGGCTGCGGCATATGTCGGTTGCTTTGCCAAGCGTAAGCCATCTACGATCTTCTGTCCGAAGTTCTAAACGAGACTTGAGACATTAGACTTGAGACAAGAGACCATGCAAATACATTTTAAAGCCCCGTCAGGGGCTTTTTTAATAATGATACATATGAGAATAGAAACGGAAAGGCTGATACTGCGCAAGCCGAGGCTGAGCGACTGTGCCGATATAGTGGAAGGAGTGGGCCAGTATGATGTGGCCCGGCAGACGGCCAATGTGCCGTATCCATATAGCAGCGCAGATGGAGAAGCCTACATCAAAAAGTCTCTGAAGAACTGGGGCAAGACGAGCTACGCCTTTGCCATAGAGCTGAAAAGTGAGAAGAAGGTGATAGGCATCATGAGCCTGGAGGCTATCAATACATTTGCCGGTACAGCGACCACCGGCTCATGGATCAATAAGCAGTACTGGCGGCAAGGATACATCACCGAAGCTAAGATAGCGATCAATGATTTTGCATTTGACGCACTAAGGCTCAGGCGGCTGAACTCGACAGTCAATGTAGGCAATGCAGCCTCAAACGCTACGCAAAAGAAGCTGGGCTATGTACATGAAGGCACGATGCGGCAGGCAGCGCGAAGTCTCGCTACCAACAAGATACATACGCTGAATATGTACGGCCTGCTGCAGAGCGACTGGAAGATCGCGCGCCGGCGGTTGATAGATAAGCTATAGAAATACAAAAGCCTCTGCATAGAGGCTTTCGGTATAGTCATGATGTGTGATCTGGTTATTGGCCCAGGTAGGCTTTGAGGGCTTTGCTGCGGCTCTGAGTACGGAGCTTGGTGATGGCCTTGTCCTTGATCTGGCGGATACGCTCACGGGTGATGCCGAGGCTCTCACCGATGTCTTCCAGTGTCATAGGGTGCTCCACACCGATGCCAAAGAAGAGCTTGATCACCTCACGCTCACGGTCTGTGAGGGTAGCGAGGATACGGTCAGTCTCCATCTGCAGGGATTCCTTGTACTCCAGGCCGAGGTCGGTCTTCTCTGCGTTAGGGTTATTGAGCACGTCTATCAGTGCATTGCTCTCGCCCTCTGTGAATGGGGCATCCATAGATACGTGACGCGCTGATATACCGAGGGTAGCCTCTACCTCCTCTACCGGTATCTCCAGCATCTCTGCCAGCTCCTCCGGAGTAGGCTCGCGCTGGTATTTCTGCTCGAGGTCTGAGAATGCTTTATTGATCTTGGTCAGGGAGCCTACCTTATTCAGCGGGAGGCGCACCAGACGGCTGTGCTCTGCCAGCGCCTGGATGATAGACTGACGGATCCACCATACGGCGTAGGATATAAACTTGAAACCCCTCGTTTCATCAAACTTCTGAGCCGCCTTTACGAGGCCGAGATTGCCCTCGTTGATGAGGTCATTGAGCGAGAGAGAGTTATTCTGGTATTGCTTGGCTACGGATACTACAAATCGGAGATTGGCGCGGGTCAGCTTCTCGAGTGCCAGCTGGTCGCCCTGACGGATGCGGCGGGCCAGATCCACCTCCTCCTCCGGTGTGAGGAGGTCCTCCTTGCCGATCTCCTGGAGATATTTCTCTATAGATTGGCTTTCGCGGTTCGTGATGGACTTGGATATCTTGAGTTGTCTCATTTATGGATGTACTTACTTTATCTGATCAAAAAATGCGCAGGTCCGGTCAAATAGCCTGCAAAAATAGGAAAATAATCGGACCGTGGGGCAATATAGATTATAAAACGATTGATACGAAGAAAAAGTTTATGGGGTTCGTCATAAAATCTGCTAATTCATCCCCATCCAAACTCCCACCGGGGAAGTCTTTAAATGCCATAATTGTCTCCTTTTGAAAAAAGCTATTAAGACGCAAACTGTACTGCTTTACTTACAAAAACTATGCCTTAGATGGATAGATCTGGCGCAGCCAGTCCAGTATATCCGGCAGGATATCATCTACATTTTCACTCATGAGCGCATGAGACATACCACGGAAGACGGTCATTTTCTTTTGGCATGTGAGTTTATCATATAATTTTTTAGTATAACCCACTGAGAAGATGGTATCTGCATCTCCCTGGAAAACCATGACCGGGATCGTGATCTTCTCTATCGGCCGGTCCATAGCCGTCTGGCCCAGGCTCTGGAGGGCGCGGATAGATATGTTCTTTAGAGCGAGCGGGTCATTTTCTATAAACTGCCTCAGATTGCCAAAGTAGCGCACGTGGATGCTCTCTATATCTATGTAGGCTGACATCGGGATCATGGCGTTGGGTATCAGCTCGCTGGCTTTGCTATTGCTGATCAGCATGCGCATGTACTTGAAGAGGACGGGATGGCGGGTCAGCTTGGTGGTCTCCTCTCCGGTCAGGTCAGCAAAGTTCTGACAGATCACGGAGTCTATACGTGCGTCTTTGGCAGCCATATAGAGTGAAATGATGCCTCCCTGGGAGCTGCCCATGAGGCTCACCCGCCGGCCAAAACGCTTGTGTGCGAAGTCTATAGCAGCCTCCACATCGCGCAGGAGCTCAGGTATAGTGTAGTCGCCGCGAGGGCCCTCGCTCTGGCCATGGCCACGGGGATCGAGGCCTATGACATTGTAACCTGCCTCGCCCAGCTTGTACATCATCTCTGCATAGCAGAGCGCGTAGATAGCTGTACCGGGCACAAAGACGATCGTAGGGGCTTTTTTGTCATGTTCGTACACGTCTACATGCAGTTTCAGGCCATCAGATACGATGGTCTCTGCGCTGAAATGGTGATGATACGGCGGATAGCCGAGTGTCTCGGCCATATAGTCAAAGTAGTCTTCTATTTTCGCAAAGTTCTTATTCCTGGTAGAGATCATTCTTTCTTCTTCTGTTTTTTGAGGCCGGAGCCGTCTGACAAAATACAATTTGTCACTGTGTTATGCAATACTTGTTTTACTGTTTTACGTTAAAATAGGCTTATCGTTCCTGATCATGCCCTGTGTGATACAATACTGCCCTAGTATATAGAGGATCATGATCCATACTCCTGACAGCCACATGTCTCCGTGGCAGAGAAACTTATTGATCGCGATCAATGAATCTGACAGCATAAATAGTACCGCTCCGCCAAATACGAGAGCAAAGCTCCTGTTATTGACTCGTTTGAACCTATTGATGCTAAAGAGGACCATGGTACCTATGACCAGGCTATAGATGGCGATAGGCGCGCGCATATGTACCTCTACTGCCGGTATAAGAACGCTCAGGAGACCAGCTAAGTATGCCGCCAGGGGTAGTGCCAGCCAGATATGCCGCCTGAGTACCGGCTGTGCCTCTCTGTCCGCTACCTGCATGAAAGCGACTATATAAAAGAGGTGTGCAATGAGAAACGCGACCAGCCCGCCCAGAAACCACAACTCCCGGCCCCGAGCACTCATGAGCACGACATCTCCTATCCATGAGAAGGCAATGGCACCAGCCATGAGCCTGTCGCGCGCGGTGAGGCGCAGCCCGGTAGCGGAGAGGTAGCAGGCCAGCAGCAGCGGCATGAGCAGCGGGCGGGAGATGAGCGTGACACTGCGCAGGTGCGCATACTCTGCGTAGACATCTACCAGGCCGGTGAGGAGATATAATGCGGCTGTAATATTCACGTAATACGGATCAGCTATGGGGTGATAAAGCAAAACATTTTCCGGCGAAATGCAAATGATTTATCCACTATTCAAATTATTATAATTTTGAATTAAATATTAATTTAATTTACTGAGATGCAGTGATAGCAATGGTTTTATTGTGTTTTTGAGCTTTCTGATGATCCATCTCATGACCTGTGGATAAAGTAATAAAGGAAACCGGTGAGGAGTATCAGGTATTAATTTTTAGTTAAAATCATTGGTTTTATTGAATTTTCATTGACAATTAGCGAAACGCACTTATATTTGCAATGTGTTTTATAACAAATAAAACACATTAATTTTTTAAACCAACTAAACAAGACAACATCATGGCAGACAACAAGAAACTCCAGGAGACACTCAAGAGCCTCCTGTATGCAGGTGTAGGCTACGCAGCCAAGACATCTGAGAGGGTACAAAAAAATGTGGACGACCTCGTGAAAAAGGGCAAGATCAACGAGCGTGAAGGCAAGAAGATCGTAGACCACGTAGTGACCAACGCTGAAGCTAAGAGGAAAGAACTCGAGACCAAGCTCAATAAGGTAGTAGACAAGTACGGCAAAGCCGGCATGAACCAGGTACAAAGCCTGACCAAGAAGATCCAGAAGCTGGAAGGTGAGCTGCAGAAGCGCGTACATGTAGGTGGCGCTAAGCCAGCTGCCAAAGCTGCTGCCCCTAAAAAGGCTGCTAAGAAGGCCGCTCCTAAGAAGGCCGCCAAGAAGGCTGCCTCTAAGAAGGCTGCCAAGAAGGCCGCTCCTAAAGCTGCTGCTCCAGCCCAAGCATAATATTTTTGCTGTCTGCCTTTGCCCCGACCAGTCGGGATAAATGATGGATAATGTTTTTCTGTTATTCATTGTAAGGAAAGCTCCCTCTCTGAGGGGGCTTTTTTCGTTGTGGCGGTGCGGGTTTGGCGAGGATGTGAGATACTGATATTCACGAGTTTCCCACACGGACTGACGGGGGCTATTTTTTGTTTTGAAATGCCGTCAAAAGGAATATTTTTGCACCGCGTTAAAACAAGCCTTCACGTGAAATTTACATCCTACATACGCCTCATGATCGCCGCCCTGATGCTCGTATCAGCTACCGCTGCTATGGCCCAAGGGGAGACTAAGCTGGAGAAGATAGAAACCACCGCTGAAAGAGAGGATGGCAACTATGACCCTAAGCCGGCCATCATGGAGCACATCGCAGACTCGCATGAGTTTGATATACTCGAGATGGCGCAGATACCGCTGCCATGTATCCTGATATCCAAGGAGAGTGGAGTGACCACCTTCCTTTATGCCGAAGGCAAAGAAGTGAACGGCTACAAGTGTGAAGAAGGAAAGATAGTAAAGGAAGACGGCGCTTTCTTTCTGGATATGTCTATCACCAAGAACGTATTTACCATGCTGCTGGCGGCTATCATCCTGATAGTGATCTTCACATCCGTAGCAGGTGCATACAAGAAGAATCACGGCAAGGCGCCTAAGGGCCTGCAGGCTCTGGTAGAGCCACTGTTTGTATTCATACGAGACGATGTGGCTAAGCCGAATATAGGCCCTAAGTATGAGGCGTACCTGCCATATATCATGACGATCTTTTTCTTTATCCTCATGCTGAACCTGCTGGGCCTGCTGCCCATCTTTCCGGGTGGCGCTAATGTGACAGGTAATATCGCCTTCACCATGGTACTGGCTATCGTAGCCTTTCTGGCTATCAATGTGAGCGGTACCAAGCACTACTGGGGCCACATCTTCTGGATGCCCGGTGTAGCAGTGCCGATGAAGCTTTTCCTGGCGATCATCGAAGTGATCGGCCTCTTCACCAAGCCTATAGCCCTGATGGTGCGTCTTTTTGCGAACATGACCGCAGGCCACATCATCGTTCTATCCCTCATCAGTCTGATCTTCGTATTTGGCAAGGCGGGTGAGAGCATGGCGGGCTCCGGAGTAGGTGCGGCGATCGCGGTGCCATTTGCGCTTTTCATCAGCACGATAGAGGTACTGGTAGCATTTATCCAGGCGTTCATTTTTGCTATGCTCACCGCTACATTCATCGGACTGGCGCTGGAGGACCATAGCGAGGGACACCATACAGTAGATTAATAGTATTTGAAGTAAAAGGTATTTAGTAGTTAGTATTAAGTATTTAGAAAAGGCAGGTATGGAGTAGTGCGTATGGAGCCTGCCTGACGGTAGGGAGATAGTGAGGCCTGTAGGATATAGCTACGATAAGTATTGAAAAATGCTAATCATGGCAAAGGGAACCCAAGAGGTTCTTCCCTCTCCCAAGGAGAGGGAAGATGCCGAAGGCAGATGGGTAAGGTAATCGATTTTTTAACCATTAATTATAAAAACCATGAGTTCAGTTCTTCTTCTCGAGACTCTGCCAGGTATAGCAGCAGTAGGCGCAGGCCTCGCAGCGGTAGGTGCAGGTATCGGTATCGGACAGATCGGTAAGGGCGCTACTGAGTCTATCGCACGTCAGCCAGAGGCTACAGGCGATATCCGCGGTGCGATGATCCTGACTGCGGCATTCATCGAGGGTGTAGCCCTCTTTGCGGTGATCGTAGCATTCCTTACTGCAAAGTAATCTAAAAGATAAAAACACTTCCAAGGGGATTGCCTGCGGAAGTGTTTTTACACTCAAAAATGGTTTTGTAAGAAAGTAGTCAAACACAAATAAACGTCGTCAAAATGAACACAGTCCTCCTCGCAGCAGATGCATTCAGCCTCGTAAAACCAGATCCGGGTATGGCTATCTGGGCCCTGATCATCTTTGTGCTGCTCATATTGATACTGGGCAAATTTGGATTCAAGCCAATAGCCAACTCACTGAAAGAACGTGAAAACTCTATAGCGGACTCTCTGGCCCAGGCTGAGCGCGCACGCGCAGAGATGGCCTCTCTCACTGCCAAGAATGAAGACCTGCTGAACCAGGCCCGCGAAGAACGCAACAAGATACTGGCCGAGGCACGTGATGCAGCTGAGAAGATCAAGGCTGAGATACTGGACAAAGCACAGGCTGAGTCTGCCAAAAAGCTCTCTGATGCCATGCGTGAGATAGATACGCAGAAGAAGGCTGCGATCGTAGAGATCAAGAATACCGTGGGCCAGATGGCGCTGCAGATAGCTGAGAAGGTAGTACGCAAGGACCTGGCCAGTGACTCTGCACAAAAAGAGCTGGTAGAAAAACTGGTAAAGGAAACTAACGCTAACTAAGATTCGGTAAAGGGAAAGAGCCGTCGGGATCTCACGTCTCTTATCTCATATCTCAATACTAAAAAGAAAGAATAATGTCATACCGTCTCGCCACCAGATATGCTAAATCCCTCCTGGACCTGGCCCAGGAGAAAGGCCAGCTAGAAGCAGCCCACAAGGATATGGCATCTATAGAGAGCGTGATACGCTCCAGCCCAGAGCTGCGGGTATTTCTCAAAAGTCCTATCGTAGCTGCTGACAAGAAGATAGCTGTGCTCAATAAGGTTTTCGCTGGCTCTATCAGCGAGATCACCAGCAAGTTTATCACCCTGCTGGTAAACAAAGGCCGTGAAGCTTTCCTGTATGAAGTGGCCCAGGCATTCAACACGCAGTATAACACACTGAAAAATATAACCCCTATTAAATTGACCTCTGCTGTGAAGTTAGATCAAGCTACAATCGACACGCTGATCGCCGATCTCAGAAAGAGAGAACACCTCGGCGATGTGCAGCTCACCGAAACGATAGACGAGAGCCTCATGGGAGGATTCGTACTACTGTATGGTGACAAGCAGATCGACACCAGTGTACGCACCTCGCTCATGAAGCTGCGCAACCTGGTGAGCGACGACTCCTACATCAAGAAGATCCACTAAGATCTTTGACCCGATGACCCTTACCTTCTTTTATCAACCCCGCCCACGCGGGGTTTTTTCTTTTGCGGGGCTTTCCTACATTCAGTCTGTGAATACGATCACCCCATCTGAAGCGCGCAGGCTGTACCTACACTCACAGGGACTCTATGGCCGTGACTATGGCCGCGGCAAGGCCGGCGCACTGAATGTGATAGAGCACATAGGCTATGTGCAGATAGATACGATAGCGGTAGTGGAGCGGGCACATCATCATACGCTCTTCACCAGGGTGAAGGACTACAAGAAGAGCTACCTGGATGAACTGATGGAGAAGGATAAGGCCATCTTCGAGTACTGGAGCCATGCGGCCGCATACCTGCCCATGCGCGACTACCGGTACTCCCTGCCACGCAAGAAGCTTTTTGCGGATGGCAAGCAGCATTGGTTTAAAGGGCAGAAGCCGGTACAATATGTCTATGACCGTATCAAAGCAGAAGGGGCACTGCAGTCAAAGGACTTTGAAGAAAAGAGAGCTGCAAAAGGCTGGTACGAGTGGAAGACCACCAAGCAGGCCCTGGAGCAGCTCTTTATGGCCGGCCAGCTGATGGTGGCAGGGCGGAGAAACTTTCAGAAGGTGTATGACCTGACGGAGCGCGTGCTGCCTCAGTGGGTAGACGCCAGTATGCCTACAGAGCGGGAGATGGCGCGGCATCTCATACTGGGGGCTATAGATGCGAGCGGGTTTGCCGCGGCAGCAGAGATCAGCTACCTGAGGCGCGCGCAGCAGGAGCCGGTGCGAAAGGCGCTCGCTGCCATGCTCAAAAGCGGCGAACTGCAAGAACTGAAAGTGAACGGCCTCAAGGATACACTCTACACAACTGCTGAGAAGCTGGAAGAGCTGGACTCCATCCGCGCGCAAAAGGGAATACATATCCTGTCACCTTTTGATAATGCTATCATTCAGCGAAGGCGACTGGTCAATCTATTTGACTTTGACTATACCATAGAGTGCTATGTGCCCGAGCCGAAGCGGGTGTACGGATACTTTGTACTGCCTGTGCTATATGGAGATACGTTTGCAGGCAGGCTGGATGCCAAGGCAGATGCGGCAACGCAAACTTTTATCATACGCAATATGTGGGTAAAAGAAGGATTTAGAGTTTCGGAGACTTTCCTGAAAGCTTTTGCTAAAGCGTTGAAAAAGTTTGCTGCATTCAACAGATGTGAGATGGTCAAACTGGCAAAGACAAGCCTGGATCGCGCTTCGCATACAGCTTTGAAGGAGCTTCTTAAATAAAAAAATGCGATCCAGGAGGATCGCATTTTTTTAAGTGATATTTTGATCTACTTATTGATTGCAGGTTTTGCTGGATTCCCATGCCTGCACATTGGCTATAGCCGTTTCTACGTTGGCAGGAGCAGTGAAGTTGGATGTAGATGTGAGCTGGCCGAGTGTGGCGAGCCAGTTTTCTACTGTAGCAGCATCTGCGCTGATATTAGATGGTATGGTGATATTGGTACCATATATTTTCAGTGTAGCCAGGAGGAGCAGGGCTGTCTTGGCGTCATTGTCCGGGCTATAGTATTGAGTAGCTACCTGAGAGGCAGTATATGTATAGCCACCTACAGACACAGAGCTGGTACCATATGGCCATGAAGACTCACCATTGAAAAGAACTGCTGCGGGGGTCAGACATGTATCGCTCGTGCAGGTAGCCTTGCAGTAGCTGAAGTAGTAAGCATAAGAGTGGTAACCACAGCCGCTGCCGGTATAGCGCGTGCCACTGCCCCAGGCCTGTGTACTGCCACCTCCATAGCATCCGCCCCAGCCACCGTATGAGGTCCGTACTGATGCCTCTGCAAATACGCTGAAGCAGCTACCCAGCGCCGCCATAGGGATGGTAAAGGTGTAAGTAGTGGTATTGTTGTTATTGAAATCGTGTGAGTATGGGAACTGACTCAAATTGATACTGCCGTAGCGTGTGGGCACCTGATTAGCATTGCCTACATATAGATGTACGTCATCCAGTTTATAGTTTCCGGTAGTAGTGTAGGTCACCTTGAGGTAGTCAGGATCATTGGATACAGATACAGAGCCTACAGTCTGACCCTGACCGGACTTGAGGTCTACTATAGTAGCCGGGCCACAGTCTGCCGTAGGAGGCGGCGGAGTCGGATGGCAGGAAGGCGGCGTACGCGGATGGCCACATTTTGAGATGTTTTGAGGGTCAGAGGTCGGTGCGGGGGTATCTTTCTTGCAAGATACCATTGCTGCGAGCAGGAATACCGTACACGCAGTGAAGAGGAGATTTTTCTTCATAAATAGTAGAGTTTGGTTTGCAATAAATAGGACTACGAAGATAAATCCAAATCAATGCCAGCGCAAGGGTATTGACCGAATCAGAGGCCGCATACGCCGTAAAACATCAGACATACAGACCCTTAAATTTAAGTAATTCAAAAAATACGGGAGTCACCAGCTAAAGGGGCATATCTCTGATATGTAGATTTAAAATCCCAATCGTGGAAGACGGTAGCCTTCTGATGCGGTGTATTTTTTTTAATGCTAATGCAGTTTATAGATACCCATCACCTTATTGCCCTGGGCCCTTATGATATGATATGCACGCCCGGGCTGGAGATAGCTACCGGGGCATTTATCAGCGTCTCTGTAGGTAGTCAGGAAGTAATCGGCCCCGGCAGTATCCGGCATGAGTTCTATCGCCACCCTCTCTGACGGAGGCAGCGCTTGGGCATTTAGCATACCGGGATAATTCTTGACGGCTACTTTCACAGGCGCTGTGTGATGGGATATAAGATATGCGAGGCCCTGACGGTAGCTCAGGCCCCAGTAGTCTATTTCAAATTTTTCATCTACAGGTTTTAAGGCATACAGAGCAGTATGGTTGAAATAGACATTCTCAAATGGGTGCATACTGATGATCTGTGACATATCATCTGCCAGACTCAAGCCGATACAGCCGAGCAGTATGAATCGTAATGCTGCACTATGTATCGTCAAAATACGCGCGACAGCGTAGACTCCGATCAGTACCAGGTAGGGATATATATAGTATACATGCCGCCAGCCATCCAGTACGATAGCGTGGGACAGACTGCGAAACACGAGAGGGAAAAGCGCAAAAAAGAGACTGATAAAAAGGAATCCCATCCGGATATCTCTCCAGGCGCGATGCCTGATAAAATCATAAAGAATCATACCGGCGCCGGATATGAAGAGTACCGTCCGGGTCTCAGGCAGGGTGACCAGAATATATACCCAATGATAGTGCCATGGCAATGCGGCAGCCCTGTAGCAGGTGCCGAGATATTTTACCAGGCCATTCCACGCTACATAGTGGCTAAGCTGATGATAAGCCAGATACAACTGTGTAAAAGGCCCCAATGTCAAAATGGGCCACATGCATACCATCATACCGAGACAGAAAACGGCATAAACGACCAACCGGATAGTCAGATATCTACGCTGCCGCTGCCACATCTCATGATAGTAAAATACTGCTATGATAGTGACCGGAATAAACAACAGCGCCACGATCCGTATATCAATGGCAAATGCGCAGGTGAAAGCATGGAGAATCACATAACGCCACGCCAGGCTGGAGCAAAGCAACAGCAGAGTGAAAAACGCAAAAATATTAGCAGCCAGAAATGGAGTGTCTTTAGGATTGTAAAAAGCCTCGCCAAACATCCTGGGTGCCAATATGAGGAGTAGCATACCTGTCAATGCAAGCCAGCCTGAACCGAAAAGCCTCCGGCATAGCAAGTAAAATACTAATACGCCCAGCATGTATAGTATGAAGCAGAATCTATGACGCGCCAGAAAGATATCGTGTTTATCATCGAGATGTAGTGCCTTTTCCATCCCTATCATCATCAGTTCTACTACCGGGCCATGATACCGGTCCAGCGAAGCGGGCAGTAAGTGCCTATCCTCACCACTGAGATATTTCCAGTTGTTGAGACCATTGTCCCGCTGAAAACTGTCATCCCAGTTTAGCCCATAGTCTGCTACTGCGAAGAAGCCGATGATCAGATACGACAGTATGATCAGGCCGGCTATGCGGTCTGGTAAGGTGAAGCGTTTTCCGGATTCCATGAGCCTTAGGCGAGTTTAGTGCGCACCACCTCTACAGCAGCCTGCAGGCCGTCTGCATTGGTCCCACCGGCGCTGGCGTAGAATGGTTGGCCGCCGCCGCCGCCCTTGATGAGCGGAGATACCTCTTTGATCCAGGCACCGGCATTCCAGTTTTTATCTTTTACCAGATTCTCGGCTATCATGATGTGCAGGCTTGCCTTGCCGCCAATATTGGCACCGATAGCAAAGACGAAATCAGTACTCTCACCCTTCAGCATATAGCAGAGGTTCTTTACAGCGTCAGCCGAGCTGAGTGATACGATCTCACCGATGAAGGTGATGCCACCTATGTTTTGCTTCTTAGCCAGCAGCTCATTTTTGACGGTAGTAGTTTCCTTGGTGATAAAAGCTTCTACTTCTTTTTTGAGCGCATCATTATCGCGGCTGAGTTCTTCTACCGACTTGATGATGTTCTTTGGATTATTGAGTATCTCGGAGATAGCTGTGAGGTCTGCTATGTTCTTATTGACGTACTCCAGCGCCTTGCGGCCAGTCACGGCCTCTATGCGGCGCACGCCGGCAGCGGTAGAGCTTTCTGATACGATCTTGAAGAGGCCGATAGCGCCCGTAGCGGGTACGTGGCAGCCACCACATAGCTCACTAGAGAAATTGCGGTCAAAAGTGATGACGCGTACGAACTCGCCGTACTTCTCTCCAAAGAGTGCTGTGACACCACTGTCCACTGCCTTTTGAAACGGCACATTGCGCTGCTCCTCCAGATGAACATTCTCCATGATCTTGTCGTTTACGATCTTCTCTACCTGAGCGAGTTCTTCGGTGGTCACCTTGGAGAAGTGTGAGAAGTCAAAGCGAAGGTAGTCAGCATTGACCAGCGAGCCTTTCTGCTGTACGTGGTGGCCGAGCACCTGGCGCAGGGCAGCCTGCAGAAGGTGCGTGGCCGAGTGATTCTTGATCGTATCGTTGCGGCGTGGTACGTTGATTTTTGCCGCTACTTCTACTTCCAGTTTAGATGGGAGTTTCTTGGTAAAGTGGATGATGAGGTCGTTCTCTTTCTTGGTATCGAGCACGTCTATTTTCTCGCCGCCAAAATCGAGGACACCTGTATCACCTACCTGGCCACCACTCTCTGCGTAAAAAGGCGTTTTGTCCAGTACGAGTTGATATACTTCTGCATCCTTTGCTTTTACCTTGCGGTACTTCACGAGGTGGGCATCGCTCTGGTGGTGATCGTAGCCTATGAATTGTGTCGGTGTCTCATCGCCGACGGTGATCCAGTCGCCCGTCTCAGAGGTCGCAGCCCGGCGGGAGCGCTCTTTTTGTATCTGTAGCTCCTTGTCAAACTCCAGGTGATCTACAGACCAGCCGCGCTCTGTTGCCATCAGCTGCGTGAGATCCAGCGGGAAGCCGAAAGTGTCGTACAACTCAAAAGCATCGCGACCCGAGACGCGTTGCGTTTTACCAGTTTCTTTCTCCAATGATTCAAACTTGCGGATGCCTTGGCTGAGGGTGCGGAGGAAAGACGCCTCCTCCTCAAAGATCACTTTTGCTACAAAATCTTTTTGCGCTTTCAGCTCCGGGAAGACAGATGCAAACTGCTCTGCGATGAGGCCCACGAGCTCGAATAGAAACGGCTGCTCAAAGCCGAGGTAAGAGTAGCCATAGCGTACCGCACGACGGAGGATACGGCGTATCACGTAGCCTGCACCGGTGCTGGAGAGCAACTGTCCATCTGCGATAGTGAAGGAGATAGCCCGGATGTGGTCTGCTATGACGCGCATGGCTATATCTGTACGCTCTGACTCGCCGTATTTCTTGCCTGCCTTGGCCGCTATGTGCTGGATGGTAGGCTGGAAGACGTCGGTGTCGTAGTTAGATTTCTTCTTCTGTATCGCCACGCAGAGACGCTCGAAGCCCATGCCGGTGTCTACGTGCTGTGCAGGCAGTTTCTCCAGAGAGCCATCGGCCTTGCGCTGAAACTCCATGAAGACGTTGTTCCATATCTCGATCACTTGTGGATCAGACTGATTGACGAGCTGGTCTCCCGGTACCTTGGCGCGCTCGCTGTCGTCGCGGAGGTCTATGTGTATCTCAGAGCAGGGGCCGCAGGGACCGGTATCGCCCATCTCCCAGAAGTTGTCCTTCTTGTTGCCTTTCAGGATGCGGTCTTCTGCTACGTATTTCTTCCACTCATTGTAGGAGTCCTGATCGAAGCCGAGATTTTCCTTTGCATCACCTTCAAAGACGGTGACATAGAGACGGTCCTTATCCAGTTTGTAGACCTCGGTGAGCAGCTCCCAGCTCCACTGGATGGCTTCTTTTTTGAAGTAGTCGCCAAAGCTCCAGTTGCCCAGCATTTCAAACATGGTGTGGTGGTAGGTGTCTACCCCCACTTCCTCCAGGTCATTGTGTTTGCCCGATACGCGGAGGCACTTTTGGGTGTCTGCTATACGTTTGGCAGGGGGCGTCTGATTGCCGAGGAAAAAATCCTTAAAGGGTGCCATACCCGAGTTGATAAACATCAGGGTCGGGTCGTTTTTGACCACGATAGGGGCGGAGGGCACGATCTTGTGTCCTTTGCTTTTAAAAAAATCTAAAAAGGCCTGGCGTATCTCGCTGGATGTCATGTGTCTTGGTCTCTAAGGATAATTTTTTGTAATCTTGTCGCCCCCGCATTTGTGAGCGGGGTGTAAAAATAGCAGAAAAGAGGACGATTTATAGGCCTTTTGCCTGCGAGAACCTGTGTTTCATTTCTCTCATTAACGGTTCTTATCATGAAGAATGAAAAATACATATTCAACGCGCAAACGCTCAAGTACGAGAAGGCCGTAGTAGGCTGGGGCAAGAGGCTGCTGAACGTGTTTATGTTCATCTGTGCGTCCCTGGTTTTTTCTATACTCATATCCTCTATCCTCTATAATTTCTTTGACTCACCAAAAGATAAAATGCTGAAGGCTGAGATCAAGGGTTTGCAGGATCAGTATAAGATACTGGACAAGGAGGTGAACCGTCTCAATGCCGTGCTGGACGGCCTGCAGTACAGGGACGGTAATATCTACCGGGTGCTCTTTGAGAGTGATCCGATACCGGAGTCTGTCTGGGAGGGCGGCGCTGGCGGCGTGAATAAATACAAGAAGCTGGAGCGCTATGACAACGGCGAGCTGATGGTGGATGTATCCAAGAAGGTAGACAAGCTGCGCCACCAGATGGCCATACAGTCCAAGAGCTACGATGAGATAGCCACGCTGATCAAAGGTAAGGAGCAGATGCTGGCATCCATCCCATCCATACAGCCGGTCAAGAACCACGACCTGGAGCGGATCGCCTCCGGTTTTGGCTACCGGGTAGACCCGGTGTATAAGGTGACCAAATTCCACTCGGGGCTGGACTTTACAGCCTCTATCGGCACGGAGATCTTCGCCACAGGTGATGGTACGGTAGAGATGGTGGGTTTTGACTATGGAGGCTATGGCAATGAGGTGGTGATCAACCACGGCTATGGCTACAAGACCCGCTATGCGCACATGAGCCGCACCAAGGCGCGCGTGGGCCAAAAGGTGAAGCGCGGCGAGGTGATAGGCTATGTAGGCAGTACCGGTAAATCTACCGGCCCGCACGTGCACTATGAGGTACTGAAGACGAATGCGGCCATCAATCCGATCTACTTCTTCTACAATGATGTGACTGATGCGATGTTTGCGAAGATCGTGGACAGGTCGCAGAATGCTGGACAGACACTCGATTGATCACCTCTCTCAACCCTCTCCAAAGTAGAGGGCTTAACAGCCAACGCATAATTTTTGGTATCAACCGTTATATTTGTTGAGCAATATTTCAATTCGCAATACTCACTACTCAATACCCGGGCTTGCCCTACAAGGAAAAAGAAATAGAAAAACTCTACTACACCATCGGTGAGGTGAGTGAGATGCTGGGATTGAATGCCTCGCAGATACGGTATTGGGAGACGGAGTTTGGAGAATTGAAACCTAAGAAAGACCGGAAGGGTAACCGGCTTTTCACCAAAGAAGATATAGAGACCATCCGGCTGATACACCATCTGGTGAAGGAAAAAGGCTTTACTATAGAAGGTGCAAAGTCTAAACTGAAGGGCGGTACGGATGATGCAATGAAGAAGATGAAGCTCATCGAGTCACTAAAAAAACTGCGCGGGTTTCTGGAGGAGCTGAAGGAGCAGCTTTGATCCGATTAAGTTTGTTTAACAAGGCCTTTCTTATTCATACTAAAGCTTTTGGCACACCGTTGGAATAGCGTATCTTTATACAACTATTTCTGTATGAAACGCCTTATCTCATCACTGGTGCTTGCCATGATGGCCTGTGCTGCTGTAGCGGCTCAGCGTGACACTACCTCCCGCATCAGTGGTATGATACCGGATGCTACCAAAGACACAACCATCGAACTACATCAGGTCAACTACATCACCTTTAAAAATAAGGACGACCAGATGGAGTACTGGAAGGATATATCGCGTATCCGTGTGGTGCTCCCCTACGTGCGCGCATCCAAGAAGCTCTACGCCCAGCTACAGGATGAAAAGTCCAATGACAGCCGGCGCGGCTATCGCCATTTCCGCAAGGATCTGGAGAAGGATATGAAAGCTAAGTTTGAAAAAGAACTAAAGGACCTGACCATCAGCCAGGGCAAGGTGATGGTCAAACTCATCAACCGGGAGACGGGCAATAACTGCTATAAGATCATCAAAGACGTCAAGGGAGGTTTCTCAGCCTTCACCTGGCAGATAGTGGCCCGGCACTACAGCTATGATCTGAAGGAAGAATACGATCCGCACAAAGAGTGGATACTGGAGCTGGCCATCAAGGCGCTGGGACCTGAGTACGATCCTAACTAAGATTGTTTTGGTTCGTACAGCATATTGATAGCTGCTGCTATCTCCTTGTCAGAAATATTTCTCATGCACCTAAAATGGCCCTTGGGGCACTCATCGTAGCCTATCTTGGAGCAGGGCCGGCAGCTGAGACCCGGGACCTGCATGATCTTATTATCTATGAGCGTGTGACCATAGTAGGGATACATGCCAAACTCAGGCACGGTATTGCCCCAGAGGGAAATGATCTTCTTTTTCAACGCAGCGGCTATATGCATCAGACCGGTGTCATTGGTCACTACGAGCTGGGACTGCTGCACCACGGAGGCTGACTGATTGAGCGTGAACTCCCCGCAGGCATTGTAGGCGGGTATGCGTCCTGCTATGAGTCCATTCATCACAAATTTAGCATACGCGCGATCTTCCTTGCCACCGAGCAGGATCACAGGCTTACGCACTTTATCTATTACCTCTATGATCTTGTCATTGGGAAACTGCTTGGTGGCCTGCTTGGCTCCCACCACCCAGGCTATGTAGCCGTTGTGAAAATCGGCAGGGAGGGTGGAGATGTCTACCACATCTTTCTCAGGGATGAAATAGTCCAGCCCCGCGCCATCATTGGCCACTCCGAGCGGACGGCAAGTATCCAGGTAACGATCTACGATATGCTCATCAGGCAGGCGGTCGATCTTGAAAGTAGTGAGCAGCCACTTTTGTACGTTGAGCTTATTGAAGGAATAAGACTTTTTGCGTATCTGCTGCTTGATAATGAACGTGCGCAGGTTGTGATGCAGGTCTATGATCAGGTCATAGTTTTCTTCTCTCAGGCGGCGTATGCAGCGCTGAAGGCTATCGCCATATAGTTGTACTTTGTCGATATAGGGATTGCTGCTGGCCAGCTTTTCAAAGCTGCGCTTGGTGAGAAAATGCACCTCTGCACCTGTTTGCTGCTTGAGGCAGCGGACTACAGGCGTGGTGAGGACGATATCACCTATAGACGAGAAACGTATGACGAGTATTTTCACTGTAGCTTATTCCATGTATTGGCCGGCCTCATGCACGTAGAAGGCGGCACCGAGTTTCATGCGATCTATGGTTTCCGGAGGGAGTGTCTTTACGATTTTTCCCGGCGATCCGAGTACCATCGAGTAGTCCGGCACCTCCATACCCTCAGTGACCAGTGCATTGGCACCGATGATGCAGCAGTTGCCGATCTTTGCATTATTGAGTATCACGGCTCGAATGCCTATGAGGTTATTATCCCCTATGGTACAGCCATGTATCACAGCACCATGGCCGATGATATTCTCCTGGCCCACGGTCACGGTCACGCCCGGATCGGTGTGAAAGATGACGCCGTCCTGTATATTGGTGCGGTCGCCTATCACGATCTTCTCCATATCTGCACGGATGATGGCGCCATACCAGACGGAGCAGTTGTCTCCCAGCGTGATATCTCCCAGCAGGGTGGCATTGGGCGCGATGAAAACATCCTTGCCCTTTTTGACCATACCGGCCAGCTTGTCAGTGAATCTGCCCATGGGTGCTAAGATACATTGCGGCCCCCAAACCCCCAAAGGGGGCTTTAGACCAATACATGAATGCATATAACTTTCCCGCCTGATGGCAAAGAAATTGAGTAAGCATGATTGCATCTAGTTTGACTTATTCACCTGGGTTCTTTAGCCGCAGGGCATTCCCTATATTCGTCACCTTATCATGTGATGTATGAAAAGTCAAGACTGGACTGACAATAAATTATTCTTACTCGATGCCTATGCGTTGATATTCCGCGCGTACTATGCGCTGATCCGCACGCCGCTGGTCAATAGCAAGGGCATGAATGTATCTGCTATCAGCGGCTTCACCAGTACGCTGATAGAGCTGATCAATAAGGAAAAACCGACGCATATGGCCGTGGTCTTTGACCTCGGCAAAACGAACAGGGAGATAGAGCACGAGTTCTACAAAGCCAATCGCGCCGATACGCCTGAGGATATCAAGGCCTCCGTGCCGTGGATCTGCGAAATCATCAAGGCAATGAATATTCCGATCCTCCAGCTGGAGGGCTACGAGGCGGATGATATCATAGGCACCATAGCCAAAAAGAAGGCGGCAGAGGGCCATCTGGTCTATATGGTGACACCCGATAAGGACTATGCGCAGCTGGTGGGAGAGAATATCTTCATCTACAAGCCGGGCAGGCAGGGCAGCGATGTAGAGATACTGGGACTGGAGGATATCAAAAAGAACTGGGAGGTAGAGCGTCCCGAGCAGGTGATAGACATACTGGGCCTCTGGGGCGACTCAGTAGACAATATACCAGGCATACCCGGAGTAGGAGAGAAGACTGCCAAGAAACTCATGCAGGAATATGGCTCGATGGAAAACATCATAGCCAATGCCGATAAGATCAAAGGTAAGATGGGCGAGAATATCAAGGCGCATGCAGAGCAGGGCCTGATCTCTAAGAAGCTCGCCACCATACAGCTCGATGTACCGATAGACGTGACAGATGAGGAGCTGCATATAGACGAGCCGAATAAGGAGAGGCTGACGGAGTTGTTTGCAGAGCTGGAGTTTCGCACGCTGGGCAAGCGGATACTGGGCGACACCTATACTGCAAACTCTGATATAGCGCGCACAAAAGGCGTCCCGGCCGCCAACGGACAAGCGGATCTTTTTGGCGGAACTGTGGAGCCGCCTAAGGCCGCTGCTGCGGACGCAAAAGAAGATATGCTCCCTATAGTAACGCATGGGAGGAATATCACTAATACAGAGCATAAGTACCTGAAGGTAGGGGAGGGCCTGGATCTGACATTGGATGAACTGGTGGCAAGGCTAGAGGCACAGCCGGAGTATTGTTTTGACACTGAGACCACGGGGCTGGATTATTTTGTGCTGGATATCGTAGGACTGTCGTTTTCATTTCACAATGGTGAAGCATACTATGTGCCTTGCCCTGCTGACGAGGCAGGTACGATGGCGATCATCAATAAGCTGAAACCCCTACTGGAAGATACCACAAAGCTAAAGATAGGGCAGAATGTAAAATACGATATGCATGTGCTATATAAGTACGGCGTGGAGGTAAACCTGCCGATCTATGATACAATGGTGGGCCACTATATAGCTGAGCCGGACCTGAAGCATGGCATGGACTACCTCAGCGAAACATATCTGGGCTATACACCAGTATCTATCGAAGAGCTGATAGGCAAGAAAGGCAAGAACCAGGGGAATATGCGAGATGTGCCGCTGGATAAAATAGCGGAGTACGCCTCAGAAGATGCCGATATCACATGGCAACTGAAGAGCGTGATAGCACCGATGGTAGAGGCACGTGAGCTGACCTCTGTGCTGAATAATATAGAGCATCCACTGATCCCTGTGCTGGCCGGAATGGAGAGAGAGGGTGTGAAAGTGGATGAAGAGTTTCTGCGGGAGTACTCCAAAGTGCTGCAAGTGGACCTCACAGCGCTAGAGGATCAGATATACACGCTGGCGGGTCTCAAGTTTAATATTGACTCGCCTAAGCAGATGGGTGAGGTACTCTTTAAGCATCTCAATATCCCTCAGGATAAAAAGACCGCTACGGGACAAGCGTCTACTAATGAAGCTGTCCTTTCCAAACTGGCGGGAGAATATCCGATCGTAGCCAGGATACTCGACTATCGTGAGATAGCCAAGCTAAAGTCAACCTATGTAGACGCACTGCCGGAGCTCATCAATCCCAAGACAGGTCGCATACACACGACCTTTAATCAGACTATCGCGGCTACAGGCCGCCTCAGCTCCATAGCACCCAACCTGCAAAATATACCGGTGCGTACGGAGCGCGGACGCATGATGCGCAAGGCATTTATAGCGCGTGATGCAGATCATGTCTTGCTCTCTGCCGACTACTCGCAGATAGAGCTGCGGCTCGTGGCAGAGATGAGTGGCGATAAGGGTATGATGGAAGCTTTTCAGCAGAAGCTGGATATCCACACAGCTACCGCGGCAAAAGTATATGGCGTAGCTTATGACGAGGTGACAAAGGAGATGCGCTATAAGGCTAAGAGTGTCAACTTCGGCATCATCTACGGACAGGGAGCATTTGGCCTGGCAGAGAATCTGGGCATACCGCGCAGCGAGGCCAAGGCTATCATTGATAATTATTTTGTCCAGTTTCCAGGTATAAAGGAATACATGAATAATAATATTGAGTTTGCGCGCAAGAATGGATACGTGAAAACAATGATGGGCCGCAGGCGTTACCTCAAGGATATTAACTCCGGCAACTTTACTGTGCGTGGTTTTGCGGAGCGAAATGCGATCAATGCGCCTGTACAGGGTTCGGCAGCAGATATGATCAAGATAGCCATGATCGGTATTTATGACGAGTTTAAGAAGCGCAATTTGAAAAGCCGAATGACACTACAGGTACACGATGAATTGGTGTTTGATGCGCATAAAGATGAACTGGAGGAGATCAAACCGATCATCTCTGATAAAATGGTAAATGCTATCAAGACGAATGTACCGATAGAAATAGGCACAGGAGTAGGGAGCAACTGGCTCGATGCACATTAATCCATGGCCATCACTATGAAAAATCTAAAATCTAATCTCGCTCTGCTGCTGGTAGCTATCGTATATCTGATAGCCATGTATGGCCTGAAGCCTTATCAGAAATTCTACTACGCGGATGGTGGGGACGCTATGGGATATTATACCTATCTCCCGTCAGCGTTTATTTATCACGATCTGGATAGCCAGCACCGGACGTGGACCGTAAAATATAGCCACTCCTCTCCGTGGCAGCATGCGGAGGTAAAATACTTTAATAAGTACTTTGCCGGGGTGGCAGTTTTGCAGGCGCCATTTTTTTTTCTGGCACATCTATTAGCTAAACCATTCGGGCAGCCGGCAGATGGTTTCTCCATGATATATATGGTACTGGGCAGCTTCTCCTGTATCTTTTGGGCATGGATGGGTCTCTGTTTGATCAGCATATTTTTACGACGATATTTCAGTGACGGTGTCACAGCATTAGTGATAGTCAGTATAGGGCTGGCTACTAATCTTTACTTTCTGGTAGTAGGGCAAGCACCGATGAGCCATGCATACCTGTTTTTTTGGTATGCCCTGCTCGTGTACGTTTCAATAAAATTTTATGAAACGGAGCGTAGCAGCTATGTCATTCTGATAGGGTTTATATGTGGTATGATCACGCTGACCAGATTCAATGAGCTCTACTGTGTACTGATACCATTGCTTTGGGGACTGGCTGATGTAGCGAGTATCAGAGAGCGGGTAGCACTCCTGAAAAAAAACTGGCTATGGCTGATCGGTGCCGCAGTGACCGGTGCCGTGTGTCTGCTGCCGCAAATAATCTACTGGAAAATATCTGTAGGGCACTATTTATATTATAGCTATACGGATGAAAAATTTGATTTTCTGCATCCTCATATCTGGGAAGGATTGACCAGTATAGGAAATGGCTGGCTGCCTTACAGTCCTATTATGATATTCTCTCTGATAGGCTTTTTGCCGACCTTCCGGCAGAGACATGCGGGCAGGATACCATTGCTGGTCTATTTTGTAGTCCATGTATATGTGATCTACAGCTGGTGGTGCTTTTTTTATATGGGTAGCTACGGATCACGCCCGATGACCGAGGCCTACCCTCTGCTCAGCATCCCTCTGGCCTATTCTATACAGTGGCTACTGCGCTCCTGGCGCCGTGCAGCAGTTTTTATTCTATTCCTCGGGTTGTGTACATTTCAGGTCATGATGCAGACATACCAGATGGCAGAGGATATTTTTAATAGCGAATTCAATAACTGGTACTTTAATGTAGTGTCATTTGGAAAAACTAAACTGACCTATGAAGAGTCCATTGTGCTGGATACTAAAGAATTTCAGCCTTCGCATCCTGTGTACCTGAAAACTTTGCTATCTGATAGCCTGGAAGACAGCAGACCGGGAGCGGATTCTACTGTAGCATATAGCGGCCACCAGTCCGTATGCATAGCCAAGGATTCTACAGTACTGCTCTTTAAGACCACTGCCCGGGAAGCGGGCCTAAAGGGAGGACAGTGGATCAAGGCATCTGTCATGACTCTGGCAAAAGACTATACGAATAACAACTGGCACAAATCGCCGCTGGTAATGATGTTTAGTGAAAAGGGGCATCGCAAAAGTAAATGGCGCATTCTGGCTCTGCAGAATAAAATAGATAACCCGGAGCATAAGATATGGCACTTCACTGTGAATAAATGGGGTTATGTATATTTCTACTCTCAGGTACCACAGGACATGGAGCCGGATGATGAACTCCTGGTGTATGTGGAGCATAAAAATGGGCCTGACATCTGTGTGGACGATGTAAAGGTAGAGGTGTATGAGAATAAGTGATGATTTACAGCTTGGCTCTGTATGAGGATCAGTATCATTCTTCCTGTCTATAATCCATCTGCCGGCTGGGCGGAGCATGCGATCAATACTGCGCAGACCCTGCGTGAGCATATACATGATGCAGATCTGCAATTTATCATCGTAAATGATGGCTCAGATAGCGAGATCTATCGGGGAGGAAAGGAACAGATAACAGAAGGCCATATCCAGCTGATAGAATATGCCCCCAATAAAGGTAAGGGTGAGGCACTCCGGCAGGGAGTAGCAGCAGCAGATGGCGATATGATAGTGTATACAGATATTGATTTCCCGTATACCATCGCGAGTATAGCTGATGTGATAGAAGTGCTCCGCTCAGACCGGAGTGATGTAGTGATCGGTGTAAAGGACAGGAGCTACTACGACAGGGTACCTTGGTTCAGGCGTTTTGCATCAAAGTCGCTACGGTCTGTAGTCAGGCTCTTTTTTCGCATTCCCACAGATGATTTTATGTGCGGACTGAAAGGATTTAATATCAAAGGCAAGGAAGTTTTTATGAATACCGTCATACGCAGATACCTGTTCGACCTTGATTTTATGGTGCTACTAGCCCAAAGGCAAGATGTCAGGATAGAAACCTTAGAGGTCCACCTGAGGGAGAATGTCAGTTTTCGCAAAATGAATCCACGCATGATCCTCTCGGAGCTACGTGATCTGGCAAGGATATGGCTAAGAAGCTAAACGCCTTAAAGTAACACGATTTAAGAGAAAAGGTTATACCTGAGGATGCAATAAATAGCCCGTACACCATCGCGCCAGCCTATCTTTTTGCCTTCTTCGTAGGTGCGCCCATAGTAGGAGATACCTACCTCATAGATGCGGACCTTGGGATACCGGGCCATCTTGGCAGTGACCTCCGGCTCAAAGCCGAAACGTTTTTCCTTTAGATCCAGGGATTTGATGATGTCTGATCGGAAAAGCTTATAGCAGGTCTCCATATCAGTCAGGTTGAGATTTGACAGCATATTGGAGAGGAAAGTCAGCACATATTTATTTCCGATGGTGTGCCAAAAGAAGAGTATCCTGTGTGGACGCCCACCCATGAAGCGCGAACCGTATACTACATCCGCAAAACCATCTATGACCGGCTTGAGGAGGATATTGTATTCCTGAGGATCGTACTCCAGGTCGGCATCCTGTATGATCAGGTACTCTCCTGTGGCCTCGCGGATACCGGTATGCAGGGCAGCACCTTTGCCCGCGTTGATCTCATGCTTGCGGTACTGGATATTGAGTTCAGGATTAGCTTTCTGGTAGTTTAATATAGCTTCTTCTGTATTGTCTTTAGAGCAATCATTGACTATGATGACTTCCTTCTCAAAGCCACCGATGAGCTGTACGGCCTTTACCTTGTCCAGGATCAGGTGTATGGTTCTACCTTCATTGTAGGCCGGTATGACAATAGATAATTTCATGCAGGTATGGGTTTATGCTGGGGGGCAAAAATAGGTTTTATGTCGGATTAAACCACTATTTTTGCCGGGCGCATGAAATACTCCTCCAAACTCATAGCTGATGCGGTCTCCGAGTTTCAAAAGTTACCTGGTATCGGCGAGAAAACGGCTCTCCGGCTCGTGCTGCACCTGCTCAAGCAGGATAAGCAAAAAGTAGCTTACTTCAGCGAGGCGGTGAACAGGATGCGTAGTGAGATAAAATTTTGTACCAGGTGCCAGAACGTATCAGACCATGAGCTCTGCGATATCTGTGGCAATAATATGCGCGATCAGACGCAGATATGCCTGGTAGAAAGCATCCGTGACATCATAGCTATAGAAAATACTAATACCTATCGAGGCACCTACCATGTGATAGGTGGCGTCATATCTCCTATAGACGGGGTAGGACCCGACCAGCTCAATATACCGGGTCTGCTGGAGCGTGTGCAGGCGGGAGGAATCAAAGAAGTGATCATGGCCCTGAGCCCCACTATAGAGGGAGATACTACGATCTTCTATATCTCTCGCAAGCTGAAGGACTATGATGTACAGATCACATCGATAGCCAGAGGAGTGTCATTTGGCGGCGAACTGGAGTATACAGATGAGCTAACGCTAGGCAGGTCCATAGCTACCCGGCTGCCTTATGAAAATGCTTCCATCAAATCATCCTGATAGTAAAAAATACAGGTAGTATTCTTACGTTTACCAGTCTAAAAAACCCAAAGATACTTGAGACTCAGCGTAGTCATAGTCAACTATAATGTCCGGTACTTTCTGGAGCAATGTCTGCTATCTGTGCTTCGTGCATCACGAGGTATGGAGGTAGAGGTGCTGGTGGTAGACAATAACTCCTGCGATGGCTCGGTGGACTATATCCGATCCAAATTTCCCACGGTCACTGTGATAGCCAATAAGGATAATCCGGGCTTCTCCAAGGCCAACAATCAGGCTATCGCTATCGCTAAAGGAGAGTATGTACTGATATTGAACCCTGATACTGTCGTAGCCGAAGATACCTTTGAGGTATGTATACGTTTTATGAAGAGACATACGGACGCAGGTGCGCTGGGCGTACGAATGATAGATGGCAAAGGAATATTCCTGCCTGAATCCAAGCGCGCACTGCCTACTCCCGAGGTAGCTTTTTATAAGATGTTTGGGCTGGCGTCTATCTTCAGAAACTCACCGCGCTTTGGCCGCTATCACCTGAGCTACCTGCCGGAAACGGAGACGCATGCGGTGGATATACTGTCGGGGGCCTTTATGTTTTTCCGCAAGGAAGTGCTGGATCAGATCGGCTATTTTGATGAGACCTTCTTTATGTACGGCGAGGATATAGACCTCAGCTACCGCGTGCTACTTGGTGGGTATAAAAACTACTATCTCGCTGAAACCACTATCATCCACTACAAAGGGGAATCTACCAAGAAAGGGAGTCTGAACTATGTGCGCGTCTTCTATCAGGCTATGATCATCTTTGCAAAGAAACACTTTGCGTCTGCAGGTGCCGGATTGTTTTCTTTCCTGATCAATATGGCGGTAGTATTCCGCGCACTGGTCACGCTGGCGCTAAATGTGCTGTCATCATCTGCCCTGCTGCTGATAGATGGGCTGCTCAGTTTTGCGGGTATATTTTACCTGGTGCACTTCTGGGCGGGCAATGTGAAGAATGCGCAAGAATATTATCCGCAAATTTTCATCGGTGGGGTAGTGCCTGCTTATATCATCATCTGGATCGTCTCTACTTATTTTAGCGGCGGCTATGAGAAACCTTATCGCATTAGTCCCATATTCCGGGGCATGGCAGCTGGCACTTTGGTAATAGCTGCACTGTATGGCTTCCTGCCGGAGGAGTGGCGCTTCTCGCGTGCTATTATATTGCTGGGTGCTGTGTGTACGGGATTTGTGATGCTGGTCACGCGACTTTTGCACAATGTGCTTCGCTATCAGCAGCTATCCTTTGAGCGGGTAGACAATCATCGCGTGGTAATAGTAGGCTCTGATGATACACTACCGCGTGCCAGACAGGTGCTACGGCTAGTCTCTCCATCCAGCGAACTCGTATCAGAGGTCGATGTGAAAAGCGAGGGCAATAGCATTGCTGATACGCTTGGTTTATATAAGCCGAAAGAGGTTGTCTTCTGCTCAGAAGCTTTGTCTTTTAAAGATATTATCAGCGATATAGTAACACTAGGCGATCAGTATGACTATAAGATACTCAACGAAACAGCCGACACGCTGATAGGAAGTAACTCCAAGAATCAGGCAGGCGACCTATATGCTGCTGATATAAATTTGAATCTGTCGCGTCCCATCACGCGCAGGCAGAAGCGCTTGTTTGATATACTCTCGAGCCTCGTGATGCTGCCTTTTCTCCCTGTACTATTGTTTGTATCTGGTGGAGGCATTTTCTCAAGAT
Source organism: Bacteroidota bacterium (assembly GCA_018267365.1). Lineage (GTDB taxonomy): Bacteria > Bacteroidota > Bacteroidia > Chitinophagales > LD1 > UBA1941. The sequence goes on along the minus strand of JAFDYQ010000005.1, from coordinate 161,311 downwards.
GGTTTAAGGTTTTGATCGGCTCAAATACATGGGTCGGCTACTGGGTGGAAGGGAGCGAATCACAGAAAAGCTTACCTGCTTTGAAACCCGCTGTGATCAGCCATATAGGGGCCCATCAAACGCAACGCCATCTGCCGGAAGATGTACGCAAATTGAACTATCTTTATGCTAAGCACTATACAGTCACAGAAGACCTGAATGTACTGGTAAAGAATCTGTCTGCACTGGGCAAATGAAAAAGCTGCAATGGATCGGATTTTGCCTGCTGATATTCACAGCAGGAAACTCTTTCGCACAGTCTGCGAATAGAGAGAAGGTAGTACAGTTTTTATTGGTAGAATCCCGATTCAGGATTCACTCCGCTCCGGTCAGGTCATCTGAGATAGTAAAGGAAAGTAATATGTCGCATGTGGTATCTCGTGTAGATGTTTTGCCGAGATACGCGCTGCCCAAAGGCAATGTAGTGTGCCGTCTGGAAGAATACGTGCAACTGCACACTCCAATGAAGCTGAATATCGGTGTAGGTGGGCAGTAGGAGCGATGCCATCGCTGTCTTCTCAATGATTTAAGTATAACCCCGCGTAGTTCTTGATCTTGATGATCATGGCGCTGAGGCCATTGGAGCGCTGCGAGGAAAGGTGCGAGCGCAGATCGGTCTTGTCTATAAATTCCAGCTTTGCATTTACTATATCCTGTGGCTTTTGGCCCGACAGCACACGCCATAGCAATGCAGCAAGCCCCTTGGTGATTGCTGTATTGGAGTCTACCTGTATGTGTACGAGACCATCTACTATCTGAGCCCTCATCCATACTTTAGACTGGCAGCCTTTCACAATAAAATCTTCGGTGCGGTATTCCTCCGGATAGGCGGGCAGCAACCTGCCCTGCTCTATGATATACTCATACTTGTCCATCTGATCTTCAAACTGATCAAACTCGTCAATGATTTCCGCTTCTATCTCTGCTATACTCGCCATTACGCTATTGTATTCTCTGTACCCTCAAAAGTCATGGTCGTCAAAGCCAAATTACTTTTGACCTCTGTGAAGTAAAAATAAAAAAACCGGCACCACAGGCGCCGGTTTCAAAACTAAACAAGAATTTGTATTACTAGTCTACATTGTCGTGCAGGAAGGAGTTATTCTTCTTGACCTCCGGGCGCTGATTCATCGTATCCTCGCCTATGGAGTAGCGCGACAGGTCGGTATTGTTTGAGTGCATGGTGTTTTGCACTTCTACACCTTTGCGGAGGTAGGCAGGTGTGCTCTCCATCTCGTTCATGTTGCCCTTATTCATAGAGCGGTAGCTGAGCTGAGACAGGATACGCTTACGGTCATTGAGCTGGCGGTCCAGAGACTCTTTGCTTACTGGCTCATTAGCCGCAGTCTCGTAGCTCTTGACATTGAATACTACGAAGTTTTCTTCTTCCTTTTCTTCACCTGCTACGGCCTCTGCCTCAGGAGCAGTAGTCACCTCTATGATGTCTTCCTGTACCTCTGCCATCGGTTCAGCCACGAAAGTTTCTTCCACCACCGGCAGTTCTTCTACCACTATAGTTTCCTCTACTATTACTTCCTCATGCAGCCGCTCCTGCTCTATGAGTTCTTCGCTTACTGTAGTTTCAGCCACTTCAGCTGTCTCAAACTCAAATACTACCACATTCTCACTGGCTACTTCTTCCGTCTTGGTGTCCAGCATAGAGAAGAGGGTGTATGGCTCTTCTTCCTCCAAGTTGAGGGTGACTTTCTCCTCTACCGGTGGGGTAGGCGTAGCTGCTACTACCGGGGTCTCACGTACCGGCTTTTTAGCTACCGGCTCCGCCTCCAGATTGATGAGGTTGAGTTGTGATTCCTTTACTGCTGGTTTAGCCTCAGGTGCTTTCACTTCTTCATTCAGGTCGCGTACCACCTTATTCACCGGAGTGAGAAATGCAGGCCTGTAAGTAGCCTCAAAACCTGTAGCGATGATAGTCACTGACAGCTTAGAGCCGAGGCTGGCATCATCACAAGTACCGAAAATGATGTCAGTATCCTTGGCTACTTCCTGTATGTATTCGTTGATCTCAGTGATCTCGTCTATGGTCACCTGCTCGTCCAGGCCGGAAGAGATATTGACAAGTATCTTCTTGGCGCCGCGTACATCGTTATCATTCAGCAGTGGTGAGTTCAGTGCACCTTGTACGGCTTTCATCGCACGGCCATTGCCTTCTGCTATCGCAGAACCCATGATCGCAGCACCACCGCTGGTCATCACGTATTTCACGTCAGCGAAGTCTACGTTGATATAACCCGGTACGGTGATGATCTCAGAGATGCTTTTGGCAGCCATGGTCAGGATGTTATTGGCATGGTTGAATGCGTCTGACTGGCGCGCGTTGCCATACATCTCGCGGATCTTATCATTAGAGATCACGAGGATCGTATCTACCTGTTCTTTCAGACGCTCTATACCTTGCAGCGCCTGGTTGTATTTTCTTTTTCCCTCAAACGAGAATGGTGTGGTCACGATACCCACAGTGAGGATACCCAGCTCGCGTGCTACACGCGCTACTACAGGAGCGCCGCCGGTACCGGTACCGCCGCCCATACCGGCTGTGACAAATACCATCTTGGTATTCTTGCTCAGTATCTCACGGATCTCTTCGATAGACTCCTCCGTAGCCTGTGCGCCACACTCAGGATTAGATCCTGCGCCGAGGCCTTGCGTCAGCTTTGGTCCGAGTTGTATTTTATTAGGCACCTTGCTGGTGTCGAGCGCCTGTGAGTCGGTATTGCCTATCACAAAGTTCACACCGATGATACCTTGCTCATACATGTGGTTTACAGCGTTGCTGCCGCCGCCGCCTACACCTACTACCTTGATGATAGAAGATTGGTCTTTTGGCAGATCAAATTGGAGGTTAGTCATATCTCTAAGTTTTAATCGTTAGGGGAATTTTTATTCTTGTTTTGTTCTTCACTTTTTACTGGAAATCGTTGTTCACGCTTTCATCTTCAAACCAATCCTTCACATTTGTGAGCAGGCCTTTGACCCATGAGTCTTTCTTCGGCTTCTTCACTGCCTCAGGCTCCGGCTGCATCTCAAAGTGTACCGGCGGCGCTACCTCCTCGGGTATCTCCACAGTAGTAGCGGTAGCAGCTGCTGCAGCTTCTGCCAGCAGGGCGGCCTCGGCCATTTCCTTCTCTTTGGCCAGGACCTCAGCCCTACGCTTATTGGCGCCGCGCTGCTGATCTTCCAGCTCCTTGATGCCCTCTATGATGAGGCCAATGGCTGTAGAGTACATTGGATTCTTGAGGTCTTCCTTCGTATCCTTGGCCAGGTACTCAGTAGGCAGGCCGATGCGTGCACTGAGGCCTGTGTGATATTCTACGAGTTGCTTGAGGTGCTTCAGCTGTGAGCCGCCACCGGTGATCACCACACCGCCTATCAGCTTATTGGCGTAGCCACTGCTGCGTATCTCAAAGTACACCTGCTGCACGATCTCCTCCATACGGGCGTTGATGATCTTGGCCAGCATCTGCATAGAGATCTCCTTGCGCTCGCGGCCATTGATACCAGGTATAGAGATGATCTCATTTTCCTGATTTTCCTGTGGCAGTGCGCTGCCAAAACGTACCTTGAGTTTCTCGGCTTGCTTCTTCAGCACCATGCAGCCGGTCTTGATATCCTCAGTGATGATATTGCCTGCGAAAGGTATCACAGCTGTATGGCGGATGATATTATCCTGGAAGATGGCGATGTCTGTCGTGCCGCCGCCTATATCTACGAGGCACACACCAGCCTCCATCTCCTCCTCGCTCAGTACAGAGGCGGAGGATGCCAGCGGCTCGAGGATCAGGCCTATCATCTGTAGGCCAGAGCGCTCTACGCACTTCTTGATATTCTGCGCAGCGGCCACCTTGCCGGTGATGATGTGGAAATTGGCCTCCAGCCTGCTGCCACACATGCCGATAGGCGTCTTGGCCACCGGATTGCCGTCTATGAAAAACTCCTGTGGCAGCACATGGATGATACGCTCTCCAGGCTCCAGCGCCAGGCGGTGCATATTCTGGATCATGGCCTTGATGTCTGTGTCAGATACCTCGGTATCCTGATCTGCCAGTGTGTAGATATCGCGGTTCTGCTTGCTGGAGATATGCTCACCGGCTATGCCCACGTATACGGAGCGGATCTCCACGCCGGACTGCTGCTCTGCCTGCGCTACAGCATCCTTGATGGCATTGACCGTCATCTCGATATTCACTACCTCGCCGCGGGCTACACCCTGACTGTCTGCACGGCCTATACCGAGCACTTTTATCTTGCCATACTGGTCCTGCTGACCTACTATGGCGGCTATTTTAGTCGTGCCTATGTCCAGGCCTACTACGATCGGATTTTCTTTGACGGTCTGCATACTAGTTGCGTTTATGGTTGGTTTTTTTAGCTCTTGATCTTGGTTTCTTTGGTTCGTCTGCTCTCTGTTTGTCCTCTTCTGCTGCCGCGCCGGCTACCGGTTTAGCCGGTTTGCCTGCTGCTGGTTTCCTTGGTTTATCTGCTGCAGGTTTCGCCGCTTTGTCTGTTGGGACTGCTGCGGGTTTTTCTGTTGGCTCGGCGGCTGGCTGTTCGTCTGCTACCGGTTCAGGTTTATCTGCTGTAGGTTCTGCAGGCTTGTTTTCGGTTACCTCGGCGCGGGCTGCTATCTCTCCTCCGCGGCGTACGCCTATCACTTGCCCTTTGTACTTCAGGTTGATCACGCTGTAGCGCTCCCAGCCCACCTTGGTCAGGCCCTCGCGGTAGAAGGTCTTCAGCTTGTCAAACTTCTCCTGCATCGAGGCATCTGCCCTGCCGAACTGAATCGTGTGGTAGCCCATCTTGGTGTACAGGTCCAGGTCGCCTCCGGGCTGCACATACACGTGGTCTATCATAGATCCCATCAGCGAGTCATGCTGCAAGTACTTGGCCAGTCCGTAGATCTCAGAGAGGATGATACTGTCTCCATAAAGGTCCTCGCGCGTCTCCACCTCACCGATAGCCACGGGCACATGTGCTGTAAATTTACCGCTGAGCGGTATCCTATCATTCATATCTGATAGATAGTAACCCACACCGTCGTTGTTGATTATCCGTATGATAGGCTGCTTCTGCGTGATCTCTGCGTGTATCACACGCGCATGATCTATATATACCCGTGCATGCTGCACAAATGGATCCTTTTGCAAGCCCATCTCTATCGCCCTGAAATCCAGTGCTGACAAGGGTTTGCCGGTGATCTGGCCTCCGGCCAAAGAGTTCACTTTGGCTGTGATTTCATCTGTGGTAAGGAAACTCACACCAGACTCATAATCGATCTTTACCTGTATAGAAGAACATACAAGCGATTTTTTCTGCTGCACGGCAGATGTGAGCGTGAAGACAAACAGGACCACAAATGCAGTCACTGAGAGCACCAGCATCACCTTCTTGAATATGTTCCAGAATTTTTTCATTTCTTTTTTAAGACTTGAGATAAGAGACTAGAGACGTGAGACTCCGACTCGGATTTTTTTAATTTTTCTTTTTTCTGAGATAATAAAGAGTCGTAGGATATTTGTCGGAAACTGCTATTGTAGTGCCATAAACTTCCCATCCTTCTTGACTCAGTTTATTGACAACCTCGATTACAGGTGTGAAATTGTCGAAAACCCCACCTTCAGATAATTTGAACTCTATCGTTTCATATTTGCCTTGTTGCGAAATAGAAATTGTACCTTTTGATAAAAAACTCCCGCAACGATATGATACTGTCGCATACTCATACTTATCCTGAGCCTGGGCTCCAATGGAGATTGTCATTAAAAAAATGACGGCGACTAATAGTTTTACTGTTTTCATGATTTAGTTTTTCTTTTTTCTGAGGAAATAGTGAACACAATAATTGGGACTTGCATATCCAGTTGTGTTATATACTTCCCATCCCTGCAGTGACATTTTATTTACCACCTCGATAGCTGGAGATAGATTGTCAGGAAGAATGCCCTGAGTTACTTTTACCTCTATTTCTTCATATTTATTCTCTTGCGAAACGGCGACATATCCTTTTTGCCCCATACCTGTCGCTACTAATTTTACGGATGCATACTCATATTTTTCCTGAGCCTTTACTCCAATAGAAACCGCCATTGTAAAAATGACTGCGATTAATAATTTTACTGTTTTCATGTCCATTTATTATTTGGTTAAAAGTTCCTTGATCGGCTGCACCAGTTTGTCAATGTCCCCTGCACCAATCGTCACTACCACCTCCAGTTGTTTACCTTTTAGCGTATCCAGTAGCTCGTCTTTTTTAATATTCAGTTTGCTCTTGCTGCTTACTTTGTCATAGATCAAAGCGCTCGTCACGCCCTCCATAGGCAGTTCACGAGCAGGATAGATGTCCAGCAGGATCACTTCATCTGCTATGCTTAGTTGCTCTGCAAAGCCATCGGCCAGGTCCTTGGTGCGTGAGAAGAGATGCGGCTGGAAGATCGCGGTGATCTTCTTGTTCGGGTACATCTCGCGCACTGATGCGAGGAATACCCTGATCTCCTCGGGGTGATGTGCATAGTCATCTATGAAAACAACCTTGTCATTCTTTACAATGGTCTCAAACCTGCGCTTGATGCCCTTAAAAGAAGCGAGTGCCGTCTTAATATTCTCGTTAGATATCTTCAGCTCTTTGGCAATAGTAAAGGCAGCCAGTGCATTCTCGATATTGTGGAAGCCACCGATATTCAGACGGAAGGCGATCAGCTCTTTGCCATAGTACATGATATTGAAAACATAGCCGCCATCTACTACCCAGTACTTGGAGCAGTATACATCCGCGTTCTCATCTGACAGGCTGTAGAAAGCTTTGTCCAGCGTAGGCAGACGATCCTCTATAGGCGAACTTTGCTTGATCACCAGCAGACCATCTTCTGCTATCTTCTCCGTAAACTCGACAAAGGCATCCTCAATCTTTTCCTTAGAGCCATAGATATCCAGGTGATCAGTATCTACCGCAGTGATCACCGCCATATCCGGCGAGAGACGGTGGAAGGACCGGTCAAACTCATCGGCTTCTATCACTACTACATCGTTAGCGTGTTTGATGTAGTTAGAGTTGTAGTTGGTAGCGATACCTCCCAGGAAGGCACTGCAGCCATAGCCGCTATCCGTCAGGATGTGCGCGATCATAGCAGATACAGTCGTCTTGCCATGAGAGCCGGCTACACAGATCGCAAAATTGTCTGCACTAATGATGCCGAGTACTTCGCTGCGCTTCTTGAGGTTGTAGTTGTTGTCTTTGTAAAAGTTGAAGCCCTTGTGATCCTTAGGTATGGCCGGTGTATAGACCACCATATCCAGCTCCTTTGGCATCAGCTCTACCTTATCTTCAAATATCACTTCGATGCCTTCTGCTTTCAGCTGATCCGTGAGCGCAGTAGGCGTACGGTCATAGCCGCTCACCTCCGCACCGATAGATTTGAAATAACGTGCCAGGGCCGACATGCCTATCCCGCCGATACCGAGGAAGTAGATCTTCTTTATGTCTTTCAGATTCATATCACCTCACCCTGCCCTCTCCAAAGGAGAGGGTAAATACAGGGCGCTTTTTATTTGTTTATCAATTTCAATCCTAATCTTTGGCGACCTCCAAGATCTCACGCACGATGCGCTCGGCTGCGTCAGTGATCGCCATTTTTTTTATGTTATTACTCAATTCAGTTTTCTTCGCTTCATCTCTGAGTAGCTGCATGGCCGTAGTCATCAGCTTGACTTTTGCCTCGCTGTCGCGCACCAGTATGGCGGCGTTTTTATTGACCAGCGCCATCGCATTGTGCGTCTGATGGTCTTCTGTCACGTTGGGCGATGGCACGAGTACCACAGGCTTGCCTATATTCTGCAGCTCTGCTATAGACAGCGCACCAGCGCGCGAGATGATAATGTCTGCCGCTGCATACGCATAGTCCATCCTCACTATGAATTGCGTCTGATGAATGTTCTCTGTATCAGGGTTCTCTTTTGCCCAGACTTTGCCAGTCTGCCACAGTAGCTGTGTGCCTGTGCCTTTTATCTTATCTGCAAATGCATAAATACTCTCATTGATCGTCCGCGCACCGAGGCTACCGCCTATGATGAGGATGGTCTTTTTGTTTTCATCCAGATCAAAGTAAGAGTAGGCATCTTTGTGGCTGATGTCATCATGTATGATCTCTGCACGAATCGGATTGCCCGTCAGTACGATCTTCTCCGCAGGGAAAACAGTCTCCATACCATCATAGGCCACACATATTTTCTTTGCCCTACGGGCAAGGATCTTATTGGTGATTCCTGCAAAGGAATTCTGCTCCTGTATGATGCATGGCACACCCGAGAGGCTTGCAGCCATCAGCAGCGGGCCGCTGGCATAGCCGCCTACACCTATCGCTGCACTTGGCTTAAATTCTTTCACGATGCTGCGCGCCGCGCTGAGGCTGCCGATCACTTTGAAAGGCAGGCCGAGGTTAGACAGGATTTGTCCTCTCTGAAAACCGGCGATGGTCAATCCCTTGATCTTATAGCCGGCCTCTGGTACACGCTGCATCTCCATGCGGTCATCCGCACCGACGAAAAGTATCTCGCAGTCAGGCAACTGCTTCTTCAGCATATTGGCAATAGCTATCGCAGGGAAGATATGCCCCCCGGTACCACCACCACTTATTATGAACCTTTTGCCTGACATATATTTATGCTGTCGCCAGCTCTTCTTCTTGTTCTTGACTTGCCTCTATATTTCTACTTACACTGAGAATAATTCCAAAGGCTATACTTGTAAATACCACAGAGCTACCGCCCATGCTTACCAGTGGCAATGTCACACCGGTGACGGGAAACAATCCCACCGCTACCGCCATATTGATCATAGCCTGTAGTACGAGGCTTACGCCTAGGCCTACGGCCAGGAAAGCTCCGAAGGCTTTCGGTGCATCCATCACGATCCTGATGCAGCGATAGAGTAGCAGTAGGTAGATGAAGACGATGAAGATCCCACCGATCAGTCCATACTCCTCTATGATGATGGCGAAAATGAAATCCGAATATGCCTCTGGCAGGAAGTGCTTCTGCATCGAGTTGCCAGGACCGTTTGGCAGAATACCGCCGCGTGCGATGGCCGTGCGCGCCTGGCGCTGCTGATAATCATCGTCAGCATTTGGCTCTTTATTGATGAAATGTGTTTGTATACGTTTCTTCCACGTAGGCATACGGCCCATGTGGGCCAGCACGCTGTCCGGCGTGAGCAGCAGTACGGCGAGGAACAACCCGATCACCACCGCACTGGCCGCAAAGAGCAGCGCCAGATGCTTGATAGCCAGACGGCCTATAAAAAGGATGAATACCGAAGTGAAAAACAGGATGAGCGCGGTGGACAGGTTGTCCTTGGCGATCATCATGCAGGGTACCAGCACTACGCCGAGCATAGGCAGCACCGTCTTGCGGAAGTCATCCATCTTGTCCTGATTCTTGGAGAGCATACGTGCTAAAAGCATGATCACTGCGAGTTTGGCCAGGTCTGACGTCTGAAAGGTCCAGCCTATCAGCGGCAGCCTGATCCAGCGGCTGGCATGATTGATACTCGTACCCCAGAACATGGTGTACAGCAGCAGCGGCACACAGATGATCCACAGGATCTGCGCGATGCGCGAGAAGTACCTGTAGTCTACCATGTGTGCAAAGTACATGAGCAGGATGCCACCCAGCGCACTCAGTATCTGCTTGTAGAGATAGTGGGATGAGTTGCCATCAGCATTTTTGAATGCGAGGCTACTTGATGCGCTATATACGGCCAGCATGGAGAAGACAAAAAGCACGATCACCACGAGCCAGATGATACGATCACCCCTCAGGTATTCAAATGTTTTATTGACAGTCTCCTTCATATCGTTACTACATTTTGGGCTAGTGCCCTATAGGACAGCACAACCATTCAATTTGTCGTTTTCACAAAAGCGCAGCTTAGAGCTGTATCACAGCATCTTTAAATTTCTTGCCCCTGTCCTCATAGTTTTGGAAGAGGTCGAAGGAAGCGCAGGCCGGTGACAGCAGCACGGCATCACCAGGATTGCTGAGTTGGTAGCCCATGCGTACGGCGTCCCGCATATTCGTGCAGTTGATCACGATGTCTACATGCTTGCTGAATGCAGAGTGTAGCTTCGTATTGTCTACACCGAGGCAGATCATGGCGCGCACCTTCTTTTTGACCAGGCCCTCCAGTACAGAGTAGTCGTTGCCCTTGTCCACACCACCGGCTATCCAGATGATCGGCTTGCTCACCGACTCCAGTGCATACCAGGTAGAGTTTACGTTAGTGGCCTTAGAGTCATTGATAAACTCGACGCCACGGATCTTCGTCACAGTCTCGAGGCGATGCTCGAGGCTTTTGAAGTTGGCGAGGCTCTCGCGTATCTGCTCCTTGCGGAGGCCGTAAATGTTTGCTACTATCCCAGCAGCCATAGAGTTGTAGACATTGTGCCTACCTCTGATCCCGAGTTCTTGGATTGACATAGTAAAAGGGTTGTTGTTGTTTATAGATATTTGAATGGTTTCGTCTTTGACATAAGCGCCCTCTGTGATCACCTGATCATAGGCGAATGGTATTTTCTTTGCAGCAGTCGGATACTTATCTATGTTCTGCATCGTGATCTCATCTTCCGCGCAGTAGATAAAATAGTCTTCTGCCGTCTGGTTCTTTGCGATAGCAAATTTTGCTGTCACATAGTTTTGCAGCTCATAGTTGTAGCGGTCCAGATGGTCGGGAGTGATATTGGTCAGAATGGAGATATGCGGACGAAAAGTCTCTATATCATCCAGCTGAAAACTCGATATCTCCAGCACATAGTGCTCATAGTTTTCCGTGGCCACCTGCATGGCAAAGCTCCTCCCGATATTGCCGCCGAGTCCGACATTCATACCGCCCTCCTTCATGATATGATAGGTGAGCGAGGTCACCGTGGTCTTACCATTGGCACCTGTGATACCTACGATCTTAGCATCCGTATACCAGCTCGCAAACTCTATCTCAGATACGATGCGCGTATTTTGTGCGCGCAGCTTTTTTATGAGGTCTGCTTTCTCTGGTATGCCGGGGCTCTTCATCACGAGGTCAGCATTCAGGATCTTAGCCTCTGTATGCTGCTCCTCTTCATAGTCCACTTTGTATTCGTTTAGTATAGCTTTGTGCTTGTCAGCTATTTTGCCCTTATCACTCAGGAATACGTCATAGCCCTGCTTGAGGCCTAGTACCGCAGTACCAGCCCCACTCTCACCTCCACCTAATATGACGAGCCTCTTACTCACTTTTACCTAATCTTTAATGTCACTATGGAAAGCACCGCCAGCAAAATTCCTATGATCCAAAAGCGCGATACGATCTTGCTCTCATGCCAGCCCAGCTTCTGATAGTGATGGTGTAGCGGCGACATGAGAAATATCCTCCTGCCTTCGCCATACTTCTTCTTCGTGTATTTGAAATAAGAAACCTGCATCATCACAGATACATTTTCTATCAGGAATATGCCGCACATCAGGGGGAGCAGGAGTTCTTTGCGCGTAGCGATAGCCAGTGTGGCTATGATGCCACCCAGTGCCAGGGACCCGGTGTCTCCCATGAAGACCTGTGCCGGATATGCATTCCACCAGAGGAAGCCAACACAAGCCCCGATAAAGGCCGCGAGGAAGATGGTCAGCTCACCTGAGTTTGGGATGTACATAATATTCAGGTAGTCGGCGAAGATGATGTTGCCAGACAGGTAAGCGAATACTAACAAGGTCGAACCCACGATAGCAGACGTACCTGTGGCCAGCCCATCTATACCATCCGTCAGGTTTGCACCATTGGATACGGCGGTGATGATGAAGATCACTACGGGAATAAAGATCAGCCATGAGTATTTAACCCAATCAGGATTGATCGCACTCAGGATCATAGAGTAGTCAAACTCATGGGTCTTAATAAAAGGGAGTGATGTAGTCTGGTCGCGCACCTGTACCAGATAGTGTACCTGCCCGCGATCATCACGCACCTGAGATAACTGTGACTGCTGATAGGAAGAAACCGCAGTAGCCGGAATCTCCTCTTTGGTGTAAACGTTCTTATTGAAATACAGGACGGCTCCTACTATGAGGCCGAGGCCCACCTGGCCGATGATCTTGAATGTCCCGGCAAGTCCCTTTTTATCTTTCTTGAATACCTTGATGTAGTCATCTGCAAACCCTATAGCGCCTAGCCATACTGTAGTGATAAGGCTTAGTATGATGTATACGTTATCCAGGCGAGCCAGGAGCAGTGTTGGCACGAGTATCGCGCCGAGTATGATCAGGCCACCCATAGTAGGTGTACCTTTCTTTTGGTTTTCTCCTTGGAGACCTAACTCTCGGATGGTCTCGCCTATTTGCTTATGCTTCAGATAGGCTATGATCTTGCCGCCATAGATCATAGAGATGACCAGAGAGAGGATCATAGCAGTGGCCGCACGGAAAGAGATATACGTGAACAGGTTTGCACCCGGCATATTGTAATGCGACCTCAGATAGTTGAATAGGTAGTACAGCATTTTATTTACCGAGTTCGTTAAACAATTCTTTCAACACAGCTTTATCGTCAAAAGAGTGTTTCACACCCTTTATCTCCTGATACTTTTCATGTCCCTTGCCCGCCAGCAGGATGATATCACCCTTATTGGCCATCATACAGGCCGTGCGGATGGCTTCGCGGCGATCAGTGATAGAGAGTACCTTGCGGCGCTCTGTGATCTCTACACCTTCATTCATCTGGCGCAGTATCTCGTTGGGATCTTCCGAGCGCGGATTGTCTGAGGTCAGGATGCACTTATCGCTCAGGTGTGCCGCTACCTGAGCCATTACAGGGCGCTTGGCTGCATCGCGGTCACCACCGCACCCTACGATGCTGATCAGCGTCTCATTGCCCTGGCGGATGGCATTGATCGTGTGAAGCACATTCTTCAGCGCGTCAGGTGTATGCGCGTAATCCACTATGCCTACAATCTTGTCATGTGCAGATACGATCTGGTCAAAGCGGCCCTCCGGTGGAGTCAGTGCGCTAAGGATGGTCAGTGCTTCTATTTTGTCCACGCCGAGCAGTACCGTAGTAGCATACACTGCCAGCAGATTGTAGGCGTTAAACTCGCCGATCAGGCGGGTGTGCATCTCCTGGCCATCTATATCCAGCTCCAGGCCCTGCACAGTGTCGCTCACGATCTTTGCTTTGAAATCAGCAGGTGATTTCAGCGCGTAAGAGTGCTTTGCTGCCTTTGTATTTTGCAGCATGATGTTCCCACTGCGGTCGTCTATATTGGTCAGCGCAAAGGCTTTCTTGCCCAGGCCGTCAAAGAACTTCTTCTTAGCCTTGAGATAGTTGTCAAAAGTCTTGTGGTAATCCAGGTGGTCGTGGGTGATATTGGTAAATACCGCTCCTGTGAAATCCAACCCGCCTATCCTGTGCTGATCCACTGCATGGCTGCTCACCTCCATGAAGCAATACTCGCAGCCTGCCTCTACCATTTGGCGGAGCAGCTTATTGAGATTGATCGCGTCTGGTGTGGTGTGCGTGCTAGGTATCGCCTCGCCGTTGATCTGATTCTCTACGGTAGAGAGCATGCCTACCTTATAATTCAGCTGGCGGAAAAGGCGATAGAGCAGCGTGACCGTAGAGGTCTTGCCATTCGTACCGGTCACACCGACCAGTTTCAGTTTCTCCGATGGACGGCCATAATAGTTAGATGCTATCTGGCCCAGCGCTGAAGCGGAACTTTCTACCTGCACATAGGTCACGGTCTGGAGCAGGCCATCAGGCAATACCTCGCAGATTATCAGGCGGGCGCCTTTCTCTATCACTGATGGGATATATGAGTGGCCATCAGCATGCGTGCCTTTCACCGCAATGAAGGTGTCGCCGCTCTCCACTGCCCGCGAGTCAATGCGCAGCTCGCCTACGCTCATGATGCTGCTACCTGCGATATCTATCACAGCCACATCTTTCAGTATTTCATTTAGCGACAGCATCAGCTCAGTTGCAGTGTTATGGTTTGTCCCTTTGATATTTTGGTGCCGGCGTCTATAGACTGCCCGATCACATTTCCTTTTCCTTTAAACTCTACCCTCAGCCCGTGTGACTCCAGCAGGTAGAGCGCATCTTTCAGCCCCATGCCTTTCACATCAGGCACCATATCTATTTTGATATCATTGGCTACATAGCTATGATCATCACCGACCATCATCCAGTCATCGCCACCAGCCGGTGCCTGCGCGCCAAACATGGCATAGATCCGCGCGATGTCTTCGCGGGCAGCATTCTTTATCACCGGTATATCATTCTCTGTGACAGCAGGGTTATTCACCGCGGGCTGCATCTCCAGAGAGAGGGAGTAGACTTTGTCCGCTACCTCGCGGAAAACCTCACCTGCCACCACATTGCCATAGTAGCCGCCCTGTCCGGGAGAGTTGACCACGATGATCATCGAGTACTCAGGCTTATCTGCCGGGAAGTAGCCGACAAATGATGCCTGGTACTTCTTGTTTACTTTATAACCATGATTAGATATGACCGCTGTTCCTGTTTTGCCGGCTATTTTGAGGTAGGTGGTTTTCAGGTTCTTGGCGGTGCCGTTTTCTACCACACCGTCGAGTATTTCCTGTAGTTGTTTTACGGTCCCCTGGCTGAGTAGCTTGTCATTTAGCACGACGGTGCCCGGTGAGTCTACCGTCTGATTATACTCTCGTATCTTTTCGATCAGCGTAGGCTTTACCATCACGCCATTGTTTGCTATAGCATTATAAAACTGCAGCGTGTGCAGTGGTGTGATCTGTAGTTCATAGCCATGCGCAATGAAAGGCGCTGACACACCGGACCACTTCTTAGGATCTGCCAGTACTGGCCTGGCCGCACCACCTATTTCGATCTGCACGGGCTGGGTAAAGCCAAATGTCTTCAGGTGATCATAGAATTGCGACGGCTTAGCGATGTAGTAGTCCTTTGCCAGCTCGGCCATGGCCACATTAGACGAGACTTCTACTGCCCTCTGCACGGTGAGCTGCGGTGACTCCGGTGCCTCATGATCCTTGATGGTCAGGCCGCGGATCATGAGTACGCCGTTGCCACACTCTACCGGCGTATTTTTGTCTACCAGCTTATCCTCCATGAGAGAGGCTACGGTGGCGAGTTTCATCACAGAGCCCGGCTCGGTGGCCTCACCCACGGCATAGTTATACAGCTCACGATAGTCAGCAGAGTCGCGTTTGCCCAGATTGGCTATCGCACGGATCTTGCCGGTCTTGACCTCCATCAGTATCACACAGCCGTGCTCCGCATCGTGGCGGGTCAGTGCCTTGCGCAGGGCATCTTCGGCCACATCCTGTATATTGATGTCCAAGGTAGTATAGATGTCCTTGCCGGAGTTGGCAGATTCTTCTTTTGTGTCCAGCGGCTTGGCTACCCCGGCAGAGAGCTTGCGGTAGAGTTTCTTGACAGCCTCACCGGTCAGGTCTTTGTCATACTTCAGCTCCAGGCCGGAGGAGTAGGTGCCGTCATGATTTTCATCTATACCCAGTGTGCGCAGCGCTATATCGCCGAACGGATGGTCGCGCATTTCCTTGGTCTCTACTATGAGGCCGGATTTATTGCGGCTCAGGCGAAACCATGGCCAGGTCTTCATCTCATTGAGATCGGCCAGCGAGATATCTCTCTTCAGCAGGAAGTAAGTATCCGCCTTCTTATGATGCTTAAAGAATTCAGCCCTGTAGTCTGCCGCAGTCTTGTCGTGGTATTTGGCAGACATCAGCATGGCCACTGAATCTACATTTCGTGGGGTGAAGACATCATCCGTCAGGCCATCTGCATTGAAGTCTATATGCACATCAAACAGTGGGAGGGAAGTAGCCAGCAGCTTACCATCGGCAGAATAGATATTGCCGCGCTCGGCTACGATGGTCTTGGAGAAAATGCTCGTACTATCAGATTGCGCTATGAGTTCATGTGCCTCATAGAGCTGTGTATGTACCACCTTGGCGAGGATACCCACACTGAGCAGCGCGATAAACAGGAACCCTACGTAGATCCTGATCATCACCTCTCTTTTTATGTTGTTGCTCGCCATTATTTAGTAGTCTGTTCTTAGTTGTCTGCCCCTCCAAACCTCCCCAAAGGGGGAGGCTTTCAAGTCCCCCTTTGGGGATTTAGGGGGCCTTCTTCTTTTCTTCTATGATATATGGTGGTTGCCTTAGTTCCTTTAGTCCTTGCTCCTGTACCAGTTTTGAGACCTCGCTCAGCCGGCTCTTTTTCATCAGGCGGTTAGAGGATTCCATGTAGTGCCAGCGCAGGTCACGCACATCCTTTTCAGTCCTGGAGATGCGGCGGGCATAGTTCTCAGCCAGGTTATTATTGGCTATGTGCAGGAAGCCCAGTATGACCAGAAAGCCCACAAATGGCAGGCTGGTCATGATGCCACGCATATTGTCACCACCTACTATGTCAAACACCTGGAGGAAGCGGCGGAAGCCTTTTGGCGATTTAGCCCCCAAACCCCCAGAGGGGGCTTTAACAGCGGCTTCGTCGACTGGAAATGGCACCTCCTCGTCGTGTGCTTCTTTTGATATGTCTTTTTCTTTTGTCATTTTTTATTTCTCAGCCCCCAATCCCCCAAGGGGGCTTAAGAGACATTCTTCTTTTGTTTTCAAGTCTCCCCTTGGGGAGATTTAGAGGGGCTTGTACCTCTCTGCTACTCTTAGCTTGGCCGATAATGACCTGCTATTTCTCTTTGCTTCTTCTTCACTCGCTACCACTGGCTTCTTTGTGATCAGCTTCCAGGGTCTTTCGAAGTTTCCGAAGAAGTCCTTCACCGGCTCGTCATCAAAGGCCCCGTGCTTCATATAGTTCTTCACCAGTCTGTCTTCCAGCGAGTGGAAGGTGATCACTGCCAGCCTGCCCCCCTCGTCCAGTAGTTCCTTGCTCTCTGTCAGCACATCTTTCAGCGCACCCAGCTCGTCATTCACCTCCATCCGCAGCGCCTGGTACACCTGCGCCATGTAGCGGTGTATCTCGCCGCGGCCCTCCTGTTCGCATATCGCGCGCAGATCGGCAGTAGTCCGGAAGCTGCTCTGCGCCCGGTGCGCTACGATGGCCTGCGCCAAGGTGCGTGCATTGCGCACCTCGCCATATTCGCCAAACATCTCCTGCAGGCTATCGGCGTCGTACGTATTCAGTATCTCTGCCGCCGTCAGGCTGTCGCTCTGGCTCATGCGCATATCCAGTGGTCCCTCAAAGCGGTAGCTGAATCCCCGCGATGCCTCATCAAACTGAAAGGAACTCACACCCAGATCGGCCAGTATGCCATCTACCCGCGTGATACCCTCCAGCCGGAGGAAGCGGCGCATGTGGCGGAAATTGGCCCGGATCAGGGTGAAGCGCTCATCATCTATCACGTTGCGCGCCGCATCCGCATCCTGGTCAAATCCGATCAGCCTGCCCTCGGCACCGAGATGCTTCATGATCTCGCGCGAGTGACCGCCGCCGCCAAAGGTCGCATCGATGTATATGCCGTCAGGCTGTATGGCCAGGCCATCTATACACTCATGTAAAAGAACGGGTATGTGATAGCTCACAATTTTTCAATTGATAATGTATAATTGACAATGGACAATTAAGATTTGATTGTATTGATCGTAACGCTTCCGCGCCGTTGTCAATTATCAATTATTAATTATCAATTGGTCTTCGCGTCCAGATACTGTGATACTTCGGCAGCGAGCTGCTGCACATTGGAGAGATGGCCTGCTATGTACTGCTCGTACTTGGTAGCCTCCCACACCTGTATGCGGTCAAACTGGCCCTTGAGGACCACTTCTTTCGCACTGCCGATGTATCTCATCAGTTGCTTAGAGATCAGGAAACGATCGGCACTATCCATTTCCACTTCAGTGAGGCCTACAGTGATAGCATTGGTGAAGGCGCGGTGCGTGGGGTTGAATGGGTTTAGCTGCCTCAGTTTCTCCTCTTGCGCCTTCCAGGTTTCGAGGGGGTAGATCACGAGACAGTCATCCAGGTCTCTGGCGATCATAAACCTCCCCTTGTCACCCTCGGGAAATTGCCTGCTGAAGGACACGGGCATCTTGACACGCCCTTTGTCGTCTACACTGCAGTTTATTTCGCCTAAAAAGCGCATTTGGGTCTTTTACTGATTTACACCACCAAAATTATGAGTATTTCCCACTACTCACCACTTCTTACCACAAAACTATACAAATTCTTTTCAACACATCAAAAAATCTCAGATAAATGAGCAAAATCAATGGTTTCAGAGGTGGTAAAAAGTGGTAGCTTTAGTGGATAAACGATTTGGTGTGGATTATTGTTGCTTTCTCCACATGGTTTTTAACAGTTTATCCACAGAAACGGACTGGTTTTAAACTTTCTGCCTTTTGGGGAAATAGGGAAATCGGCTAAAAGGGGCCGGAAACTGGGGTAGAAAGTGGGAGGGAAGTGATCTGGAGGGGAGGAAGTGGGAGAAATAACTATGTCATTGGACTTTTATGTAGCTTTAGCTCACTATGAGAAATCCAATCCTGCTGATCATGCTTGTGCTGAGCCTCTCGTCTGTAGCGGCTCCGCCGAAGGGCAAACACGCATATTGGCAAAAAACTCCACCCGGTGTTATTCGTATTTCAGAAAACTATTTCTACGACGAGACAGAAGTAGCCAACGTGCACTGGCTGGAGTATCTGTACTGGACCAAAAGGATATTCGGTGAGAACTCCAAGGAGTATATGGCGGCGCTACCCGATCAGAAAGTCTGGGAAAGGGAGGACAGCTGCCTCCATGGCTACAGGGATGTATATCTGAAGCCGCCAACTTACTATTATTATCCCTTGGTAGGCATCACGCAGCAACAGGCCGAAGCATTTGCGCGCTGGCGGTCAGATAGGGTCATGGAGCGTACGCTCATCCTGCATCAAGTGATCGAAGAAGATTCTACTCAAAATAGAGATAAGCATTTCACTATAGATAAATATTTCACAGGGCAGTACAAAGGTAAAAAGCCTGATACCGCATTTATGTATTACCCGCAGTATCGCCTGCCTACCGTGCAGGAATGGCAGCAGATGGCCGCCCACCTCGATTCTCTTAGAAAAAAAAATCCTCGATCTAGCAGGCAGATACTGGATGTACATCCCTGCGACAAGGCAAACAAAAATAACCCGCCAACACGCCCGGCAGAGCATATGGAGAATGCAAAAAATCCGGATGACATCTATGGTAATGTGCGGGAGTGGCTTGCTGAGAAGGACCTGACGGCCGGAGGTGGCTGGAGAGATAGTGCAGAACTAGTCAGGCAACACCCTATCATCGAGACCAAGGGATCCAATGCCTGGACGGGTTTCCGCTGTGTGTGTGAATGGAAGAGGTGGGATGCCTCGCAGCACTAGCATAGATAAAATTGTTTGCCTACATTTATCTAAAATCAAGACATCATGAAAACTATCCTCCTCAGTATCTGGGCACTGCTCGCCTGTACCCTCTCCGCCACAGCTGCCAAAGACCCCGAAGCCGAAGTAGCCTCCCGCATGGAGAAGATCAATAAGCTGGAAGACAAAGAAAAATACGACGACGCTGTAGAGGACCTCAATGACCTGCTCGCTAAATACCCGCGCTATGGCAAGGCATGGGATAAGCTGCTGGAGATACGCACCATCCAATACAATAATGCAAAGAAGATGGATGGTATGCTGGGTGGGCTCACTGTGACGGTCAATACCAAAGACGGATCCCCGGTCAAAGGCAAAGACGACTCACTGGCTAATAGCCTGGCAGAAATGCTGAAAAGCTTTAAGCCATCCAATACGGCACGCAACAAAATGCTGCTGGACTGCCGGCGGGCCTGCATGAGCAGCGGCTCCGCATGGGGCTGCTCTATCGAGCTGCGCAATGTGTATGTGGATGCGAAGACCGATACAAATATTAATAAGGAGGCTCGTAAATATTTCGCTCAGGCAGAGCAGGAGTTTGGCAGTCGCAACTATAACAAGGCGGCCGAATACTACCGCAAGGCGATAGAGGCAGATCCGTCTATCTATAAGGCCCGTCTGTATCTGGGCGATGTATATTATGCTACCAAGCGCTATAATGATGCCATAGAAGTTTTCCGCGAGGCTGTAGCGGCACATCCTGAACTGCAGGAACCCCTGAAATACCTGGCAGATGCCTACTACAATGCCGGTGTCTATGACAAGGCATACAGAACAGCCGAAGATGCTGTGATCATGTACCCTGACCTGTCTATGCTGGCCAAACTGGCTGATGCTGCCGAGGCAGATAAACATGCCTTCACACTGCATCGCCTACCGCGTGAGGTCCTGCCCACTGATCCTGCCGGGCCCAGGACGGGCCTGGTCAATAAGGAGGAGGAAAAATACTACAAAGCACCTCAGGGCAGCCCGTGGCAGTATTACACCGAGGCAAAAGACAAAGTGCAGGGCCACTATGATGAGCATGGTGTGCTATCTGGTGTAGGTGATATCACACGCCAGCGCTACCTGGAGGTCTATTGCTGGGAGTACATGCTTAGCAAATCAAAAGACGAGAGCCTCGACTTTGCACGCCGCATGCAGGCAAAGGGTTTCCTGGATTGCTATGTCATGGTCAGCTGCTTTCATCAGGATTTTTACGATCAGTACAAGCAATTTGCCGAGGGCAATAAGCAGCATATCCGCGACTACTTTGCCCAGCTGGCAAAGGAGCAGGAGGGAAGTAAGTGATGGGGTTAGCGCCCTTTCAGGTCGTTCAAAAATGGCATTTCATCAAAGTAGGTTTTGTGCTTGTCCATCGCTTGCTGCCATCCGTATGGGAAAATTGCGTTTTTGTCTTTTTGTATCTGTGTCATTATCCCCTTTACACGCTGCGTGATAGCTGAAGGCAATAGATAAAATGCATTATCTACCGTTGTCTTTCTGTCATAATCCAATGTCCCATTCTGATGGCGGATAAAGCTTACAGATCTAGCACCATGCTTTACCATTATTTTGATTCGCCCGTCACCGGTGTAGTTCATGCCAGCACTGCCATAAATGATGATAGGGTCGAGATAACCATCCTTGTCTATATCTTCTATGGTGCAATAGCGGCTCCAAAACCAGATCGAGTATTCTTCTGAGTTTGGATTGTTTATGGTAAAGTCGTGCCAGAAATATAGTAACCTCAGAGAGTCGCCTTCAGGCCGGATAAAGGCACCTTGCAAAATATGGCTGCAGGTGTCAGTGGCAGATATCGAGTCTGCACTCTCGGCCAGTACGATGTACCATTCGCCGGCTTTATCATGACAGCGATAGCTGACTCGCGGAGGATATTTGATGCCCACACGCTGAAGCTGTGGCAGCGATGTTGTCTTTTGCATTTCTTGCCAGCCTAGCTTCACGGAGCTTTGGCCTATCGAACCTAGACTGATAAATATCAGTAAGACAAGCGCTACGGTTTTCTTTTGAGTCATATGTCAAAGCTATACTTTTCATAACATACCTTTAGCCCATTTCTTTATACCTTTACGCTAGCTAAATCAATAAAGAAATGGATACACTGACAGCTAATAAACCGGCCTCACAGCCCACACAGGATTTTCTGCCGCTGAATGGCACCGATCACGTAGAGTTTTATGTGGGCAATGCCAAGCAGTCTGCATACTATTATCAGTCCGCCTGGGGCTATGAGCTGGTGGCTTATGCCGGACCTGAGACGGGCGTGCGCGACCGCGCCAGCTATGTGCTCCAGCAGGGCAAGATCCGCATCGTACTCACCACGGCTATGCAGCCGGATCATGAGATAGCAGCCCACCAGATCAAGCATGGTGATGGGGTGAAGGTGCTGGCGCTCTGGGTAGATGATGCTAAGAAGTCATTTGAAGAAACGACAAAGCGCGGCGCAAAACCGGTACTGAAACCTGAGACTATCACCGATGAGCACGGTGAGGTGGTGATTGCCGCCATACAGACCTATGGCGAGACGATCCACAAATTTATAGAGCGCAAGAACTACAAAGGGGCTTTCCTGCCAGGCTATCAGGCATGGAAATCAAGCGTACCTGTCAAACCGGTAGGCCTGAAGCATGTAGACCACTGCGTGGGTAATGTGGAGCTGGGCCAGATGAATGAATGGGTAAAGTTCTACGAAGATGTGATGGGCTTCAAGTTGCTACTCACCTTTGATGATAAGGATATCTCTACCGAGTACTCCGCCCTGATGAGCAAGGTAGTGAGCAATGGCAACGGCTACGTGAAGTTCCCGATCAATGAGCCGGCAGAGGGCCGCAGGAAGTCACAGATAGAAGAGTATATAGATTTCTACCACGGCTCAGGTGTGCAGCACATGGCTATCGCTACAGATGATATCATCGCTACCGTGGCAGAGCTGCGGTCCCGTGGTGTAGAGTTTCTGAAAGTGCCGGATGTGTACTATGACGAGGTATGGGACCGTGTAGGCGTGATCAAAGAAGACCGTGACAAGATCAAGCACCTCAATATTCTGGTGGACCGCGATGACGAGGGCTACCTGCTGCAGCTTTTCTCCAAGCCGATACAGGATCGTCCTACTTTCTTCTTTGAGATCATCCAGCGCGCCGGCGCCAAGTCTTTTGGCAAAGGCAATTTTAAAGCCCTCTTTGAATCCATAGAGCGGGAGCAGGAGCTACGCGGCAATCTCTGATTATCAGCACCATAAAAATCAAAAGCCCCTCCATGAGGGGCTTTTCGTTTTGATAAGCAAAGTGGCCGATTGGGTTGTTATCTCTTTGAGTGTTCATATCTGAGAGACAGTACAAATAAGCAAAGACCTGATAATGTATCTAAGTACAGTTTATCGCCTTTATCCAGTGTATTTTTAGTTTTACTAGCTTGTGTCCCCTATTTTTATTGGTTTTTACCTGTGTGTTTATCCATTATATTATATAATAGGGAATAAAAAAACCCCTCCGAGAGGGGTTTTCTGGTTTTCAGGATAAAGTGGGGCTATTCTTTTATAATCATTTGCGCATACTTTTTATCTCCTACACGCAGTGTATATACACCGGGAGAGAGTGTCGCCAGCGATACAGGGGTGCGGGTGCCACTCATCTGTCCTGTCAGTACCACCCGCCCTGTCACATCTATCAGGCTGTACGGGCTGCTGGTCATACTGCCATCAGTCTCCAGTATCAGGATATCTGTTACAGGGTTAGGATATACCTGTATGCGAGACCTGTCAGTTTGTAGTATGCCATTAGGCTCGTATGCTATCTTATTTGAGTCCATGCCTTCATTGATTGTGACGGGGTAGCCATCTATATCTATAGCCGTGATATCAGAGATATAATGTAGGTTATTATAGTAGCTATAGTCTTTGCCATTTATATTCCCCGTAGTGATAGTGGCGTTCAGCTTTGCTATGAGACCGAATCCGTTTTTATTGATATGGTTGATGCCCGTCACGGCAGCTTTGATTTCGCCTGTCGCATTGAAGTTTTTGTACAGGGAAATCTTGTCAGTGCTACCTCCAAGGAATGAATTGACAAATCCAAACTGTACACTATGGCTATCTACCACAGCCGGGTCATAGTGATAGGTGAATGCCAGCCCATAGATATTAGCGACAGTAGCAGTTGAATCGCCTAGTACAATATTTACAATAACGGAGTCTCCTGCGGCAGCAGTGTCTACAGAGAAGCGCAGGCCCAGTACAGGTGCTCCGGTGCGCCAGGACGCACTGCCGCCGGTCTTATTATGTGTCAGGCCAAAGTTGGCCAGGATTGCCGTAGTGTCATTAGCATCTATTACACCATTTCCATTGCAGTCGGCATGTTTGGTATTGGTGCCGTTTAGAAACTGCACGCCCCAATCCTGGCAGTAGTCAGCCTGCCATACGATGGAAGTAGTGGCACGCGGGAATCCATTCAGACCATAGGCCGTGCCTATCGGCAGCAAGTCATTGTGATCTGCTATACCATTGTGATCGGCATCTCCCGGCCATATGGAGTCAGAGAGACATGGAGTAGTGGTGATAGGGTTAGAAGGCGGAGATACGCAGCCATTGCTACCGGTATAGGTAGCTGTATAGGTGCCGGGTGTGGTAGGTACATAACTGGTATTGGCCTGTACGAGACTCCACTTTTGTATGCGGGAGTTATTCAGGTCGCTCACATACAGATTACCTACCAGGTCAAATGCGATATTATATGGATGGTCCAGCTGATCAGCGGCTGCGCCCACTCCGTTGCCTCCCGCTACTACAGTGCCGCTGGTAGCAGATGTGCTGCCCGGTGCGAAGCGGATGATACGTGAGTTGCCTTCATCACTGACGTAGAGATTGCCCGCAGCATCCAGTGCTACACCCTCCGGATGATATAGCTGATTGAGCGCGCTGCCCTGGCCATTGCCACCCGCCGCTACGATACCACTGGCACCCCCTGTGCTGCCGGCAGCAAACTTCATCACGCGGTGATTGTAATAATCCGAGACATATAGGTTGCCTGCCGCATCAAAGCATGATGCGGTAGGTCCGCTGAGCTGGCTGAGGCCCGAGCCCGCCACATTGCTACCTGCTATGTTGGTACCAGCCGTGCCAGCAGTGCTGCCCGTAGGGAATTTGATCACACGCTGATTGTCAAAATCTGTAACATACAGGTGGCCCATCAGGTCCACGTAAATATTGAGTGGAGCGCTCACAGATGTGGCAGCACTGGTATTGACACCAGTACCTGCCACTACTGTACCGAGGGTGGCAGAGGTGCTACCAGCCGGAAATCTCGTCACACGGTTATTATTCTCTTCTCCTACATAAATATTGCCTACCGCATCTGCATAAAGTCCACGCGGTACGTAAAGTTGATTAAGGGCGCTGCCCTGACCATTACCTCCAGCTACAGTTATACCATTGGTAGCGGCGGTGCTGCCAGCGGGGAATTTTTGGACTCTGTTATTGAGGCCATCGGCCACGTAGAGGTTACCTGCAGCATCCAGTGATATGCCTGATGGATAGTGCAACTGGTTTGCAGCACTTCCTGCGCCGTTACCACCCGCCACGGTGTATGGGCTGAATGATGTAGTACCCGATGATACCGGTACACCACCCAGGTACCAGGTGATAGTACTCGCACTGTTTACCCCAGATAATACCAGTGTGTCTGCACCGGGACAGGCACTGATCACCGAGAGTGTGGGTGCTGCCGGTGATGCATTGACGCGTATGGTGACTGCTATGCTCCTCACAGTGGTAGTAGTCGCGCAGCCCGCATTGCTGGTCATGACCACTGCTATACTGTCATAGTCGTGCAGGCCACTGCTGATGTAAACTGCATTGTTGGTACCCACAGGTGCACCATTCAGGTACCACTGATAGGATGGGGCGCTGCCACCATTGGTAGGATGAGCGGTAAATGTATCAACCGCGCCGCTGCAGATCGTAGCGCTGCTGACTGTGACAGCTACGGAAGGAGTCACCGAAGGACTGACTGAGATACTATTTGACACAGGAGAGGTACAGCCGCCCGCAGTCGTATAGGTAGCCGTATAGGTGCCTGCTGTCGCAGGGATATAAATAGTACCACCCGAGCGGGTATATTTTTGTATACGGGCATTATTCAGGTCGGCTACATATAGGTTGCCTGCCGCATCAAATGCAAGATTATAGGGATGGTTTAGTTGGTTTGCACCACTGCCTGCACCGTTGCCTCCTGCTACCACAGTACCATAGGTAGTAGAGGTACTACCCGGCGGGAACATCAACACTCGCGAGTTGCCCTCATCACTCACAAACAGGTTGCCGGCAGCGTCTACAGCTACGCCCTCCGGATGATAGAGCTGATTGAGTGCGCTACCTGAGCCATTGCCACCGGCTACAGTCACCGCACTGCTCCCACCGCTGCTCCCTGCGGCAAATTTCTGAACACGTGCATTATTGTAGTCTGCCACATAGAGATTGCCTGCTGCATCATAGCAAGATGAGGTAGGACCATTCAGCTGAGCAGACGTACCACCAGCTACGGCTGTACCAGCTATGGTAGTACCATTCGTACCTGCTGTACTTCCTACCGGGAAGCGCTGTATCCTCTGATTGTCAAAGTCCGTCACTACCAGCTGGCCCGACGCATCCAGCGCTACATTTAGTGGCGCGCCTACTCCATTTGCCGCACTGCTCTGTGAGCCTGTGCCCGCTACTATAGTGCCATAGCTGCCTGCGGTACTTCCCGCCGGGAACCTTGTCACGCGATTATTATTTTCCTCTCCCACGTATATATTGCCGGTAGCGTCTACGTAGATGCCGCGTGGGGTATAAAGTTTGTTTAGCGCAGAGCCGGAACCAAGGCCCCCTGCCACTGTCACTGCATTGGTGGCAGAGGTACTGCCTGCTGCGAATTTTTGCACCCGGTGGTTGAGTCCGTCAGCCACATACAGGTTTCCGGTAGCGTCCAGCGCTATGCCTGACGGATAGTTTAGCTGATTTGCCGCACTGCCCGATCCGTTGCCTCCGGCTACAGTGACAGGACCAGTGAAAGTACTGCCACTTGTACCTATCGGCACTCCATTAGCATACCAGGTGATCACTGTAGCTCCCGTGGCACCTGATATATGCAGTGTATCTGTAGAGCAGGTGCCACCGCTCAGTGTGATGGTAGGTGTAGCAGGTGCCGGGGTCACGGTCACGTGAAGGTGATTGCTCGTAGCAGGCCCACCGCTGCAGCTGGTCGTGCCCGGCAGTACTACCCATATGCTATCGCCACTCGCCAGTGTGCTCGTGATGTACGTGCTGGAGCCGGTGCCTGCTGCCGTGCCATTGAGGTACCACTGATAGGTAGGAGCTGATCCGGCATTGACCGCAGTAGCACGGAATGTATCCGTCGCATTGCCGCAAATGTTTAGAGCGCTGGCGGTGATGCTCACAGAGGCAGCGCTGGTTACGTTAGTTACCACTATGGCATTGCTGAAAGTATCCCTGGGCGATACACATTCACTGCTGCTTTGGATCCTGACTTTCACAGTATCACCGTTACCCACATACATAGGAAACCTGACCGGCACTGTATTATACCTGTTGGTAGATATGACAGAGTCGTCTATGTACCATGTATACTGATGAAAGTATCCATCTGCAGGAGATGCCGTGACGTAGAAGGTATCCATGACACTGCTGCATAGTACCGTCTGTGACGCGGTGAGGGATAATGACAGCGGAGATACAGCACCCTTATGTATATAAATCACGTTGCTCTTGATAGATGAGGGAGATACGCAGGCCAGGCTACTGCTGATCACCACCCATACGCTGTCTCCTTCATTGAAATGCGGATAGCCGGTGAAATACTGATAATAATACGAACCTTGCGGTGTATCATTCACATACCACTGGTAGGTGTACAGTACATTACCTGTAGTAGCAGCATAGAAGGTATCACTGCTGCTCTGGCATACAGTACTTTGAGAAGTCGTGATCGATACTGTAGGAGAAACAGAATTTGTATTGGGTATAGTCACTATCACCGACGCGCCGCAGTATGTCGTGGTGTCCATCATGTAGAATGTGTCTACGCCTGCTGCCAGATTTGTAAACTGGCCAAAAGGCTGCCAGCCACCATGTAGTCCGTTTTTATATTTGATAGCATTGCCTGATGATGGATAGATATATGCCCCCCCGTCACTATTGCCACAGGTAGCGCCTCTGACCGAGTCTAAGGCTGAGAGGCCGCAGTTGCAATCCGGTATGGTAGCCGAGTTGCTCGAAAAAGACTGGCAGCCGTAAATGTTGTTTGCCACCACAGTGTACTGACCTGTGGTAGCTGGCCTGTATTGGGATGTATAGCTCGCTACCAGTACGTTATTGCGGTACCAGCGAAAGGTATCACTCGCTGTATATGCTGAGGCAATGGTCAATGTGTCTGTACCGGCGCAGAAACCCGACTCCGCTATGTATGGAGCCACAAGAGTGGACACACGGATCTGCATAGTATCCGCTCCGCTCGCTGTAGTCCAGATAAACCTGAAAAGTCCATCGGAGCTAAGACCAAAGATACTGGTCGTCGGAGATGTGGCATTGATAATGACCGCGCCCGCCGGATTGCTGGCTACCGCGCTCCAGGTGCCAGATCCAGTAGCGGCCATGGTAGCTGTAGTGCTGGAGGAATAGTATGATCTGCATAGTATCTGATCCGGACCGGCAGATTGGCCATAACTGATGGCACCTATCATTATCAGCAGCGCTGTCATGAGGTTTCTTATAGATTTCATGTCTTCCATATTTTATTGAAACTATTCTTTATCGTTTTGACATTTTATAGACGATACAAATAAACATAGCGGTGGGTAGGTAAAAAAGTACAGTTTATGGCCTTTATCCGATATATATACTATGCTTTTTTATATTTTACCCTGCAAAAAGTGATTATTAGTCTATATTTATCCATAGTAAACTTTTAATCAGTGCAGGATACTAAGTTTTTTAGGCTGATGAGATCTCTCTCGCTGTATGAACTGAAGCGGCTGCGGAAATATCTCTGCTCACCATTGCACAATGAAGATCAGACTTTTATCCGGCTATATGACCTGATGCTACCCCTGCTCCGCAGTGAAGGTGAGGTGCTGACCCGCGAGCAACTGGCTCACCACCTCTTCCCGCAAAAGAAATTTACAAATCAGGATTACGCTCGCCTCTTTACGAACTTTGCTCGCCGCATAGAGGGGTTTCTGGCTCTGGAGAAATACTACAGCCAGCCTGTGCGCGAGCATATGGATATACTTGAGTCACTGACCGATCGACAGCTGGACAGGTATTTCGGGGATATGCACCAGTACGTTCGCCGCCTGCATGACCACCAGCCACTCCGGTCAGGGGACTACTACCTGCACACTTTTCGCATGGAGATGCTCCATCACTACTACCTGGAGAGCAAGCAGGAACGCAGCACCGACAAGAACCTGCTGGAGACCATGGCCGCACTGGACACCTACTATCTCATCACCAAGCTGCGCTTCTGTGCGGCGATGCTGCACTATCAGGCCTTTCTTTCCTTGCAGGGGGAGGTGGCTCTCATTCAGGAGGTGCTGGCGCACTGCCAGGAAGCGCGATATGATGATGTACCGCTGCTCAGGGCCTACTACTATATCGTGATGTCGCTCATAGAGCCGGAGCGGGAGGCACACTTTGAGGCGCTCAGGCAGATCCTCTTCGATCATATTACCACCTTTACCACAGAGGTGCAGAAGGACCTCTACGCCTTTGCTATCAACTATTGTATCAACCGGATCAACTATGGCAGCGGCAACTATCTACGCCAGATACTCGAGCTGTACCAGCAGGCATTGGAGCACAGTATTATCCTGACACGCGGAGAGCTGTCGCCTTGGGATTTCAAGAATATCGTGACCATAGGTCTGCGCAATAAGGACTATAAATGGACGGAGCAGTTCATAGAGGACTACCGCCACAAGATACCAAGGGCGGAAAGGGATAATGCCTATACTTTCAACCGTGCCCGCTACTACTTTGCTACACAGCAGTACGATCGCGTACTGCGCCTGCTGCAGAATGTGGAGTACAGCGATATCTTCTACCTGCTGGACTCCAAGACCACGCTCATGAAGACCTATTATGAACTGGACGAGTATCAGTCACTACAGTCGCTAAAGGAGAGCTTCCGCATACTGCTGCGTAGAAAGAAGCTGATCTCAGAGATGAACCAGCTGAACTATGGCAACTTTGCACGGTATGTAATGAAACTCTATCGCTCAGATGTGAAAGACAAAAAAGCGATGACCCAGCTACGCAAAGAAATAGAAAGCACACCTAACATGGCTGACCGGGGCTGGATCATGGAAAAGCTTAATCAGCTGACAGGCTAACTTGTATGAAGTAATCTGATATCGTGGTGCCCTTCGGACCGCAAAGGCCGCCAAGAAAGCGGAGGTATTTTATAAATCTTTGCGTTCTCCGTGTTCTTGGCGGTTGATCAACTCCGTATTAAAGTACACGATACACTATTGGCATTATCTCAATACGCGATACTCACTACTCACTACTAAATGCAGATTTCCTATTATTGCACCCGTGAGTATACTCAGCACACTGAAGGTGGACAAGAAATGGACGCTGTTTCTAGACAGGGATGGTGTGATCAATCTGCATTACCCAAAGGACTACGTCAAGACCTGGGATGAATTTTTCTTTCTGGAGGGGGCTATAGATGCCATCGTACGCTTCTCTCAGATCTTTGGCAAGATCATAGTGGTGACCAATCAGCAGGGTGTGGCCAAAGGCAAGATGACCGAAGATACTCTGCGCAATATCCATCTCAATATGCTCAGCGAGATAGAAGCGGCTGGTGGCCGTATAGACTCTATATACGCCGCTACAGTGATGGCAGACAATGACCCCGAGGGTATCCGCAAGCCACGCATCGGTATGGCCCTGCAGGCGCAGCAGGACTTTCCCGAGATAGACTTTGCCAAGTCACTCATAGTGGGCGACTCCATCTCTGATATGCAGTTTGGCAGGAACGCGGGTATGTTTACCGTCATGCTCTCAGACCGCGAGCACAGCGATGCTGTAGAGAGCCTGCTGGTAGACTACAAGCTGCAGCGGCTCAGCGACCTGATCTGATGCCTACTTGATGGCAGGGATCACCGACTTAGGATCTTTCTTGTAGGTAGGATCTTCTGCTATGCACTCAGCTGCGCTCCTGACCAGCGGGCGCATCATGGTCAGCTTGCCCTTCTTCTGGATGCAGCCTACCAGATCCTTGAAGTCGCTATCTGACTCCAGCGCTTTCAGCTGACCATTCATGCTGATGTCTGTCATTTTGCCATCGAGGCCTTTTGACAGGTAGTAGATCGCATTGGTATGGCTACCGCCGCCGCCACTAGAGTAGCGTGTCTCAGAGTACATCCACAGTGCATAGTGGTCGTCTACGGTTTGCAGCTTCAGATAGATATTACCCATAGCTGTAGGAGAGAAGCGATAGAGCTCACCATCCAGCAGCATGGCATAGAAGTCCTTTGTCTCAAAGGTCTTGGTCTCGCCACCGGTCTTCATAGTGATCTCGTGTTTTATTTTAATGCTGAGCTCTTTGTTGTCGGCCTTCAGCAGTTTGCCGGCCTTAAAGTCATCATAGGTCATATAGATACCTGTCTGGGCAGCCAGGTTGGCTGATAGGCAAATGGCGAGCAGTAGAGAGGCGAAAGTTTTCATGATCATGTTTGGTTTATAGATTGAATAATAGTATGAATATGATGATTTTTTCTGATGTCTCGAATGCCGGTGTGACTCTACTTATAGTTCTCCCTGTAGAAGTGGCGATAGTTATTGATCGCCTTGCTTCCTACCAGCGTAGAGTAGTTCAGCGTAGAGATGGCACCTATAAAGTATTGATCTTCTGACAGCGCCGGTAGTACTTCATGCAGCTTAGCCTTCAGGGCAGAGATATAGGCCATAGCTGCATCTTTGTCCTTAAAGGATTTGATATTGACCAGTTTGCTGTCCTTATCTATTTCCACACCACGGGTAGTAGTCGTAGTATAGCCATTCTCTGCATCAAACTTATCTATCGCACTGCTCACAGCACTATTATATGCTATCGGGTCAAGGAACCAGATCACGACGCCGTGCGGTGCATTATCCATCTTGCCATACATGGCAGCAGTGGTATCACTATCAAAGGCAGGGCGCTGTGCCACAGGTGTAGACGGTCCTTTGGCAGCAGCGGGTTTGACGGTGTCCTTCGGCGTAGCCTTCGCAGTAGCAGGAGTCGCCTTCGGCGTTTCTTTCACCACTGGCTTGGTTTCAGGTTTGCCGGCTGGTTTGGCTGATTCTTTCTTGGCAGCTGCGATAGAGTCCTTCACATGAGCTGCCCTGGCTGCGAGCATAGAGTCGCGGCGCTCCTGCAGTGTCTTAGGATGAGCGGCACCGTTCTTGCGGTCCAGAGAGTCCTTGGCGCGCGCTGCTAGCATAGAGTCACGGCGCTCCTGCAGTGTTTTAGGATGGCTCGCCTTAGCAGCGTTAGCGGCTAGCATGGAGTCTCTGCGCTCCTGCAGCGTCTTAGGCCTGCCAGCTGTATTCTTGTTGTCTATAGAGTCTTTAGCCCGGGCTGCCAGCATAGAGTCTCTGCGCTCTTGCAGCGTCTTAGGTCTATTGCCGGCAGGAGGAGTTGCTCCCGCCGCAGCCGCAGGCTTGATACCCTTCTTAGCATTGATAGAATCCTGCCTGGCCCGGTCAGCAGCAGCTCTCGCCGTAGCGATAGAGTCTTGTGCAGCCTTCCTGGCTGCCAGACGTGCATTGATAGAGTCCTGTTTTGCTTTGATGGCGGCATTCTTTGCGGCATTGAGGGAATCCTGTAGCGCCTTGCGGGCAGCTATCCGCCGGTCTATAGAGTCTTGTGCGGCCTTCTTCAGCGCAGCGGTGCGGGCTATCATGCTGTCCTGTTTGGCCTTGCGCGCAGCCACCAGTGCAGCCAGCGAGTCCTGAGCAGCCGTATTGCCGGTTTTGGCTCCGGGTTTATTGCCGGCAGCGCCCGCTTTTGCGGCCTGAGCCGCCGCTATCGAGTCCTGACGTGCTTTCTTCTCAGCTATATTTCTGGCTATAGCTTCTTCACGGGCCTTTTGTTTCGCAGCATTGGCCGCAGCTATGGAATCCTGATGCGCCTTGCGTGCGGCTATATTATGAGCGATCACAGAGTCCTGAGCGGCCTTGCGGGCGGCAGCGAGAGCAGCGAGAGAGTCTTGCTTTGCTTTGCGGTCGGCTATGCTCCTGGCTATTATAGAGTCTTGTATTGCTTTGCGTGCCTTGATGGCGCTGTCCATGGCTTCGGCCTTGGTCAGTGGTACATAAGGCTTGGCAGGAGGCGCTGCAGCGGTATCCTTGGCAGCAGGCACGGCCTTGGTATCCGGCTTGCCGGCTTTGCCCGGCTTTGTAGCAGCATCGGCAGTCACAGCATCTGTCTTAGGTCGCTGCGCATTGACCTTTGTGAGAAAATCCGCATTGCCTGTCGTATCTGTGAATACCGGCGCACTGGCCATATCTGCTGCGTCTATAGAGTCTTTCGGCAGCTTGCTGATATCTACCTGAGGCAGTTTTGAGCTGTTGAGCTTAGTCAGCCAGGTCTGCGCTACATCCTTCTCAGGAGTGCCGGGATATTTTTTGATCACCTTATTCAGCGCCTGTACATAGTCGCCCAGACGGTTTTCCTTGGCCAGCACCTGCGCATTGAGCAGGTCAAACTTTGCGCGTATCTGATTTTCCTTAAACTGTGCATCCACCTCGGCTATCTTCTGCTCTGCAGAGGCGTACATGCCTGTAGCATAGTCGTTGTAGGCAGCGTCGTAGTAGTCATTCAGAGAGTTCTGCTTTTTCATCTCCTGCGCCAGGTACTCAGGATTTTTGAGGTACTGAGCTATCTTGCTGTCAGGATATTTGTCCAGTATCTTTCCTTTGTATAGCTCAGCCTTGTTATTATTCTTTGTCTTGCCGTAGAGCAGGTATAGCTGGTACCAGCTCTCCAGCTCCAGCTTATTGCCGGGAAACCTCTTATTCAGCTCGTCAAAGGCATTGATAGCTTTGCGGTAGGCCTGCAGGTCATCTTTGTACACAGTACCGACCTCGTAGTAGGCGTCTACCAGTTTGGCGTTAGACTTCTCTATCTTTTCCGGGGTCAGAGGCAGGCCGGCCAGCATCTTGTCATCTTCGGAGCCGGGCGTGATGGTAGCGGCAAGGGAATCAGCCTTAGCCTTGGCAGAGTCTGTAGCATCTGTGGTCTCACTGGATATACTCTTGTCTTTGCGGCGCCAGTTGTCTTCCAGCTTGCGGCGGCCCCACTTTCTCACAAACTCACTGTAGCCATTGCCCTTGGCCGTCACATTGTAAAAGTAAAACAAGTTGGCCGGGTCATCTGACGGTGGCGGGGCCTGACCCGCACCCGGCTTGATAAAGTCAGAGTTGACACTCTTGATGCCTTTAGAGGCTTCCTTGGCGTCAGCCTCCTTCTGCTTTTGGTCCAGCAGTTTGTGTATAAATTTCAGCCTGTCTGCACTGCTCATGCCCGCTATGCGCTGGAGGCTATCTTCTGTGGTGATGATGTCTATCTGCTTTACCAGCTTGGCCAGCGTTTTGTCACGGCTCTCCACGGCAGGGTAGGAGGTGTCCTCCTTGGCCATATTCTGCATCGTAGTGTCATAGTAGTACTTTGAGGTCACGTAGGCCTCGTCCTCATAGTCCATCTGAGCCAGCTTGAGGTAGGAGAGGGCCTTTTGGTCTGCGTTCTTGGTAGAGAGGGCTACAGACTTTTGAAAGTCCTTGCGCGCAGCCGTGCGGTCATTACTATTCAGCGCGATCATACCCAGCTCATACCACACCTGATCGTAGTAGTCTTTGTACTTGCCGTCGCGGCTCATCTGCGTGAGCAGCTTGCGTATATCATCAGAGTTGCCGCCGCGGCTGCCCAGCTTGGCACGGTTGATCTTGGCGTAAAACTCCATGTCATAGTTGGGCCGGTTTTTCAGTACCAGCTTGTAGTAGTCAGAGGCATTCTTGTAGTCTCCATTGCGCTCGTAGATCTGAGCCAGGATAAAGAGCGGGCGTACACGCTTCAGCTTCTTCTTCTCCATACCCACATAGGTCTCCAGCGGCTTGATCGCATCATGGTAGTTTTTCTGCCGCAGAAAGATCTCCGCCTCGGTAGCTTCCAACTCCTTGTCCAGGTTCTTGTAAAACTTATCATCTGAGCGGGCAAACTGGATCACAGAGGCTGCCTCGGTAAACTTCTTCTGCGCAGCATAGCTCTTGGCCAGCCAGAGCAGCGCCTCTGCACGGGCAGGCTCGTGGATCATAGCCGTATAGTGTGGCCGCTCGTCCACCTTCACCAGTATCATATTGCCTTTATCGTCCAGCTTCTGTACAAATTTCGGCTTCTTCACCGGCTTCTTCTTCAGCGTAGGCTTGGCATTCTTGCCTTCTTTGCGGCGCTCTTTCACATAGTCTACGCCGTTTTTATACTCCGTAGTAGTGTATTTGAAAAAGCTCTGGGCACGCTCATAGTTTCCCTTGATATACACCGCCTTGCCCATCATCAGAAAGTCATCATCGGCCCAGTTTGACACCTTGTGTATCTGCACGGAGTTGGTCAGGTGCTTCTCTATCTCGTCCAGCTCACCACTCACGGCGCTGGCCTCCTTGGGGTCAGAGTAGGTATAGAGGGGGATGATCTCTTTGTAGTTGTCCTTATGGGTCTTGTCCATCGTGACGTAGACCGCCTTCAGCCGCTCATTGGCGTTGAAGTAGGCATTGTAGTGCCCCGTGATATCATGATACACCATAGAGGGCAGCGGAGCATGATTGGTCGTAGAGCAACCAGCCAGCAAAAGCAACCCCCAGAATGATGCAAATATTACTACTTTCGTAAAGCGCAAAATCAAAGTCTTTTAGATGCCACGCGGCACGTATGGGCATACCCATAGCCGCCAGGTTCAGTGAATAACTGTAAAAGAACAAATTTATTACATTTTGACCGAAAAATAAGAGGCTTCGGCCCCCTTCGGCCCCCAAACCCCCAAAGGGGGCTTTAATAAAGCGGGAGCTGGCTGTTAAGCCCCTTTGGGGGTTTGGGGCTGTGGTTTGGATAAGACGAATGGCCGACCGTATCAAAACACGACGCGACAGTACCCTGAAGAACAAATTCAGGTTCGTAGTGCTGAATGATGAGACCTTTGAGGAGAAGTTCTCCCTTACGCTCACCCGTATGAATGTCTGGGTATTTCTCAGCACCATAGCCGTGGTACTCATCCTGCTCACTGCCAGCGCCATCATCTACACCCCGCTGAAGTACTTCATACCCGGCTTTGGCGACTACAACTACCGCTCGCAGATCGTATCCCTCACCTTTCGCACCGACTCACTGGAGCAGCAGCTGGAGCAGCGCGCCCTCTATCTGGACGATATAGCCAGTGTGGTCAGTGGCAATCCCGACACCTCGGGCCATGTACCCCCTGTCAAAAGGCTCAACTCTACCGATACCAGCCGCTCGGTAGGCGCGCCTAGTGAGGACGAGATGGCCCTGCGCAAGGACGTAGACGAGGAGGAGAGCTACGCGCTGAACTATAAGGACAAGAAGTCCGGTGCCGGTGCCCAGCTGGGGCAGTTCCACTTCTTTGCCCCGGTAGAGGGCTATGTCACAGAGGAGTATGACCCGCAGGCAGAGCACTACGGCATAGATGTGGCGGCCAAGGCCGACGCTCCGGTCAAGGCCACGCTGGATGGTACCATCATCAGCTCCGGCTGGTCTGCAGAGTACGGATATGTGGTAGCCATACAGCATAAAGACAACATTGTCAGCATCTACAAGCATAATTCTAAAATATTCAAGAATGTTGGTAACTTCGTCCATGCGGGCGATGTCATCGCGGCAGTCGGCAGTACCGGCGAGCTCAGCTCCGGCCCTCATCTCCACTTTGAGATATGGCACGGCGGCACCAGCCTGAACCCACGTGACTACGTGATCTTTAACTAAACACTGAAACAGGCACTATGTCAGTATTTACCAAGAAAGAAGGAACCTCCGCCCTCAACCCCAAGGCTATGAACCAGCTCGGCCAGGGCACCGTGATAGAAGGCGAGATCAACTCTGACGCAGATATCCGTATAGATGGCCGCGTACGCGGCAATGTGATCAGCAAGGGCAAGATCGTGCTCGGCGCTACGGGCCAGATAGATGGCGATATCCGCAGCGAAAACGCCTACGTAGAGGGCCGCATCAACGGCCGCGTAGAGGTGGCCGACCTGCTGATCCTGAGCAAGACCTCCTTTGTCAATGGTGATATCGTGATCAAGAAGCTGGTGGTAGAGGAAGGTGCCAAGTTTAACGGCAAGTGTACCATGGGCATACAGGTATCCCGCCAGGACGAGAGCGGCAATACCAAGTCGTCTACCACAAATGACGTCCGCCCGATGAGCAAGGCGGTCTAAAGGCTTAAGACCACGGACGACTGACCACGGACCACGGATGAACAGCCTTAACAGAGCGTCATCCCACCAAAAGCGCGTCATTCCGACGCCTTTCATCTATTTTAAAATAAGCGTGATAAGGCGGAAGGAATCCCCGGCCTCAACCGGACGTACCCATGCACACCCTTTTTGTCATCCTGAGCGATAGCGAAGGGTCTATGCGTGCCCTATAAGCCCCGCCTGATGCACACAAATGGGGGCAGCACACTGACGAGCCCATATCCCACCCCTCACAAATGCCGCATCTGACCCCTCCACTTTCCCCATTCAGCCCTATCTTTGCTGGTACAAAACCATACACACATGCCACAGATCAATCCGCACTACAACTTTAACGGCAACGCCGAAGAAGCCTTCACATTTTACAAATCAGTCTTCGGCGGCGAGTTTTCGTCTATCGTACGCTTCAAGGACCTGGGAGATGCCGGCGCACACATAGCAGCGCATGAGGCAGACAAGGTCATGCACATAGCCCTGCCTATAGGCCGGAACCTCCTGATGGGCAACGACGTACCGGAGAGCATGGGCCGCACCAATGAAAACGAAAACCGCAGCAAGATCGTGATCAACGCCGTGAGCAAGGAAGAAGCCGACCAGCTTTACACCGGCCTCTCCGCAGGCGGGCAGGTAGAGGTGCCCATCTCAGACAGCCCATGGGGCACATACTTCGCCATGTTTAGAGACCGCTACGGCATCGAGTGGATGATAGACTACGATCCTAAGTATGCGGATAAGATCTAGGGAAAATAAAAAGCACAACTTCTGGCTGGTTGCCCATCATACTGTTGTGCCATACAGCACAACCGCAAAAGCGTACGGAGACGCCGCGGATTTATGTGCCAGAAAGTAAAAATATTAAAAAAAGCACAACTTCTGTTGAGTTGCCTCCCATACTGTTGTGCTCAGAGCTAGCTACCGTTGTAGCGTGCGGGGACGCTATGGTGTCCTCACTCTACTGCAAATCTAGTAAACAATAGTCTCATACGCCCAATATGATGGCGGCAGCCAGGCTATCCGCTCCTAGTCCTCGGTCGTTAAGCCGCTCCCTGCGGGCTATCCGCTCCTATCCCTGCCGCGCTGGCGCGAGATGTAGGGCTATAGAAAGAGTTGTTACTTTTCGTTATACTAAGTCACTAAAAGATTAGTATATATTCACTCCAAATTTAGTTGGAGAATGTTTGCTGCTCTATATCAAAAGCTTTACAATAAAAGTGAAAATTGGGTTAACGAAGAAGAGTTAAGACAGGGCTGGATAATAGCTTTAACAGAGGCATTGAAAATTGATATTCAAGCGGAAAGATTGTTGAAGGACGCTAGCTATAATAATGTTGTAATAGAATTTAAAAGCAAAGGATTATTTAAGGGAAAGAAAACAAGTCCAGCTTTTAAAGAAGCAATATATGATAGATTGTTACCATATATTCTCAAGACAGCTTTTCAAGAAAAGATAGATGTAAGTGACTACATAGGAATAGCTATAGACGGAAAGCACATCTGCTTTGCTCAAGTAAAGGGTGACAAGATTATTCATGGAGATTTGCTGCCCTTTTCTGAAGTTTCCGTTACAATGGTCGCTAGAGCTTTACAAGATTCGTTCCGCAGAGCATTGACAGCAGAGAACCTCATTGCAGATTTTGGGCACTCGTCATCGGTTGGAATTCAGATAATGAAAGTATTTGCAAGGATACTTTCAAAGAGCATTCAAAGCGAAAACAATAAGACCAAAATGCTATTCGAAGAATGGCGCACTCTTTTTGGGCAAGTAGCAGATTTATCTTCCGAGCAAATTGATACTATAAAAAAGACCTTAAGGTTTGAAATTAGTGCAAAGAAGAAAGATAAAATTCCGGCAGCCCTTTTCATAATTCATTCTTTCAATTCTCTTTTAATAAAGTTATTGGCAGCGGAGATAATATCATCTCATGAACTTACGTCTTATAAGCATTTTGCTCAAAATTTGTCTGTTCAGTCGGATTCACAGCTACTTAATATATTAAGCGAGCGTATAGAGAAAGGTCACTTTTTTTCTCAAGCAGGAATTAATGGATTTGTAGAAGAAGCCTTATTTTCTTGGTACTTAGATGCTAGTCAAGATACAGATGATATCAGTGAACTTATAAGTGCCATTAGAGAACTTTTAATTAAGCTTTCATTTTATCGTACCGATAATCTGACACAAGCAAGATCACATGATCTTTTAAAATTGTTTTACCAGAATATTGTACCTGAAACTCTTCGAAAAACACTTGGCGAATTCTATACGCCCGATTGGCTGGTAGATTTTACCTTAGATAAACTCAAAATTAACTGGTTAGAAAATCGATCACTTGACCCGACTTGTGGTTCGGGGTCATTCCTGCTTGAAATTATTGAACGGAAAATGCAAGCCTCAATCAAGGCTGGATGGAATGCAGAAACAACACTTACACATTTGACAAACTCTGTTTGGGGATTTGATTTGAATCCATTAGCTGTTCAGACTGCGAGAGTGAATTTTCTGATAGCTATAGCCGACCTGATGAAATCAGCACCAGGAACTCAAATTGAGATTCCAATACTACTTGCGGATGCTATATACTCACCAGCTAGAGACCCTTATGACAATGAGGATATCGTTAAATATCGTATTGGTTCACAGATTGCAGATTTAGAAATCACATTGCCGGCGCAATTAGCCTTTGATCGCATCAAATTAGACAGGGTATTTGAACTGCTAGGTAGCGCTGTAGAAAATGGATTACATTATTCTAATGTAGAAACAGCATTTAGCAAAGCAAAAATATTAAGTGAAATTGAAATCGAAACTTGGAAAAAGCCTATCGAGGCTACATATAATAAAGTTCTAAGGCTACATAACAACAACTGGAATGGTATATGGTTTAGAATCATCAGAAACTTTTTCTGGTCATCTACCGCAGGGAAATTCGATTTAATTGCGGGGAATCCGCCATGGGTGCGTTGGTCGAAATTGCCCGAATTATATAGAGAACGTGTGAAACCAACATGTTTAAAGTATAATATCTTCTCTAGCACACCACATCACGGTGGAAACGAGCTCGATATATCTGGAATGATCACTTATACTGTTGCTGATAAATGGCTGAATGATAATGGAACTTTAGCGTTTATAATAACTCAAACACACTTTCAATCTCCTTCATCAGAAGGGTTTAGAGACTTTGTAATTGATGCAGATTATAACCTAAATCCTGTTTCGGTGGATGATATGAAAGCGCTAAAGCCTTTTCCAGATGCTGCTAACAAAACAGCTATTGCAATTTTCAAAAAGGAAAAGCAGAAAGCGACAAAATATCCTATTAAATATACCATTTGGAATGCAAGGGAAGGTTATCCAAGATTGATACCAACAATGTTGAACCTTCAAAGTGTCACACAGCGTATAGCCCCTGATTTACAAGAAGCTAATCCTGTAACCACAAAAAATTCTCCTTGGGCAATTTTGCCAAAGGGGCGATTTAAGGTTTTAAATAGGCTTGCGGGTAAAAGTGATTGGGTTCACGGGAGGAAGGGAATTACCGCTGATTTGAATGGTATTTATTTTGTAGAAATACTTGCCGAAAATAGCCGGAATAACTTAGTCCAAATTCGTACGCGTCCGGAGGCGGGTAAAACAGATATAGGACCTGCTCAAGAATTCTGGGTTGAGCCAGATTTGCTATTCCCATTGATCAAAGGAGCATCTGATATATCCCCATGTCATTTTAACAAGGACCATTTTTTGTATGCATTTATTCCAAATCGAGGAATTGTAAAAAAGGCCTATGAAGCGGCAGAAGAGGAAATGGCATTATTGCGAAAGACGTCGCAATTTTTCAATTCTTATAAAGATATCCTTTCGAAACGTTCAACTTTTAAAGGAAGAATGAAAAATGCCCCTTTTTTCGCTGTTTATAATGTAGGCGAATATACTTTTGCTCCGTGGAAGGTTATTTGGGCAGAGCAAAGAGAATTTTGCGCGGCTGTAGTATCGTCGGCTGAAACTCCTTTTATGGGAGAACGACCCCTGATTCCTGATCACAAAATATTCTTTGTTGATTTCGAAGAGGAAGCTCCAGCTTATTACCTATGTGGTTTGCTCAATTGTAACAGCGTAGTAGAATATGTGAAAAGCCATAATATATCAATTCAAATCGGAGATGTTTTTAAGCATATGAAGTTACCAATCTACGACCCCAAAGATAAGTTACATAATTCTCTAGTGAGCTTAGTAAAAAGGGCGCATCAAGAAAGTAAACCCGGTCAAAGGGATGCTATCCTTCAAAAGATATCTCAGATAGCTGATCAAATACTGCACATTTAAAGCTTGAGATGGGCTATTCTAGTTTTTTCATTAGCCACTTACTTTACTTTGTCGATTGTGGCTTGCAATTCCTTCCGCCTTATTACATCTACTTTTATAAAATGAAAGGCGTCGGAATGACGCATTGTGGGTAGCTTAAGTGAGGTAGCTTGATTATCTTATAGTGTATTTGTAAATTTATAAACAATTGTAATTCAATATTTTAGCTTTCCTTATGGCAATGATATACAATTTTACACCAAATAATTTGTTTAATTGGAATATTGAGCATATCTTTACACCATAATCCAAGTGACTATGGTACTTCAATTCAAATCAATCCTTGACCTACTCAAAGCATTTCCGACTGAACAGGCTTGTATAGATCACCTGACTAAGCTACGTTGGAACGGTAATGTAGTTAGTCCGTTTGACGCTGATAGCACAGTGTATGTATGTAAGGGCAATAAGTACAAATGCAAATCCACGGGCAAGTATTTCAATGTCCGTACAGCGACCATATTTGAAGATACTAAGATGCCATTACAAAAATGGTTCATGGCTCTCTATATATTCAGCTCCCATAAGAAAGGTATATCTTCACACCAATTAAGCCGTGACCTTGATATAACTCAAAAGTCAGCTTGGTTCCTACTACACAGATTGCGCTATGCCTTTGAACACCCCGCATTCAGGGCAATAGTAGGCGGTGATGGTGAGCCAGTACAAGCCGATGAAACTTTTATCGGTGGCAAAGAGGGCAATAAACATCAGAG
The DNA here is from genome assembly GCA_018267365.1 of Bacteroidota bacterium. Classification (GTDB taxonomy): domain Bacteria; phylum Bacteroidota; class Bacteroidia; order Chitinophagales; family LD1; genus UBA1941. Next base: position 119,211 of record JAFDYQ010000005.1, on the reverse strand, counting down.
TGCTTTTACTAAGAGGCAAAAGGCAAATGAAAAAAGAGAGAATGATAAGCTAGGCATTCATACTGCATCAAATAGGGGTCGCAGCGTTGAGACTAAAACACCTGTACTCGGAATTATCTCACGGGGCGTGGTAATAGCATCGGCAGCCCCTGATACAAAGAGTGAAACACTAAAAGCATTTATCAATTGGAATGTAGTTAAGGGTGCAACGCTTGTTACAGATGAATATCATGGATACACTAAACTGGGTAGGGACTATACCCATGAAACTATCCAACACAAGATGGGTGAATATGTCCGCAACGGCTTTCACACAAACTCAATAGAGGGCTTTTGGAGCCAAATGAAGCGCGGGATATATGGTATCTATCACCACGTTAGTGCAACGCACCTAAACGCATACTGCGATGAATTTACCTACAGGTATAATACAAGGTCATTTACCACACAGCACAGGTTTGATATGATACTGACTAACGTATCAGGCAGAAGATTGACCTACGAAACACTAACAACTAAATAGTGCCCATTTTTGGGAAATAATGCTTATATTCGTGTATTATTGACAAAATACACGCCCAAATATGAGCACAGAGGATGAAATGATGAATGAAATCTATCGGATGCTAGGTACATCTGATACGAAAAAGCTAGCTGACATTATCCATGCTAGGATTAGTGAGCTAGGCATTCCAAATATGCATTTAGCCAAAATCCTTAATATCCCGCGTAGTACATTTGACAGAACACTAAAGCAGATCGAAGAAGGTGTTATCGACGGTCTTGCCTTTTTCGATATTCTAAAAATTTGCCAGTTTTTTAATATATCAGTAGAGGATATTGCTAAGATATATGTCTCCTCTTTAAAGCCTGAAAACGTATCTCAGTTAGAGATAGCAAAAAAGGCAAATTTCTTGTATCGAAAATTCGATTTGAAGGGGCTAAAGGATATTGGCTTTATAAGTTCGCTTACCGACATCGTTGCTATAGAGAAAAGGTTTCTTACATTTTTTAATCTGAACAGCCTATACGACTATGAAGAGGAGGTCGGCGGTGTTCTTTACAGTAAGACAAAGAAAAAGAGCGCAGCAGATGAGATGAAAGAGATGTGGGTTAAGTGTGCTATACTTCAATTTCAAAAAGTCAATAATACTAATGAATATGACAAGGAAAAGCTGCTGGCCCTTATACCCAAAATACGACCATATACCAGATATGAAGAGAAGGGCTTTTTGACGGTCATACAGGCACTTTATAATATCGGTATAACGGTTATAGTGCAGCGATACCTAGCTAAGACACAAGTGCGAGGCGCAACTTTTGTTGTAGATGAGAAACCTTGTATAGTAATAACAGATTTCAATAAGTCCTACCCAACCTTATGGTTTGCTCTGATGCATGAGCTATATCATGTGTTATACGACCTAGATGCACTTAAAACATGGAAATTCCACACCTCTGGCGAAGAAGAGGGAACAACCAAGCAGATAGAGTCTGATTTATTCAACGAAGATTACGCTGACTATTTCGCTAGGGAAATGCTATTCCCCAAAGAAAAATTGGAATTTATAAAACAGCACATCAATACACCATCTTTGGTGGATCAATACGCCAAAGAACACGCGATACATCCTAGTCTCATATATGCATTCTATGTGTTTGATGAAAACCTACAGGGGCGAAGCAAGTTCGCTAACTATCAAAAATACTTTACCTCATCCGATAAGGCGCTAAAGGTCGTCAAGACGAACCCGTGGGATAAGGCATCTATCTATGAAGAGATTGAGAAAATTAAAGCAATACTAACAACATAAAAACGTACACATGGCAGACAAAAAGAAAATCAAAGCTCCTAAGACCAAAGAGGAAATATTTGATGAAATCAGAAAACTATCAGAGCAGGCAGACGACAGCACAAGCCATCAGGTAGACATGTTTAAGGATTTGGGAGATGAGGATATTGACTCAACTTTTGATACCCGTATTTTAAACGATACCGCTAATCCTGACGAGGCACACAGGTTATACTATAACATACAGCGTGTACTTATAGACAACCTACCAAAAGGCGATGAGCACAAGAAACTGAGGCAAAAGATTTACGATGAGAAAAACCTATTTCTAAGCAGGGGATACGATAAGGACGCGTTCGGTATTAGAGGACGTGATGGTCGCCAGACCTACATAGGTCTTATGCAAGAGGCATTCAAGTATGTATTTACGTGGGTGGCATCTGGCGGGAATGCATTTGATATATATTCTGTGTTCTGGGAGGTAAATGAGTCAAAGGGCTATCACAAGGAAGAGCCCCCTAAAGAAGAGGCTAAAAGCGACGGGACATTTGACGATCAATTGAAGGGACTATTGAACACCCCGCCACCTAAAAAGGATAGTGACAATAAATAACAAGCGTAAGTCAAATTGAAGCCCTGTCTAGTGCGGGGCTTTTCTTTTAGCCTGTCGGTGTAAATTGCTATATCATTACCTTCCTTATTCAGTCGGAAAACTTGCCCATTCCTGAAGCCTTTTTATCGTGCGGTAGCACGTCTCCTTACCTGGCCATCGCCACTAGCCGGCTCCCTATATCGGATACCCCTCTTCAGTCGGAAAACTTGCCCTATACCCATCAGTGAAGGCTGTTAAGCCCTCCCTGTTGGGGAGGGTTGGGAGGGGCTGAGTGGCCCCTTGTACAGCAGCCAGATATAGTAGGCGTCAAAGGCGGCGCAGGAGAGGTAGAGGGTGGTGAGGAAGGCATTGCCGGGGTAGCGGAGCTGGAACATGATGCTGATGACGCCGGTGCCGAGGGCTTTGGTCCAGGCGGTGAGTTTGCGGTTGCCCTCGTAGCCGGGTATGAAGTACATGTAGATGAAGCAGACGCTCATGACGAGGTTGATGATATAGCTATCGAGCGGGGCCATGGGGAGGTCGTAGGCGATGATGAAGGTGCACTGTGTGGCGAAGCACACGATGAGCCCGACGATGAGGAAGGGGGTGAGGTGCGAGCGGAAGAAGTCGACGCGCATCTGCTTGTAGCCATGCCGGAAGAGGGCGATGACGATGAAGGTGTCCAGCACCATCCACGCCCAGTAGGCGATGACGAGTACGAGGCCCATATTGGGGAGGAAGAAGAAGCCGGTGGTGATCTCGCAGGTATAGTTGAGTATGATAGCGATGGCGGGGATATCGAGGACCTGCCGCCGCCGTATCCATATCAGTGTATTGATATAGGCTATGACCCAGAGCACGGCGCCGGTGGTGAAGAGCACGATCTGCGGGATGGTGTAGTACTCGGTATTGAACCACGGCTGCGGCGTCCGGAAGTACTGGAAGATATTGACTGCGTAGGGGGAGATCTCTATGAGTGGTATCATGGTGTTATTGGGTTTAGTGTGTCAGATACAAGATGTCTTCACTGTGTTGCGACATGACAAAACTGCATTAGCCCTCTCCTTTGGAGAGGGTGGGGTGAGGTGGTTTATTTATTCTTTGGGTTAAAAAATATGACGCTCCAGATGGCAGTGAGGAGCCACTGAATGCCGTAGCCTATGATGAAGGGTACGCTGGCGAGCCAGATGTACCATGGGGTCCGGCCTGCGTGTGGTAATCCTCTGCGGTAGCGGTAGGCGTCGTACCACTTGAAAGCGGTAAGTGCCCACGGCTCCTTATAGTCCCAGATGCGGCAGTAGGAGGCGCTGCTGCCGGAGGCATCTATGATACAGTTGACCGCGCGGCGGGCGGCCTCGTTGGCGCCCTCCATGGTGGCGAGGTCGGTATTGGTGCGGACGTAGTCGGCAGCGAGGAAGAGGTTAGGCACGCTGGTGTGTACCTCGGGGCGGAGGGTCCAGGAGTGGACGGTATTGACGAGGAGCGGCTCGAGGTTGAAGTAGCGGTCGGGCTCGTTTTGCTCGCCCTTGGCTACGAGGTCTTGTGGTGTCTCTGAGGGTGGCACGTCATGTATATCGCTATCTATGTAGTAGAACTCTATCATATCATCGCTGAGGATGGTCTGGCCGCCGGTATTGAGGCTGCGCTTCATCTGCTCCCAGACGTAGGTTTTGATCTCCTCGCGGGTGCAGTCTTTAGCCAGCTTGCCCTGGAAGGTGGTGGTGAGCCAGTCAGAGACATCTACAGAGAGGATGCCTTTTACTTTGCCGTTGTATGATTTGCTCAGGTCGTAGCCATTCCAAAACTGCTCCTGCGAAATGCTGGTCACGGCCCACTCGCTATCGCTATAGATCACGTGGCCCTGGCTGACTACTACGTCCTGATTGAGGTAGTACTGGATGCCGTTCATCCAGCTCACATTCACGGCGAGGTCGGGGAGATAGGCGAGGGTATCGTCTGCCTCCCAGAGGCCCTTGCTGCGCTCGGTGATCTTGGCGGCTACCTCTACGGGTGTGGCGAGGAGGTAGTAGTCTGCGGTGAGGTTGAGGATGGTGCCGTCAGGGGTCTGTACGTTGGCGCACTTGATAGCATACTTGTCCATCTCAAAGCTGAGCGTCTCATGAGCGAGGTGGTACTTGACGCCCTTTGAGATCAGGTATTCGTACCAGGGGTGCAGCCAGCGCTCGTTGGTAGGGCCGTTGAGCACGCGGTCCGTATTGATGCCGGGTGTCATCATGTTGAAGAGCAACTGAAGGAAGACATTGCCGCCGGTCTTGGTGCTGGCTGTCTTGGCCTGTGCGGCTACAAGCGTTCTCACCATACCGCCTACGAGGAGATGCTGATAGAGCGTGCTGAACATACCACCCTCCATATACTCCCACCAGCCCACTTTTTCATACTGGTCTTTGCGGCGGTCACGGCAACTGGTCATGAGCTCGAGGACGCGGGTCTTGAAGAAAGATAGCTCCTCCGGTGTGAGGCCGCAGTGGGTAAAATCATGGATGAATTGCTTCAGTATCTTGACCTCGGCCCAGGTGCGGGGGAAGTTGGCCAGGGTGATCAGTGGTGCCTCGCCGTAGCGGGCCAGCATGATGCGATGGGTAGGAGTGAGGTTGTCATAGCAGGTCGTGGTCTTTCCCGCTTCGCGGAAAGGGATGCGCCGCATGGTGTCCGTCACATGCTTGTAAAAGCCGGGGAAGAAGCGGAAGCCATGCTCACCGGGGAGGGATTGCTTCGTCTGGGGATTCTCAGTGCCCTCTACATCTACAGAGCGTGCCTTGCCACCGGGGTAGATGGGGTTTTTCTCATAAACCTCTACGTCATATCCGCGCTCTATAAGCTCGTGGGCGGCGCTCATGCCGGCTACGCCGCCGCCGAGTATTAGTACTTTCTTTCTGGCCATCTGCTGTCAGCTTTAGCCTGAAAGTAGGATTTTAAATATGGGATATGGGTATAATGAATAGCATGATTGCCGAGTAGATACAAGTTATTTATTGTATGGGGTAAAACAAAAAACCCCGGACGTGCCGGGGATTCTATATGGCGGTGTGGTCGGAGACCGCGGTGCCATCTTGTATATATGGAGGTAGAGTTTTCTTTATGCGGCCATGCCTAGCTCGCCATCGTATTCTGCGGTGCGGCTGAGTTTGAAGAATATATCCTCGAGTGAATCATACATGGCGTTTATCATGATGCCGCTGCGCAGTACTTTGTCTGCCACTACTGCGGCGAACTTGTAAGCTGCCACAGGCACATTAGGGAAGTGTTTCTCAGGATCGATGATCACTTCACCATCAAAATCTATCACGACATTATGTTCTTCCAGTGTGGTATCTGCGGTAGCGATGAGGGACTTCAGAGCGTCCTTGTCATATCCATAGTTGAGATTCATAGTGCTTGGTTTTTTAGATTAAACAATCACATTCACGATGATGCTATTGTAAAATCTGTGCCAAGCGGAAAGTGGGGAAAATTGGGGAAAAGGTCTGAACTGTGATTTATTTTATTGATGTGATGAATGCAGCGATTAAATACACCAGATACTACCACTCACTGTTATTATAGAAATCCGCTGCTGCCTTTACAGAGCCTTTCTCCAAGAGCAATTCCTTTGCACGTGTTTCATCGAGACCGGTGAGCTGTGCTACCATCCTGATGCCGCGGTCTATGAGCTTTTCATTGGTGAGTTGCATATTGACCATGCGGTTGCCTTGTACGCGGCCTAGCTTGATCATGACGGAGGTGGAGATCATGTTGAGCACGAGCTTCTGTGCGGTACCGGCCTTCATGCGTGTGCTGCCGGTCACAAACTCAGGCCCTACGATCACTTCTACGGGATAGTCTGCCTCTGCTGCTACTTTAGAGCCGCCATTGCACACGATGCAGCCGGTAGTGATGTTGTGCTCTTTGCATTTCTGCAGAGCCCCTATCACGTATGGAGTGCTGCCAGAGGCGGCTATGCCTATCACGACATCCTGTGCATGTATGTTGTATCCTTCGAGGTCTTTCCAGCCCTGCTCGGTATCATCTTCGGCGAATTCTACTGCTTTGCGTATCGCACAATCACCGCCAGCTATGAGGCCTATCACGAGGTCAAAGGGCACCCCATAGGTAGGCGGACACTCTGATGCATCTACTATACCGAGGCGGCCACTCGTGCCAGCACCCATATAGAAGAGGCGGCCACCGGCCATCATCTTGTCAGTAATGACATCCACGAGCGCCTCTATCTGAGGCAGGGCATCGGCTATGGCGCGCGGCACCTTGCGGTCTTCCTGATTGATACTGGTCAGGAGCTCGCGGGTAGACATCTTGTCCAGGTCGTGGTAGAGGGATTCGGATTCGGTGATCTTCATGCCTGCAAAATACGATAAGCAGGGGCATAAAAAAAGACGCAGTGTTGAGTTGCGTCTTTCTGGTTGGTGGTTGTCAGGGTGAAGGGGTTATCTGTTGATCACCAGCTTGAGGGTGAAGTATTGATTTTGCGATCGGATCACGATGTTGTAGGTGCCGGCTGCATAAGGACTGAGATCAAGGTTTATCCCATTGAAGCCCTCATAGATCTCCCAGTCACGTGCCTCTAGCTCACGACCCAGCGCATCTGTGAGCGTCACGGTAGCAGACTGCCCGGCCGATGATACGACCTGCACAGTCACCTTGTCTGAGGCAGGGTTTGGGCGCAGTGACTCTACCACAAACCCTCCACGGCCTATGATAGTGCCTGATACGATATTGGAGTAGTCATCCTTGCCATCCAGATCCACCTGGCGCAGACGGTAGTAGTAGATGCTGTTTGGTACCACTGACCTGTCATCGTAGCTGTATTCCAGCTTTGTATTGCTATTGACGTGGCCGTCTACCCAGCCTATCACTTCATAGTTGATACCATCAGTGCTGCGCTGTACTTCAAAGCCCCTGTTATTGATCTCTGAGGCGGTGGCCCAGTCGAGACGCAGGTAGCTGTTATCTACAGGTGTCGCGGTCAGGTACATGAGCTGCACAGGCAGTGCTACGCCGTTTGGAGAGAGGCGCATGCCCGCAGTGCCACCCGAGAAACTGGTCAGCCCCTGATACTCTATGTAGGACACACTATTCAGAGAACCATATACCACCGATGGCAGCATTTTATTTGGTACATCAGAGTAGGTGTTATTGCCAGGATCAAAGGCGATACCGGCAGTAGTCTTAAACCACTCCAGGCCATTGATGGCGCTGGCAGGCAGGCCATACGCCGCTGCGCGGGAAACTGCCGCAGCACGCATAGCTGCCGTATCTGAAGCGCTGTAAAAGAAGCGCACTTTGACCGGCTGGGCAGAAGAAATAGAGCCGGATATAGATATATTCCAGTAGCGGTCCAGCGTGTATGATGCTTTCTTCAGTGCATCATTTCTGGTCTCAGTCACATTGCTATTCACCGTCAGGGTCACAGACGGCGTGAATGTGTTGCCATTTTTGTAAACACCAAAGAGCCAGCTGGCCGGTGCAGATGGATCAGCATAGTATGTCCATCCGTTATTGTCTGTACACTGCTCGGAGAGTGTCACACCATTTACGCTGCTGGTAGCCAGGGCAGCGTTGGCACTGGCAGAGCTCACGCTGACAGTGGTATATACACCACCTGCACCATTGCATGGTGATGGCCCCGTGACCGATACCCAGTATGAGGTAGTAAATGATGGCGTGACTGAATAAGTAAATGATGTCGCCCCCGGTATAGGGTTAGTACCTATAACAGAGCCTGTGCCCCACTGATAGTTGGCTCCCGTACCCAGTGATCCGCCTGTGGCTGTGAGGGTGGTACCATTGCCGCTGCAAAGCGTAGTGATACCGCTGATGCCGGTTACAGCTGAGGATGGGGTAGCTATGTTGACTGTAGTGTAGGTGCCGCCTGCACCGTTGCACGGACTTGGACCAGTCACTGATACCCAGTAGCTGGTAGTAGATGCTGGCGTGACGGAATAAGTAGCTGATGTGGCACCAGGTATAGGGTTGCTACCTACCGTTGTACCCGTACCCCACTGATAGTTGGCTCCTGATCCCAGCGATCCGCCTGTGGCAGTCAGCGTCACGCCTGAGCCCTGGCAGACAGTACCAGCGCCTGTGATACTCGTCACCGCCGTAGATGGGCTATTGACAGTGACGGTGGTAGATACAGCGTTGGTACAGGTGCCTGTGGCGACCGTGTATGTGATAGTAGCTGTGCCGGCGGATACACCTGTCACTACACCCGTCACCGGGTCTACTGTAGCCACGGCAGTATTGCCGGAGGTCCACTTGCCACCCGGATAGCGGAGTATGACCACGCCTGAGCCACCCGCGGTCTCTGCACCACCGCCACCGCCGAGACCGGAGGTGCCCGGTGTGCCGCTTTCACCATTGCTGCCGCCACCTACACCGCCGGTACCGTTGGTCCATGAGGATCCACCACCGCAGCCCGTATAGTTGGTCGTACCACCACCGCCACCACCGCCATAGTAGGTGGCAGTGCCAGAGATATCGTAGCTGATTCCTGCGCCTCCATTGCCGGCAGCGTTATTGCTGGCTGCGGAGCCTGCGCCACCGGCACCACCACCTCCTCCGCCTGCGGCATTGCAGCCTGCATCACCGGCAGTGCCGTTGGCACCATTGCTACCCTGGCCTGTAGTACCTGTACCGGCAGTATTGGTGGTGAGCGGATAGGTATAAGATACTGTAGTACCTGAGTTGATAGAGATGGAGGCATTATCAGTCCAGCCATCTTCATCATATGGAGCGACATAGATCACCGCGCCATTGCCATCGCCATTCCAAAGGGTTTCATCGAATGTGCCGCCACACTCTGCTCCAGGATAATAATAGTAGTCATAGTCATCGTAAGAATATGCGAGCGAGTACCAGCCACTGGAGCAGCCGCTGCCTATAGATACATCCATGTGTACATTGGTAATGGTAGCTCCGGCAGGCATACAGTTGATCGTGACAGATCCGGATGCCCCTACATCATAGTACCCACCATCAGACCTGGTACCAGAGAAGGTGCCGGGGCTGCATGTACCGCTACCTGTGCCTGCACCTGCCCCGCCACCTCCCGAGCCTCCGTTTTGTCCTCCCGGACCGCCATCACGAGAGGCTCCGCCGCCGCCACCGATAGCTGTCGCCAGAGATCCAATGGAGGAATTGCCGCCATTGGAGCCCGTGGTAGATGAAGAGGCTGCAGCTGCTCCACCCGTCCCTACGGTGACTGCCGTAGTGCCAGCTGGCAGAGACAGGCCGGAGACGTATTTCACACCGCCACCGCCGCCACCGCCGCCACCGTTAGATCCGCCACCGCCGCCGCCGGCTACTACCAGCGCGTCTGCTACGAGATCAGTCATACCGGCGGGTACGACCAGATTGGATGAGGAGGTGAAAGTTTGTACAATATAACTATTGGGATAGGTACCGGTCACACTCGCTGTGCCGCCTGCAGGCCCGGCAGACGAAAGTGTGGTCGTACCGCCTACGCATATAGTGGTGCTGCCGGAGATATCGGAGGGAGTATATGGCGCACTCACCGTGATCAGACCGGATACGCCACTGGTGGCAGAGGCGCAGTTTGAACTTGCTACACAGTAGTAGTAGGCACTGCTCCCTGTGGTGGTGGATGGGGTATAGCTACTGGTAGTACCACCTGTGCCCGTGGTCACCGCAGTACCACCGGAGTTGGAGGCTATGCTATTCTGATACCACTGATAGGTAGTAGCATTAGTAGCTGTCACAGAGAGCGCGGTCAGGCTTCCGCCCTTGCATATGGACTGTGGGGAGGTAGATGGATGGGCGGTGATCGTGACCGGCGGGCAAATGAAGAGGCCGTAGTCCTCAGCTTCCCCGCGATTTGAGCTGGCCGCTACGCAGGATGTAGGTGTAGCTGCATTATAGTTTACGATGATACGGATACGGGTGGTACCTGTAGTGGCGCCCGCCGGCACTGTAAAGCTACCCGTGAGCGTGGTAGCAGTGGTATAGGCAGTGGTAGAGGCCACATAGTCGCCGGCATCAGTGAAGTCACCGTTCTGATTCCAGTCTACCCATACACCTACCCCCACACCCGATCCCACACCGCTGATGCCTATGGAGAAATTGACCGTGCCGCCCGGTACCTGCTGAGCTATGGCCGAAGCGGAATAGTTGCCATATCCACCGGTAGAGTAGCCGGAGGAGTTATTGATATTGGTCTGGGCACCGGTGGTGGTGAAGTTATTTATATAGGTAGTAGAAGAAGTGCCCGCGGCAGGAGTACAGTAGCAAGGAGCTGCGGCTGTAGTAAAGGTCCAGGTGACAGGACTGGCTGTAGTGACACCGCAGGAGTTGCGCGGGACCACTTTCCAGTAGTAGGTAGTGGATGGGCTCAGAGAAGCAGGCGTATAAGAAGTAGTAGATACATTGGATGTGGCAGAGCCCGGCAGGCTGCCCGCCCCAAAATATACATCATAGGATGTAGCGCCTACAGCGGCTGTCCACGATAGGGATGATATGGCCCCGGTACCGGCGTAGCAGACGCCTGTAGCGGCGTTAGAGGGAGATGGCGCGGTAGCGAGAGCAGACGGCAGCGCTGTGACGGTCACTGCGCCAGATACATTGGAGGTAGCAGTGCAGGAAGATGCTGTGACCTGGCAGTAGTAATAAGTAGTGCCTGCCGATGTGGTAGGGGGAGAATATGATGCAGATGTGGCACCGCTGATAGAGGTGCCACCACTATTGGACGCGGTGGTATTGCTATACCACTGATAGGTAGGCGAACCTGCCGAGGTGGCTACGGTCAGCGCAGTAGATGAGCCGCCTACACACAGAGATTGGGTGGCTGTAGATGGCTGTGTGGTAATAGCAGGAGGTGTACAACTCAATGTACCTGTGATGGCCACCTGATCGATACCGATGTCATCATTGCCATAGTCTGAGGTGGCCGCAAACTTGATCTGAAAGTTAGATACAAGGTAAGCAGCAGGTATGGTGATACTCTGCTGAGCCCATGACCCACTGGTAGTATAGGAGTTGCTATTGCCAAAAGATGATCCCCCGTTATTAGAGAATGTCACGGTCAGCCCGTCAGAGCCGCTTGGGTTGATATAATAAAAGGTCAGCGTGCAGGAGGAGTAAGCGCTCAGGTTGATACTGGCGGACGTAAGGTTTGCGCTGGTGCCACTGTTTATACCATAGGAGTGGAAGCGGGCATAGTAGGTACTGGAGCCGGCACCTGTAGCACTGGGAGAGCCGCCGGTAGGGTAGGTCCAGTTTGTGGTATAGTCATTGCGATGCCAGGCGTTAGCATTGGCCGCGCCTCTATTGCTAGTCCAGGTAGTAGTGTAGGTAGGTGCGGGAGAGGTCCACGCGCCATCAAAGTTCTCGGTATAGATCTGCGCCCGCAGGCCGCTGGGGGCTATACCGGCCAAAGTAACGAACAGAGCAAGCAAGAAGACTTTTGATACGCCTTGGGTAGGGTCAAATTTTTTCATTGGGGGATTGGTTGTGTCGGTAAAAGTAACACCTGTCCGAATATTATGCCAATGTTACGTGTATGTTATTTGGCCGTTTATTGAATAATTGTAAAATCAAATATTTTTATTTAGTAAATATATAAATATGAATTGACTGTAATTAAACTATATTGTTTTAACCAAGTAAATAGTAAAAGGGATGTTAACCGTCCGGATGGGGGCTTTTACGTTTTCTTTATGTCATTTTATGGTTCTTAGAAGATATCGCCCCAGAGGCGGAAATCAAGCCAATTGTGACAACAGAGACATTGTAAAATAAGGTTGAGGTTGCACCGGTGCATTATTTCAGGCTCGTACGGCCAAAAGTGCACGAGCACGGTATACAGCGCTATATACCCATTTTCGGGTATGATCTATTCGGTTTCGTATTGCAGTTTGAGCAGATTAGCGTATAGGCCATCCGGCAGGTGTAGCAGCGTATTGTGATCTCCCTGCTCTACTATTTTGCCCTTATTGATCACGAGTATAGTATCAGCCTCGCGGATAGTGGAGAGGCGATGGGCTATGATAAAGGTAGTCCGTCCCTGCATGAGTTTATCCAGTGCATCCTTGACCAGGCGCTCTGACTCGGAGTCCAGCGCGGAGGTAGCCTCATCCAGTATCAGGATCTTTGGGTCACGCAGGATGGCCCGGGCTATAGCTACGCGCTGCTTCTGGCCACCGGAGAGCTTCAATCCACGCTCACCCACCATGGTATCCAGTCCCTCCGGGAAGGCGCTGATAAAATCCCAGGCATTGGCCTTTTTGGCGGCAGCGATGATCTCTTCATCTGTCGCGTCCGTTTTGCCGTAGGCTATATTCTCACGTATAGAGCCGCCGAAAAGAATGACCTCCTGCGGCACGAGCCCGATATTTTTGCGCAGCGCAGTCAGGTTGTAGCCATGTATGCTCGTACCGTCTATCAGTATGTCTCCGTGCTGGAAGGGATAGAAGCCTGATAGCAGCTTGATGATGGTAGATTTGCCAGAGCCGCTGGGGCCTACGAGGGCTATTTTTTCACCACTGCGCACTGAGAAGGTCAGGTCTGCGAAGATCGGAATATCGCTACGTGTAGGATAGCTGAAGCCTACGCTCCGAAACTCCACCCTGCCTGTGACAGGCGTATTGAGCTTTTCATCGGCTATGGATACCTCAGACTTTTCGTCCAGTATCTCATTGATACGCTCAGAGGCGCCTATCGTCTTTTGTATCACAGTATAGCTCTCACTGAGCCCCGCAAGGGAGCTGCCTATAAATATGGTGAGGAGGAAAAACTTGATCAGGTCGCCTATTTCTATATTATGGCTGGCTACTTCATTGAGCCCACTATATACTATGAAAACAATAGCGCCAAACATGGACAGGATGATGAAGAAGACAAAGCCAGCTCTGTATCTGGCGGCATACATGCCGATGTCTGCCACGGCGTGGTTGATCACAGAGTAGCGGCGTGTCTCGTATCCTTCGTTTGTATATGCCTTTACGATATCCGTGCTGTGAAATGTCTCCTCTACTACCGTCACAGATTCCGCCAGTTTGTCCTGGGCCTGCCGGCTTATTTTGCGGATGAACCTACCGAATACCACGGCAGCTGCTACCAGTATAGGCAGCAGTCCGAGGATGATAAGAGTCAGCCTGGTAGAAACAGCGAAAAGCAGTGGCACACAGACGATAGGTAAAACGAGCTGACGCACAAAGAAGGCCAACTGATTGGTCAGGGCATCCTGCAGCTGAGATACATCCGCAGATATGCGGGAGGTGAGATTGCCCACACGGTTTTCTTCAAAGAACTGAATAGGCAGTGTGATGATCCGCTCATAGAGCGCATTGCGTATGGCCGCCATGGACCGCTGACCCACATACTCAAAAAGATAGATGCGAAAGAAGGACAAAACAGCTGTGACCAGCAGCACGATGCCCAGCAGCAGACCTATGTGTTTGAGTTTCTCGGGGCTATCGGCAGGGTTGATCTGGTCTATGAGCTGTGTGATACGGGTTACTTTCTCATGGTCTGCATGATCTGTGCGGATCTCTCTGGTCACCTTCTCTATCGCAGCCTTGGAGGGCAGAGCAGCATTGACCAGATCGCCAAAGCCACCGGGTATGACCGCCACTATGCCGGATGATACCACCAGACAGAGCATCCCTACTATAAAGTGCCACTTGTACGGGAGTATGAATCTATAGATGCGCAGAGACTGCCAGATATTTGAAAAGGACAATCGGCTCTTTTTTTCTTCTTGCTCGGCCATGTAGTGGTATGTTCAGTTTAGCTGGTAGTAAAAGTATATTAAACTTTATGACGAAAAGGTGAGGTTTAGATTTTCTATAGCGAATATGTGGTACCGCCATATATATATTATTTTTGCTCGCCTGTATCATAATGCAGGCTGTATCAAAGTCTAAATGAATGTTAATATTCGCCACTACTTTAAGCCGGTCCGACGATTCAGGGTCTGAGATAGTTAATTTGCCTAAAATGCACTCCCCCATGCTAAGGAAAGGGTTTTACCTTTTTATATCCCTGTTTTTCATATCTGTACGAGCTCAAGCGGTCTATACCGTAGATACCCTTCATATTACCATAGAGCAGGCTGAGAAGCGCTTTCTGGATAGCAACCTGACCCTGCTCATAGGCAAAACCAATATAGATGTACAAAAGGCACTGGAGCTGCAGGCCAGATTGTTTGACAATCCGAATATCAGCTATACGCATAACTTTTATAATGCGAATACGAAAAGGTGGTTTTCCGTATCCTCCAATAATGGAGAAGGTGAACTCAACGCACAGCTCACGCAGCTGATCCGTATAGGTGGCAAGCGCAAGAACCAGGTAAAGCTGGCACAGTATAACACGCAGATGACAGAGTACCAGTACTACGACTTGCTGCGCGCGCTGAAGTATCAGCTCCTCACAGACCTGAGCAGTATAGACCTGTATCTGCAAAATGATAACATCTACCGCCAGCAGATAGACATAGTAAAGCAGCTGGTAGATGCCACCGCCTATCAGGTACAGAGTGGCAATGCGAGCGAAAAGGAGTCAGTGCGCCTGCAGAATGTACTGCTCGCTCTGCAGAGTGCCCAGCGCAGCAACTACGAGAGCCTGCTGGACGCAGAGAGCGACGTGAAGCAACTGCTCAAGTACAGTAAAAATGAATTTGTGGTGCCGGACCTGCCACAGGCAAAGGATGTGTCTGCCCAGATCAGGAGCATAGGGATAGACTCTCTGAATAGCATAGCACTGACCGAACGCTATGATGTCAAAGCTGCCAAACTGGGTGTAGATATAGCCAATACCCAGCTGCGCCTCCAGCGTGCTCAGGGAGTACCGGATCCTTCGCTTTTCTTCGAGTATGACCGCTTCGGTAGCTCGTATACCAACTATACCGGCCTCGGGGTCAGCATAGACCTGCCCGTATTTAATCATAATCAAGGCAATATCCGCTCGGCCAAGGCGGGCATCAAAGCGGCGCAGTACAGCTCTGATAATGCATATCTGGGCCTGACCACTGATGTAGCCAGCGCCCTCATGAAGATGCTCAACATCACCGATATGCAAAAGACTTTTGACCAGAACTACAATAAGTCCTTCAATAGAGTATCACAGGGCATGATAGACCTCTACAAAGAGCGGAAGATAGGCCTCGTGGAGTTTCTCGATTTCTTTGACTCATATGGAGAGTCTAAAAGGAATCTGAACCAGCTCACCACAGACTACCGGCAGGGCGTCTATGAGCTGAACTATACTCTGGGCAAAGACGTATTTTAATAAACCAACCCGTCAATAAGCACACCGCTAAAAATATATGATAAGAAAAACAGTTTTTGTAGCAGTACTCTCTCTGGCACTGTCCGGCCTGACATCCTGCCACCACGAGGATAAAAAGCAGGAGACTAAGATCGAGAACTTCGTACTCAGTGATACCATGGAGAAAATCATCAAGGTAGATGAGGTCACAATGGATAAGGTGGACGGAGTAGTAAACCTGAATGGCGATATCAGCTATGATCAGAATAATGTGATCAGAGTGATGCCTATGGTGAGCGGTATAGCACAGGATGTGAAGGTAAACCTGGGTGACCATGTGACCCAGGGCCAGACACTCGCTACCATAAGGAGTGCTGAGGCGATGGGGCTGCAAAATGACCTGGTCAACGCCCGTGCCGCAGAAACCCTGGCTAAGAAAAACCTGGAGGTGACGCAGTCTATGATGGATAAGGGTGTGGCCAGCCAGCGCGACCTCCTGCAGGCGCAGCAGGACCTGGCCAAGGCTCAGGCCGATCTGAATCGTGTGAGCAGCCAGCTCTCTCTGATAGGCACCAGCGCGGCAGGCAATGGTGCAGTAGTGGCGATCACCTCTCCGGATAATGGATTTATAGTAGAGCGCAAGCTCAATCCCAACCAGCCCATCCGCTCAGACGATGCCACACCGCTTTTCACCGTGTCAGACCTGAAGCGTGTGTGGGTACTGGCCAATGTATATGAAGTAGATGTAGAGAAAGTGAAAGTAGGCGACTCGGTAGAAGTGCATACGCTGGCGCATCCTGACAAGGTATACTACGGCAGAATAGACCTTGTGTCCAATGCACTCGATCCTGTGGCCCGCACCCTGCAGGTACGTGTCGTGCTGGACAATCCTAACTATGAATTGAAACCTGAGATGTATGCCCGGGTATCTGTACGATTTAAGGAGCAAGATAAGGAGATGCCAAATGTACCTAGCCAGGCTATTGTATTTGATAAAAGCCGGAACTATGTAGTAGTCTACCATGCCAGGGATAACCTGGAGATACGCGAGGTAGAGATACTGGATGCGCAGGGACCGCGCACTTATATCTCCGCCGGGCTCAAGCCGGGCGAGAAAGTGATCTCTAAGGCCGCTCTCCTGATCTATCAGGCTATTCGTCAGTAACCGATTGGACAAAGTTTAAACACACTCATTCATGAATAAGTTCTTCAGGAACGTCGTAGGCTTTGCCCTCAAGAATAAAGTATTCGTCTTCTTCATCACGATAGTAGCCGTCATAGCCGGCGCATTTTCATATATCAATACGCCTATTGAGGCATTCCCGGATGTGATGAGTACCCGTGTGATCATCATCACACAGTGGTCTGGCCGCAGTGCAGAGGAGGTAGAAAAATTTGTGACCATCCCTATAGAGATCGAGATGAACTCGGTGCCTAAGAAAACCTCCCTGCGCTCTATCTCCCTTTTCGGTCTTAGTGTGATCACCATCATGTTTGAAGACGAGATGGAGGACTTTCGCGCCCGTCAGGAGGTAGCCAACAGGCTGCAGGGTATCAATCTACCCGATGGTGCAGACCCTGAGATAGAACCGCCCTATGGCCCTACGGGCGAGATTTTCCGATATACCCTCAAAAGCAAAACGCGATCTGTGCGCGAGCTGAAAACCATACAGGACTGGGTCATAGAGCGTCAGATCAAGGCGGTACCGGGGATAGCAGATGTGGTCTCCTTTGGCGGTCAGGTCAAGACCTATGAGGTGAGCGTAGACCCGGGCCAGCTGGCCAAGTATGACATGACAGCGCTGGATGTCTATACCGCTATCAGCAAGAGTAACGTGAACGTAGGCGGGGATGTGATCACTAAAAATAATCAAGCCTATGTGGTGCGTGGTATCGGCCTGCTCAATGATATACATGAGATAGAAAATGTGATCATAGACAGCCGCAATAACACACCTATCCTGGTGAAAAATGTGGCTCGGGTGGTAGAGTCCAGCCTGCCGAGGCTGGGATACATAGGGCGCGACTCTACAGATGATCTGGTAGAGGGTATCATAGTCATGCGCAAGGGCGAGAATCCGAGTGAGGTACTGGCAGCACTGCGCGATAAAGTGAGCGAACTGAATGATGTGATACTCCCGGCAGATGTCAAGATAGATACCTTCTATGACCGCGGCACGCTGATCAACTATACCACTCACACTGTACTGCACAACCTGCTGGAAGGTATATTTCTCGTGACGGTGATCGTATTTGTCTTTATGCTCGACTGGCGTACTACGGTGATCGTATCCATCATCATCCCGCTGGCGCTGCTCTTTGCCTTCTTCTGTATGAAGATGAAAGGAATGACCGCCAATCTCCTCTCTCTGGGTGCGGTAGATTTTGGTATCATCATAGACGGTGCGGTGGTGATGGTCGAGGGACTATTTGTGGCACTGGATGAGCTGGCGCACAAGTATGGGCCGGAGCGATTCAACAAGCTGTCAAAGCTAGGTATGATCAAGCGAATAGGCGGAGAAAAAGCCAAGGCAGTCTTTTTCTCAAAGATGATCATCATCACTGCACTCCTGCCTATCTTCTCCTTCCAGAAGGTAGAAGGCAAGATGTTTTCACCACTGGCGTGGACACTGGGTTTTGCATTGCTCGGTGCATTGATATTCACCCTTACACTCGTGCCGGTATTGATCAGTATCCTGCTCGATACTGATGTCAGAGAAAAGCATAATGTCTTTGTAGAATTTATCCAGAAGCGGATTTTTGCAGGCTTCAGTTTTACTTTTAAGAATGGCAAGACGAGCCTGGCAGTAGCTACGGCTATTATGATCTTCGGACTCGTTAGCTTTAATTTTTTAGGCACTGAGTTTCTCCCGCACCTCAATGAAGGTGCGATATACATCCGTGCTAATATGCCGCTCAGTACCTCTCTGGACCAGTCTGTAGAAATGACTAAAAAGCTGCGCAAGATCATGGTATCCTACCCGGAGATCAGAGGCGTGATGTCGCAGACCGGCAGGCCTAACGATGGTACAGATCCTACGAGCTTCTTTAATATAGAGTTTCATGTAGACCTCAAGCCTAAAGAGGAGTGGACCAGGAATATCACTAAAGATCAGCTCATAGACTCTATGCAGGCTCGTTTTGCAGAGTTTCAGGGCATATCTTTCAATTTCTCCCAGCCGATCATGGACAATGTAGAGGAGGCTGTGAGTGGTGTGAAGGGATCTCTGGCAGTGAAAATATATGGCACGGATCTCTTTCAGCTGGAGGAGCTGGCAGACTCCGCACAGCATATACTCGAGCACGTGCAGGGTGTAGAAGATCTCGGTGTAGTGAAGCTGATAGGCCAGCCGGAGCTGCGCGTGGAGCTCAATCAGGAGAAGATGGGCGTCTATGGCGTGGCTACAGCAGATGCGCAGGCGGTCATAGAGATGGCCATAGGAGGCAAGGGCGCTACACAGATCTATGAGGGCGAGCGCAAGTTTGATATACGCGTAAGATATAGCCCTGAGTATAGGGAAGATGAACAAGCCATAGGTATGCTGATGGTACCTACGCTGACGGGTACCAAGGTGCCGCTCAAAGAGATAGCCCGTATCCATACCGTCACAGGCCCTGCCTTTGTGTATCGCGAGGGCAATAAGCGCTTCTGTGCTGTAAAATTCTCGGTGCGCGGACGCGACCTGGGCAGTACTATAGCTGAGGCGCAGAAGAAGGTAGGCGACAAGATCAAACTAGGCAAAGGCATGAGCATGGAGTGGAAGGGTGAGTTTGAAAACCAGGTACGTGCACAGAAGCGCCTCGGCCAGGTGGTGCCTATCAGCCTCACGGTGATTTTTATTTTGCTATTTATCACATTTGGCAGTTTCCAGGATGCGGGCCTGGTGATCCTTAAGGTACCATTTGCGCTCATAGGTGGCATATGGATGCTGCTGCTCACCGGTACTAACTTCAGCATCTCTGCCGGTGTGGGGTTCATCGCCCTCTTTGGGGTATGTGTGCAGAATGGAGTCCTGCTCATATCAGGATTTCACGAGTATATGCATATGGGCTACTCTCTGGTAGATAGTATAGAGAGTACGGTGCGCACACGTATCCGCCCGGTAGTGATGACGGCTATGATGGCTGCTATAGGCTTGCTGCCTGCAGCTATCAGTACGGGGATAGGCTCTGAGACACAGCGGCCGCTGGCACGGGTCATGATCGGTGGCCTGGTCACAGATACTATCTTTACGCTGCTTATTTTCCCGATCATACTGGAGCTGGTCTATGCACGCAAACTGCACCGGGAGCAGAAAGGGCACCAGGCCCGCATGAATGCCAAACGCGCATAGGGCCCGTAGGTGATAGGGGCTAACGGCGCAGCATCCGGATCACTGAGATGATCAGCGCTATAGCTACCAGTACTCCGAGCAGGATATAGTACCATCTGGACGAGAAGAATAGTGCATACCTGATATGCCGGATCTCTCCCGTGAGGTCTGCGTTATATTTTTCTTTCTGCAGAAACTCAAATTGCTTTTTGGCTTCATCCAGGTTGCCGGTTTTTTTGTAGCACATGCCTAGATAGTAGACCGCATCGAGGTAGCGCGCATGGCAGCTATCGCTCTGGCAGGAATCCCATACGATACCGGCTGTACGAAGCGCGGCAGATGCAGCGTCAAACTGATGCAGTTTGTATTGGGTAATGCCTTTATTATAGCTGCTCTCCGGCTGTTGGCTGTTCAGCAGGATAGCTTTCTGAAAGAGGGCTATGGCCTCCGTATAGCTGCCTGACTCGTAGTAGCAGATGCCGATGTTATTGATCACGGCAGCGTTTTCGCTTAGGTCGGCACGCGCGGCAGAGTAGTCACGCAGGGCGCTGTTATAGTTCTTTGAGAGTACAAATATTTCTGCGCGGTGTATGAGAGCGTCCGTATTAGACGGATCTGCCTCCAGGCAATGAGTGAATTGTATGAGTGCATCGTCATAGCGATGCAGATCGCGCAGGCAGAGGCCGGAGACTAGCAGGGCGTTTATATTTCTGCTATCCATACCGAGTACCCTTTGGCTATATGCGAGGGCGGAATCCGTCTGATGCAGTCTGTAGGCTATGCTGGCTGCGAGTGTGAGGTAATCAATATTATCGCCGCGGAGGGCCAGGCTTTTTTCTACCGCCACATAAGCGTTGTCATAGCGTTTATCATCGTATAGTAGCAGAGCCTGCCGGTAGGGTAGTGTATCATTGTCTGGCTGCAGTGATGACAGGCGCTGCCAATATAAAAGTGCAGAGTCAGTTTCGGATCTGGCAGTATATAGCTCTGCCAGCTGGCGGATCAGCGTGGTGCTCGCAGGGTAATGTGCATAGCGCGCGGCAGTACTCCGGATAGCAGAGTCCAGCCGGGCATAGTCATATCCGGTATATATGTTGTCATCGTCATAGGCTTCCAATGAAAAGGCATATCCTGAAGACAACAGGATAAGGAGGCACAGCAGAAATTTTATGGTGTCTTTTTTTTGTGGCACACTACAGCCTTTGCAGCAAAGTAAGGAAAAATACACAAACCCCTATCCACACCAGCCTGGCGCAAACTGATGTATATTAGCGGAAAATGGCCATGAAAGGATTCTCAAATGATAGCGTAAAGCAGTTTTACTTCCTCGCCGTACTTACCACTCTGGGCTGCATACTGGGATATATGCTGAGGGATTACATCAGCTCTTTTCTGGGAGCGGCTACCCTGTATATTGTATTCCGGCAGCCGCTACTCTATCTGACTGAGCGCCGCGGCTGGCGCAAAACGATAGCAGTTTCACTGCTGATAGTCGTCTCTATGGTAGTAGTACTGATACCCATAGGACTGCTATCCTATATGCTCTCGTCCAAGGCGCAGTACCTGGTGGAGCACTATGCTGAGTTTCTGGATATAGTGAAGGGATGGAATGACCACCTGGCTGCCGGCTATGGTGTCAATCTGATCTCGCAGGAGTCCATCAGCCGGGTCACTACAGCTGGTGCAGATTTCATACCGGTACTCCTGTCTGCCACTCTGAGCTCCTTTACACAGATAGCAGTACTATACTTTCTGCTCTACTTTATGATGATGGAGGGGCGCGGTATGGAGCGGCTGGTGCTGCAGTATTCACCTTTCAATAATGAAAATACACTGATACTGCTCAAAGAGCTGCGGATACAGACCATGTCAAATGTGATAGGAATACCGGTACTAATAGTGATCCAGGCGGTGATCGCATGGGTAGGTTTTTGGATATTTGGTATGGACCAGCCATTCTTTTGGGGGGTGATCACAGGCTTTGCCTCTATGATACCGATCATAGGCGCTGCAGTGGTATGGATACCAGTCTGTATATACATGTATATCAGCGGAAAGCCGGGCAGCAGCATAGGCGCAGCTATCTACAATGGCCTGCTGCTGGTGAATGTGGAGCACCTCGTTCGATTCTCTATGCTTCGGAAGTTTGGCAATACGCACCCGTTGGTCACTTTCTTTGGGCTGGTGATCGGGATAGAGTTGTTTGGTTTCCTGGGGTTGATATTTGGCCCGCTGCTGATATCGTACTTTATGATCCTGCTGCAGATATACAGGCGGGAGTATATAGATCATTTGCCTGAGATCATACTGCAAACTATACCCGAATCAGCTCCTGAAACTGTGCGACAAGAAGCCTTGGCCCCGGAAAAGGAAGAGAATTTTTAATTCCTATTTTTGACGCATGAGAGTATCTGTCTATCGCAAAGCGCACTTCAACGCTGCCCACCGCCTGGCACGGCGTGACTGGAGTGACGAAAAGAATAAAGAGGTTTTTGGTCTGTGCAGCAATCCAAATTATCATGGGCACAACTATTACATAGAGGCAAAGGTGACCGGTGAGATAGACCAGGAGACAGGATTTGTGATAGACATCGCCATTCTCAATGAGATACTCCGCACGGAGGTGCTGGACTATATGGACCACTCAAACCTGAATGAGGATATAGCGGAATTTAAAGAACTCATACCGACAGGGGAGAATATAGTAGTAGTGGTCTACAACCGTATACGCGCCAAACTGGATACGAAGTACGACCTAAAAGTTAAACTCTGGGAGACAGAGCGCAACTACTTTGAATATCCAGCCGGTAATGATTAGTTTTAATCATGCCTCGTGCCAGTGTTTCCTCTGTGGTCTTTATGGTGTCATTTCTGCTATCAGCAGCTGGTCTGCGCGCACAGATATGCCATTCTTTTGAGCCAGGTACCTACACGCACCACTCCTACAAAACTGAGAGTGCAGACTCGATCGGCCTGGCTCCCACTGGCAATTATGACCTCGTCTACCACCGCATAGCTGTACAGGTAGATCCCACTGTGCGGCATATAGCAGGAAGTGTGACATCCTACTTCAGGCCGCTGACAGCTCTGACAGAGATGGCCTTTGATCTCACAGATAGCCTGTCTGTAGATTCTGTCTATTACCACGGCGTGAGATTGACGGCATTCACTCATACCGGTAATGCGATTACGATAGATTTTCCTGCAGCTATATCATCATTAGATTCCGTATCTGTTTTCTACAGTGGCGTACCACCGCAGAATGGTTTCGGATCTTTCATGACGAGTACACATTACGATACGGTGCCACTGCTGTGGACGCTCTCCGAGCCATACGGTGCGCGCGACTGGCTGCCCAGCAAAATGACACTCACAGACAAGATAGACTCTCTGGATTTTTATATCAATGTACCGGATGGATTTCGTGCGGGCTCTAATGGGGTGATGACAGATAGTGAGATAGTAGGTAGTACGATCACCTATCACTGGCGGCACCGCTATCCTATAGCCACGTATCTCATAGGCATGGCAGTCAGCAATTATGAAGAACATGCTTTCAGGGCAGCGTCGCCATATGGTGATATTACGGTGCTGAATTACTTTTTTCCCGAAGAGGAAACAGAATGGCTGGCTACTGACAGTAATGTGGCTCACGTACTCCAGCTATACTCGGCATTGTTTGGACCATATCCCTTTATCAGGGAGAAGTACGGGCACGCAGAGTTTGGATGGGGCGGTGGTATGGAGCATCAGACCATGAGCTTCGTAGTAGCACCGGATTTTGAATTGATCAATCATGAGATGGCACATCAGTGGTTTGGAGATAAGCTGACCTGTGACAGCTGGTCAGAGATATGGCTGAATGAAGGATTTGCCACCTATCTGTCCGGCATCTGCTATGAGCGCCTGGCGCCGGAGTGGTGGTATGCCTGGCGCAGCTCCACGCTACGCAGAGTGATCAATGGTGCCAACGGAACAATACTCTGTGATGACACTGCGTCTGTGGCACGTATATTTGATAATAACCTGAGTTATTCCAAGGGCGCTTATCTGCTGCATATGATCAGGTGGCAGATAGGAGACAGCGCCTTTTTTGCAGCACTGAAAAGCTATGCCACTGATCCGGCACTTATTTATTCCTTTTCGAAAACTACCTTGCTGAAAGCGCACTTTGAAACGGAAAGTGGTCAGGATCTTACGGGTTTTTTTGACCAATGGTTTTATAACGGAGGCTATCCGTCTTATGCCCTCGACTGGTCTCAGCAGGGGAGCAGCCTCAGCATGCAGCTGTCTCAGGCATCCAGTAATGTGGCAGTACCGTTTTTCAAGATGAGAGTGCCTGTCAGAATTTATGGCCCGGGCCGGGATACTACATTGGTACTGGATCACACCGCATCCGGTATGGAGTTTACCACGGTTATTGATTTCACTATTGACTCCGTGGCCATAGATCCGGAGCTGTGGCTGGTCTCGGCACACAATACTGTAAGGAAACTGCCTGCGCCGGGGGCGGAAAATTTTCTGTCTGTGCTGACCAATCCCGTCAGAGATGACCTGGTCATATGGTATGACTCCAGAGACCAGCATCATGTATCGCTGGACCTATATGATATGGATGGCAAAAGGCTGCTGGCCGAAGATATACCACCCGGAGGCGGTGACTACTATACTACCTCGGTGGGCTACCTGCCCGCGGCAGTATATGTGGTCAGGGTCACCTCTGAGCATAGGACGGTGACGCAGCGTATCGTGAAATGGTAGGCGGTTATTCCTAAAAAGCAGTTAAAAATCAAACATCTAGTGGCAGGAAGAAATTTCCGGCTGCATCTTTCGTCTGAATATATGACAAATGTGCAGGAATAATTCTTTAGCACAACTTTTTGTCAGATAGATCAAAAAACAATAAAACAATGGGTTCTTTTGGTATAATCTTACTGCTGATACTCGGTGTGAGCTGGCTCGTGCAGGCGAGATTGAAATCTAAAATGGAGCAATACTCACGTATACCCTTTGCAGGCAATATGACCGGTGCAGAGGTAGCTACTAGAATGCTCCGTGACAATGGTATCTATGATGTGACGGTGCAATCTGTAGAGGGCAAGCTGACAGATCACTACAATCCTGCTGATAAAACAGTAAACCTCTCACCCGAGGTATACAGTGGCAATAGTGTAGCCGCTGCGGCGGTGGCTGCTCATGAGTGTGGTCATGCCGTACAGCATGCACGTGCCTACTTCTGGCTCGGCCTGCGCACCTCTACTGTACCGCTGGTCACCTTTGCCAGCCACTGGGTACAGTGGATATTGCTGGCCGGTGTAGTACTGCTGGGTTTTGCCGGGGCATTTGGTGTGACAGTCCTCCTCATAGGTATTGGTCTCTTTGCACTCACTACTCTGTTTGCTTTTATCACACTACCTGTGGAGTTTGATGCCAGCAGCAGGGCTCTGGCATGGCTGGACAGCAGCCGCACTACCTTGCCCGCGGAGCATGCTCAGGCCAAAGACGCTTTGACATGGGCTGCTATGACCTATGTGGTAGCTGCTGTAGGTTCGCTGGTCACACTGCTATACTATATCTCGATCTTTACGCGCAGGAGATAGCGCTGATATTTTTCATCGTCAGAGGCTCGTTTACCGGATCACGGTCAGCGAGCCTTTTTGCATAGTACTATTGTGACCATCTACGAAAGTCAGGCTCATTTGCCAAACAAAATTGCCGGGCTCGACCTTTACTCCCCTATAGGTGCCATCCCACCGGAAGTTGACATCATTGCTACGAAATACAGACTCACCCCAGCGGTCAAATACTTCTACATCTACAAACTTAATGGACTTCTTATTGCCGTAAAACTCAAAGAAATCATTGGTGCCATCGTCATTTGGAGTAAATGCATTGGGCACGAAGACGGAATAGTCTGATATCACTGTGACAGTAGTCGAATCGTCGGCCGTGCAGCCCTCATCATTAGCGACTTTGACCCGGTATAGCGTGGTGCGGCCCGGAGAGGCGACAGGTGCTCCGCAGTCGGTACAGCTCAGACCATAGTCAGGAGTCCATACGCTGCTCAGTGTGCCGGAGTGTCCGGTGACTGCGTAGGATAGGGTGGTGTTTTCCCCCAGCTCTATACTGATAGCCGGGGAGGCCTGGATGGTAAAGTCATATACATATGCCAGCGTCACTGATGCCACGGCAGAGCAGCCTTGTGCATCCGTCACCGTGATGGCGTAGCTGCCGGGAGCGAGGTTTTGCTGCGCGGCAGCTGTAGAGCCATCTGCCCAGAGATAAGTGTAGGATGGCGTACCACCGCCGGCAGTCAGGGCGATACTGCCATTGTCTGGCAGGCTCGCGCATAGGGGATCAGTGGTAGCGGGTGTGATCGTGACCGCAGTCGGCTCAGCCACGGTAGCAGCTGTAGTGGCTGTACAGCCGGCATGGTCTGTGACCGATACGGCAAAGCTGCCGGCGGCAAGATTGTTGATGTTTTGAGAAGTGGAAGTATTGCTCCAGAGATATGTATAGGGAGCCTGACCGCCGGATACAGCAAGGCTGATACTGCCATCTGCGCCGGCATGGCACGTGACCATAGCAGGTGTAGCTATCAGCTGCATAGCTGGTATGACTGTGATGAGCTGTGATGCAGATGCGGAGCAATTATTGGCGTCGGTAGCAGTCACGCCATAGGTGGTAGTCGTGGCAGGAGACTCTGGTACGGAGGCAGAGGTGCCACCATCGCTCCAGACATAGCTCGTGCCGCCGGTCGCAGTCAGTGTGGTAGTACCACCCACACAGATAGAGGCTGCTGTGGTAGTGATGGCCGGCACTGGTAGCGGATAGACCGTGATGGTGGCAGAGGTAGTAGCGGTACATGAGTTAGCATCGGTCACTGTCACATCATAGGTAGCCGTGCCCGCAGGTACAGGATTGATAGCAGCACTGCTGCTGCCGGTACTCCATAGATAGCTCGTGCCGCCGCCCGCGGTCAGTGTGGTGCCCGACCCTGCGCATACGGATGCAGTAGCCGGATTGATAGTAGCAGCAGGGAGCGGATTGACGGCTACACTTGTATTGGCTGCGGCGCTGCAGTTATTGCCATCAGTGACGGTGACGGCATATGACGTAGCTACCGATGGCGATACTGAGATAGAGGCTGTCATATCCGTCGTGCTCCAGCTGTATACTACACCGCCGGATGCAGTGAGCGTAGTGCTGCTGCCGGTACAGACTGCAGGTGAGGCTGGGCTGATGGCCGGTACAGGTAGAGGGTTTACCGTGACCGTAGCGGTGGTACTGGCGGTACAGTTATTGGCATCAGTCACAGTCGCAGTATACGTAGTAGTACCGGATGGAGATACTGAGGTAGACGCTGTGATATCTCCATTGCTCCAGTTGTAGCCCGTACCGCCGCTGGCCGTGAGTGTAGCAGCATCTCCGATGCAGATGGCCGCAGCAGATGGCGTGATGCTGGGCACCGGAGGTTGATTTACCGTGACATTTTTAGAGGCAGACGCAGTGCAGTTGCTTGCGCTCGTCACAGTGACGTCATAAGCTGTGGTGACTCCGGGAGATACTGTGATACTCTGTGTGGTAGCTGATGTACTCCATATGTAGCCGGTGCCCCCTCCGGCAGTGAGCGTGATACTGCTACCCGCACAGACAGCCGCACTGGCGGGTGTGAATGTGATAATGGGTAGCGGGTCGACTGTAATAGTTCTGCTAAGGGATGCAGTACAATTATTGCCATCCGTCACAGTCACGGTGTAGGTTGGATTGCCTGCCGGGGTGACAGTGATAGAAGATGTCACATCTGTAGTGCTCCAGAGAAAGCTCGTACCTCCCGAGGCAGTCAGCGTCAGGCTGCTGCCGGCACACACTGATGTAGTGGCTGGAGATATGACAGGTGTGGGCAGAGGCACTACAGACACACTACGGCTCACCGAGGCGCTGCAGTTATTAGCATCAGTCACAGTCACTGTATAAGATGTAGTGCCCGCCGGTGTCACAGTGACCGCTGCTGTGGTAGCTGCGGTACTCCAGGCATAGCCTGTACCGCCGCTGGCAGTGAGTGTGGTGCTGCTACCCGTACAGACTACGACAGAGGCAGGTGTGATAGCAGGTGTAGGCAGCGGATTCACGGTGACACTGCGCGAGGCAGATGCTGTACATGTATTGGCATCGGTCACCGTCACTGTATAGGACGTAGTACCCGCAGGAGATACTGTGATAGCCGCCGTCGTAGCGCTTGTGCTCCAGACATAGCCTGTGCCACCGCCGGCTGTGAGTGTAGTACTACCACCGGCACAGATGGCTACAGCGGCAGGAGTGATAGCTGCTGAGGGAGGAGAGTAGACAGCTACACTACGTGAAGCAGACGCTGTACAATTATTGGCATCAGTCACAGTGACGGTATAGGACGTAGAGCCTGCAGGAGATACGGTAATAGCCGCTGTATTTGCTGTAGTGCTCCATGCATAGGAGGTACCTCCGCTGGCCGTGAGTGTCGTGCTTGTACCCGGGCATACTGCTGCTGCGGCTGGTGTGATAGAGGCTGTAGGAAGCGGATTGATAGACACAGTGCGGGACGTACTGGCTGTGCAGTTATTAGCATCAGTCACCGTGACAGAATATGAAGTAGTACCTGCGGGTGATACTGTGACAGCGGCTGTAGTGGCACTGGTGCTCCAGACATAGCCGGTGCCGCCTCCGGCAGTCAGAGTGATGCTGCCACCAGGGCATATGGCTGCTGTGGCAGGGGAGATGGTAGGATTGGGCAGAGAGTTGACCGTGACATTGACTGAGGCAGAGCTAGTGAAGCCGCTGGTCTGGGTAGTAGTGACGCTATATGGGGCACTATTGCCCGGAGTGACAGTGATAGATGCTGTGGTAGCGCCGGTACTCCACATATAGGTGCCACCGCCACTCGCAGTGAGGGTGGTACTCTGACCGCTACAGATACTCGTATTGCCGCTGATACTGGCAGGTGGGCAGCCGCTCGGTGCCTGACCCTGTGTACATGGACATTGATCATTGATATCAGCTACACCGTCGCCGTCACCGTCTGCAGTGCTGCTTGCTTGTGTATTGGCTACCAGTAGCAGACCGTAGGGATTATTATTGCCGCCATTAGGATAGTTATAGACCTGCACGTCGATATAATTAGTACCCTGAATCCACGGGCCCGGCAGCGTGATACTGAGCTGCGAGCCCGCGGAGAAGCCACCGCCACTGATACCTGTACTCGCACCGTTTACAAATATATCTGTGATCTGATTATCTACGTAGCCGTCCAGATAGAGCACATAGTTGCCGGCGGTAGTCACGCTGTTACCATTGCAATCCGTAGGCAGGTTGAGCGTCAGGCGAAAATAAAGGTAGCCGTCATTATAGTTATTGGAGCAGGAAGTGGTCGTACCGGTGATCCAGTTGCCATTATTAGCCGGAGGAGGCAGGCTGGCCGGATTGACCCATGATCCGGGTGCGCAGTTATTATTGATCAGGGCTGGTGTATAGCTCAGTCCTATCGGATTAGGCGGATTGGTAGAGTACCACTGAGATACCGTCCAGATCGGATCGTAGCTACCGGGAGTACCCTGACCGGTAGAGAGCGTGCTGGGATTGGGAAAGGACTGCGCCTGCACACATGCAGAAGATATAAGTGCGAGGAAAAGCAGCGGTAGAAAATACTTCATGGTGGGTGGTTATTGGGATATAGGTGTGGTATAGACGTACAAACCCGCCAGGCGGGATGCTTTCAGTAAATGATATTTGCCCTAAAAGTAATACAGCCTTACCTGACTTGAGCCCCCAAAAAATACACGAGTTGCTGATATTCATACCTGAACGGACCCCGCAAGTCAACCAAAGCGCCTGTAAGCATGGGTTTGCGGTTTCCTTATTATTTAATATTCAATCGCTTCCATAATATGATCTTTGATAGTTTACTGATAGATCCATTCACCCATGAAATGACCCATTTGGTCGGTGATTCCCTTGGTTTCAGTCAACGGTATTATTTTTTAAGCGAAATAATGACGAAATTCATCCTTTAAAGAGCGAAAACTATGCTGATGACTAAAATCAGAAAACCATTATTTGATAAGTGTGCGGAGTACACCCGCAACTATGAGGTGCAGCAGGCCGGACTCTACCCTTACTTCCGGCCTATACAGGAGAGCGAGGGACCGGTGGTCATGATGGAGGGACGTCAGGTGGTCATGGCCGGATCTAACAATTATCTCGGCCTCACGGCGCATCCCAAGGTAAAGGAGGCAGCCCGCCAGGCACTGGAGAAATACGGCACGAGCTGCTCCGGTTCGCGTTTCCTCACAGGCACCATAGACCTGCATATCAATCTGGAAAATAAACTGGCAAAGTTTATGGGCAAGGAGTCCGCCCTGCTCTTCAGCACTGGCTTTCAGGCAGGGCAGGGGGTGATCTTCCCTATGGTAGGCCGCAAGGACTATATCCTGTCAGACCGCGACAATCATGCCAGCATCCAGGCCGGCAATATGCTCGCTGCCAGCCTCGGTACGCAGGTGATACGCTACAAGCACAATGACGTAGCTGACCTGGAGAAACAACTCTCCAAATTGCCGGAGGACGCCGGGAAGTTTGTAGTGACCGATGGTGTATTCTCCACCTTTGGCACTGTGGCCAATCTGGATGGCATCAGCGAGGTGGCTAAGAAATATGGCGCCGCGCTGCTGGTGGATGATGCACACGGCTTTGGAGTGATGGGACCGGATGGCAAGGGTTCTCCTTTCCACTTTGGTGTGCAAGATGACACTGATCTGATCGTTTGCACTTTCAGCAAAACACTCGCCTCTCTGGGTGGCTTCGTAGCCGGCGATGAGCAGGTGATCAACTATCTCAAGCACAAATCACCGGCGCTGATCTTCAGCGCCTCGCCTACGCCCGCCTCTGTGGCTGCGGCTGATGCGGCGCTCGATATCCTGATAGAGCAGCCGGAGCTGCCACAAAAAGTGTCTGCAAACGCACAGTTCATCCGTGAGGGACTGCGCGCTATCGGCTTCAATGTACCTGAAGGGCAGACCGCTATCGTGCCAGTATTTATCGGTAGTGATGAGGAGACTTTCCTCTTCTGGCGCCGTCTGTATGACGAGGGCGTTTTCGTCAATGCCTTTATCTCGCCTGCTACGCCTCCGGGCATGCAGATGCTGCGTACCAGCTACATGGCCACGCACGAGCAGAGCCACCTCGAGTTTATCCTGGATAAGTTTGAAAAGGTAGGTAAGCAGATAGGTTATCTGAAGGGGTAAGTAACAGGCTTCAGGTTAGGCTTTTCGTTGCACCTTCCTGATCGCGCTATCCATTACCATATTCACGATGAAGGGGAAATGCCTTTTCATCCAGTACGTCAGCTTGCCATCAACGCCGGGGATGATCATAAAGGTATTGCCTTCCAGCGCCTTCACTGTTTCTTTGGCCAGTGCCTCTGAGGTCATGAGTTTGGCTGTCTTGGATATCTCTTTGGTCTCTTCCGGTTTGGTCTTGTTTTCCTCGGCAAAGCCGGGCGTATCTGTATCCGGCGGGCAGAGTACCTGCACCTTGATGTTGTATTTGGCCAGCTCTTGCTTCAGTACCTCCGAGAAACCTACAATGGCAAACTTTGACGCCGAATAATCTGCATAGCCGAAGACACCCACAAAGCCACCGATAGAGGAGGTATTCACGATCTTGCCCCCCTTCGTCTTCATGTGCGGCAGTGCAGCATGCACCGCATTCCATACGCTGCTGAAGTTGGTGCGCATGGTGTCTTCCATCATGGCAGCTGTGATACTCTCAAAGTGATCAGGATAGGCGCGGCCTACACAGTTGATCAGTAGGTCCGGGGCACCGTTTTCCTGCACCGCCTTATCTATCGCAGCTTTGGTCGCGTCATAGTCTTTGGCATCTACAGGGTACACGCTGCATTTTGCACCGGCACTGGTCACCTGAGCTTTGGCCTTCTCCAGATTGACTGCGCTGCGTGCAAAGAGGCAGAGGGTATTGCCTGTCTTTGCCAGCTCCGTAGCGATAGAGAGGCCTATGCCGGTAGAGCCACCGGTGATGAAAATTGTCTTGTCGGAAATAGCCATATACTGCGTTTTACAGCAGGCAATTTAGGCCAAATTCGCTGGGATCAGCAAGTAGAATTTATGCGCGGGCCAGATGGTGAGGATATGGATGTAGAGTCGGATTTGGAATGCTCTGCTTTTGGACTCTTTTCACCATACGGTCCATGATCCTGTGCGTGATCTCAGGCCAGACGCGCTTGAGTATCCAGGTCAGTTTGCTGTCCAGCCCTGGTATGATCATAAATTTATCTTTGCGCATACTGCGGATAGCGTAGGCTGCCACCTGGTCAGCAGTCATGAGTCCGGCAGCCTGAGAGATAGCTCTGGTTTCCGCGGGTTTGGTCAGGTTTTCCTGCTCGAGGCCGGGAGTATCTGTATCCGGTGGGCAGAGTACCTGTACAGATATATTGTGCGGTTTCAGTTCTTGTCTCAGCGATTCAGAGAAGCCTATCAAAGCAAATTTTGAGGCTGCATAATCCGTATAACCATAGACGCCCAGCAGGCCGCCCATAGAGGAGGTATTTACAATGCGGCCACCTCCATTGGCTTTCATATACGGTAGCAGCGCCTGTATCACATGCCAGGTACTGCCTACATTGGCCTGTAGGGTATCCAGGAGCATGCCGCCGGTGATGTTTTCAAATCGATGTGGAATAGCTCGGCCCACACAGTTGAAAAGTAAATCCGGTACACCGGCTTCGCTCACTGCGTAGGCCATAGTTTGTTTCACTGCATTGGAGTCGGTGGCATCTACCGAATATGCGTAGCACGTGCCACCAGCCTGCAGGATAGATGCTTGTGCATGATTGAGTTTATTTGCATCTCGGGCAAAAATGCAAACAGTATAGTCTAGCCGGGCTAGTTTCATAGCGATAGACAGCCCTATACCGGTAGATCCTCCGGCTATGTAGGCTATCTTGGGTGAGAGATTCATTTGATACTTAGAGTTTTAGGATAAAATAAGTTCAACTCTTATTTATACGGCTAAACAGCCATCGGGATACAAAAAGTTTGTTTTTTTCTTTCACTATCATGCAAATGCGATGTTGTACACTTACTTTCACATGATGAATTTGGTCTATACACCGCAGGCGGCCTCAGGATCTACACTCCAGCTGGACGAAAATGAAGCGCACCACATACACGTGCTGCGTATGCGTATAGGTGATGATATCTATGCTTTTGATGGCATGGGCGGGCTCTATCAGGCTACTGTCCATAGCCTGTCCAAAAAAGGAGCATTTATCTCTATAGGAGATCTCGTCCGCCGTGAGCCTGCACCGGCTGCACATTTGCATATCGCCATCGCTCCTACCAAGAATATGGACCGCCTGGAGTGGTTTGTAGAAAAGGCTACAGAAATAGGAGTACAGCAGATCACACCCCTTATTTGCAGGCGATCGGAGCGGAGGGAGATACGCATAGATCGTCTGGACAAAATGGCCCTGAGCGCGGCCAAACAGTCTCTTCATCTTCACCTGCCTGTCATAAATGAGGCCATAGCGCTGGATAAATTTCTGAAGGTCACGCCGGCAGACATTTCGCAAAAGTTTATAGGCTACTGTGAGGAGCATACCCGCCACCTGCGCGATTGCTTCGCTGCCGGAGAGAGTATTATTGTAGTGATCGGACCGGAGGGTGATTTCACGGGAGAGGAGATAGGCGCTGCACGGCTGGCGGGCTTCATACCTGTGTCTCTGGGCACCAGCAGGCTACGTACGGAGACAGCTGGTCTCATGACCACGGCGATATTTGAGCTGAAAAATGCCTGAAGATTATAATAAGGTAGCCTCAGTCTGGGTCAGCTCGGCCAGTAGCTTTTTAGAAGCGTCTGACATCTCACTCATATCCAGATCTACTATGCCGAGTATCTCTACCAGGCTATTGATCTTGGCCTCCAGAGAGTGAAATTTATTGATCACTACCACGCGTTTTTTCTCCAGTACACAGAAGCCTGAGTTAAAGTTTCCCTTCTCATAGCGTACTACATAGCCACCCTCGCCGAGGATGTCTTCTACCTTTTTCTGAAATGCGGCATTGTGCTTTATCATATTCCTGTCAGAATAGCGTCGTTGATATATCTACGAAATTAGTTTGTTTACATTTGCCGGATGAAGAAAAAACTCACACTGTGGATAATAATCCTGCTACCGGCTTTGGCCTGGGCGCAGCGGGATACAGTGGTGCATGGCAAACCAAAGCCTAAAAAGCCGATCAAGGTGCAATCTATCAATCCCAATCAGCAAAGCGCGCCCATACCTGATGAGACCAAGCCCAATTTTAATAACGAATCTCTGTTCAAGGCATTATTTGTAGGCGGGCTGAATCTCTCTCAGGTAGATGGCGATGCCGAGACAGGCTACCGCAAGGTGGGCGCACACGTCGGTGTGGGCACTGTGATCAAATTCAGCAAGCGGTTCTCTACCTCTGTAGAGCTGATCTACTCTATGCAGGGCGCCAAACCACACTACCGCACCTACTCAGATGGTAGCAAAAACCACTATGACATCACGATGGACTATATCAATGTACCCGTCAGTATCAATGTGCATGACAAGAAGGTCGTCATGTTTGGTCTCGGGGTGCAGCTGGGTGTGCTGGCGCGGTACAGCCAGACCGACTCTGCCGGCAATAACATCACCAAAAATCCGGAACCTAAGGGAGAGCAACCACGCAAGATAGACCTGAGCGGTCAGGCCTGTGCTACTTTTTTTATCAAAAGGAGGATCGGCATCGGCGTGCGGTTTGCATATTCATTCCTGAAACTGCGAGACGCTATACAAGGGTCACGAGTGAAAGGAGAATATAACAATGTCGTATCCATACGGTTCAGCTACCTGCTCGACCCCAAGCATCCTAAGTGGAACGATAAGTTCTAACTACTGAATTTTCCGGCTTATTCAATACTTCTCGTATATATTCGTCCGATATAGTGCTGTATTTTTGACAAAGTGAAAGAAACCATGTCCCGACAGAGAATCCTGTTTATCATCAATCCCATATCGGGCGTCTTCAAAAAGGAAGGCATACCGGAGAAAATAGCCAGGTATCTGGACTATGTAAAGTATGACTTTACCATACAATATACGCAGTATGCCGGTCATGCTACAGAGCTCGCGGCTGCAGCCGTGCAGGATGGATATAGTGTAGTAGTAGCAGTAGGCGGCGATGGCTCTATCAATGAGGTCGCACGCGGCCTGATAGGTAGTGATGCGGCCCTGGGCGTGATACCATACGGATCCGGCAATGGTATGGCAGGCCACCTCAAGATGCCGGTGCGCAATGCCAAGAAAGCGCTGGAGGTGCTCAATAGTGGCAAGATCGTAAAGCTGGACGCCATTCGTACTAATGCCGGCCATTTCTTTAGTGTCGGTGGTTTTGGTTTTGATGCCCATGCGGCCCGGCGCTTCCGCTCGCAGGTCATGAGAGGGTTCTTCTCTTATTTCCTGGCTAGTGCGCGGGAAGTGTTTTATCACTACAAACCGTCCTATGCCAAAATACAGATAGACGATATAGAAGTGGAGCGCGAGACGTATCTCTTCACGGCATTCAATTCAAGTCAATTTGGGTACAAGCTTGGCGTCTTCCCCGCTACCTCTATGCACGATGGCATCATGGATGTGATACTCGTGCGAAGCTTTCCGCTGAAACGGCTTGTCAAAATCTTCCTCGCTATGCTGTTCAAGCGGCCCGACCTCGTACCGGAGGCAGAGTCTTTTCGTGCCAGGAAGATCAAAATCCACGGTAGTCCGAAGAGGGTTTATCACTTTGATGGAGACCACTTCATCTGGCACGATGACCTGGAGATGGAGGTAGAGCCCAACGCATTGAATATTATCGTTCCTAAAGAACTTGATGCATATTAATACTGCTCTATGTCAAAGAAAGATAACAACCGCCCGATAGTATATAGCACCGATCCCGATTTTCGTCAGGAGGAGGAGCGTGAGCAGCAGCAGACCCTGCCAGCCGCACAGCAAAATCTCTACCTGGTACTGGAGCGCCACGGAGGTGGTAAAATGGCGACGGTGGTAGAAAACTTCATCGGGTCTGATGATGATCTGGCGAAGCTGGGCAAAATGCTCAAAACAAAATGCGGCGTGGGCGGCTCTGTGAAAGATGGCGTCATCATCATCCAGGGCGACAACCGCGATAAGATACTCACCATACTGCAGACTGCCGGCTACAAGGCAAAGAAGAAAGGCGGCTAGCGAAACTGAGATGTCACCTCTCTGATCAGGATATAGATAGCTATAGCCATCATCGTATAGCCGAATATCCTCCGTAGTTTTACATTGTCTACCTTATTAGCTATGGAGATGCCGCCCAGCACCCCTGCAGCAGACAGCGCCACGAATGTGCCGAGAAATACCCAGTCAATAGTCAGGTGTGATTGCAGGTCTCCGATGAAGCCTATCGTGGAGTTGAGTGTGACCAGCACGAGAGACGTGGCGGTCGCATTGCGAAACTCCATCGGTTCTACTGCGAGTATGAGTGGTATGAGCAGAAATCCTCCGCCCGCACCCACGAGGCCTGTAAAAAGCCCGATGACGACGGACTGTACCAGTACCAGCAGATAGGGCTCCGGTTTGGCTTCTGTCCTGGAGGGGCGCGGCCAGATCATATTGCGCGCCACGATGATCATAAAGAAGGCGAGGATAAAGAGTATAAAAGAATTCTTGGTAAGTGTAAAGCTCCCGTATGAAAAGAAGACATCCGGTATCGAGTGGATCAGATAGCGCCGCATCACATAGATAGAGATCAGGGCCGGCAGGCCGCACTTGGCCAGCGCGCCATATCTCACATGGCCCAGGCGGATATTTTGTATGCTGCCCAATAAAGCAGTGAAAGCTACTATCAGGAGTGAATATCCTGTAGCTATGGATGCCTCCACACCGAATGCATACACTAATATCGGTATCGAAACAGCTGCACCACCGCCGCCCAGCAGCCCCAGCACGAGGCCTGTGAGCAACGCACCGCTATATCCCAATATGTGTAGCACATCCATGAAATGCTGTGCAAACTACGAAACATTACACAAGTGGTATCTGCACACGGGGATCGTGGTATTGTTTTTTTTCTACCTTTATACGAGGCAGGTGCCAGACCCTGAGCAGATATGAGTTATAGAGTATTCACCCCGCAGGATTATCCCCTGCCATACATCATAGAAGACACCACCCAGTGGCCCATAGCCCGTCTGACCACAGATTCTGAGGCTTTCACGGCAGCGGTGCAGCAGTCAGTACTGGATAAACTCGTGGCCCGGTACCACGGCAGCGAGGGGCTGAAGCATGAGCTGGAGCGCGTGCTCTATCAGGAGCGCATACGCCTCACGCAGACACCGTGGAAAGCTGACCCCAAGGACGAGCGCCAGTTTTGGAATAACATCAAGAGCCGCATAGTAAAACTGGATGCCAACGCCGGGCAGCCGGACGCTATGACCACGGAGGAAGATATCCTGCGCGAGATAGTACACCGGTATACACATGAGATAGTAGGTCAATTCAATCCCGCGGCTTTCAAGTTTGCGCGTGGTATCCTTCCTATTTTCTTCGGTCGTGTGCTGAATGCAGCACCCGGCAAATGGTTTAAGACACTGAGTGCAAATGCGAAGACCATTCATGAGAAGATACCGATCACAGGGGATATAGAGCACATCCGCTCCCTGGCTCGCAAGGGCACTGTGATCGTAGTACCTACGCACTTCAGCAATATGGACTCTATCATGGTAGGCTGGGTACTCAATGAGATCGGCCTGCCCGCCTTTACCTATGGTGCAGGTTTGAATCTCTTCTCTATCAAGTTGCTCTCATACTTCATGAGCAATCTCGGCGCCTACAAGGTGGACCGACGCAAGAAGAATGGTGTATATCTGGAGACGCTGAAGACCTACTCGCGAGAGGCCATCGAGCGCGGTGCGCATTCTATCTTCTTCCCGGGCGGTACACGTTCCCGGTCGGGCTCCCTGGAGAAGAGGCTCAAGCTAGGCCTGCTTGGCACCGCTGTGGAGGCGCAGAAAAACAACTTTAAGAAGTTTCCCGATGATCTTGCACCGCGTGTATATGTCGTGCCGCTGATCATCAATTATCACTTTGTACTGGAGGCAGAGTCTCTGATCAATGACTACCTGAAAGAAACAGGTAAGGAGAAATTCATTCGGGAGAATGATGACTATTCTACCTCCTTTGCGATGGTCAAGTTCATCTTCAAATTCCTCTCTGCCAGCTCGTCACTAGCCATGTCCTTCGGCACTCCGATGGACGTGCTGGGAAACAACGTAGATGAGAATGGCGATAGCTACAACCACCTCTCGCAAAAGATCAGTGTGCGCAATTACTTTATGAATCACGGTGAGCTGACAGACAATCAGCAGCGCGAAGAAGAGTATACCAAGATGCTCGGCGAAAAGATAGTAGCGCAATATTTCAAGCACAATGTCGTGCTTACTTCGCACCTCGTTTGTTTCTGCGCCTTTGAGCTGATACGCAAGAAGTACAACTATGTAGATATATTCACCCTGCTGCGTACACCTGCCGAGGATATACGGATAGAGGAGAAGGACCTCATAGCCGCCATAGGCCGCGTGAAGGACCAGCTGAAAGAGATGAACAAGAATAACGAAGTGCTGCTTTCGCTCGAGTTGCGATTCACAGATGAGAAGGTGATAGAGCACGGTATGAATAATA
The DNA here is from genome assembly GCA_018267365.1 of Bacteroidota bacterium. Taxonomy (GTDB): domain Bacteria; phylum Bacteroidota; class Bacteroidia; order Chitinophagales; family LD1; genus UBA1941. The sequence goes on along the minus strand of JAFDYQ010000005.1, from coordinate 80,505 downwards.
TCAACCTCTACCACTCCCGCTCGCCACTGCTGCGTGCATCAGATGGCTACTACTATACGGAGGATCTAAAGCTGCTCTACTATTACCACAACAGGCTGGACGGCTACAAACTTGAGAAATATGTCTGAGAAAAGAACGATAGGCGTGATAGGCGCAGGCAGCTTCGGCTCTGCTATAGCCAACCTGCTGGCCGAGAATAATAAAGTGCTCCTCTACGAGCGCAGCGATGCTGTACGCGAGACCATCCTGCGCGACCGCAAGAACCGCAATCATGTGATGCATGAGGACATAGAGGTGACAGGTTCGCTGGAGGAGGTGGCGGCACGCTGTTACCTCATATTCCCTGCAGTGCCATCACAGTACTTCAAGGGGATGATCATAGACTTCTCTCCTTATCTGCGGCCGGATCATATCATGATACACGCTACCAAGGGCTTCCACTGCGAGTTTGATATAGATACCATGAAGCCCGAGGACCTCAAGCTGAAGCAGATCAAAACCATGAGCGAACTGATCCGCGAAGAGACCTGTGTGGTACGTGTAGGCTGCCTAGCCGGCCCCAACCTGGCTGCAGAGCTGGCAGAGCATCAGCCTGCTGCTACAGTTATAGCTAGTCGTTTTGACGAGGTGATACACGAGGGGCAGCATGCGCTGCGCAGTGATCGTTTCCAGGTATATGGCAATCGCGACTTGCTCGGTATAGAGTTGGCAGGAGTTCTAAAAAATTACGTCGCCTTAGCCTCCGGTGCGCTCAGTGGCCTCGGCTATGGTGAGAATGCCCGCGCTCTGCTCATCACGCGCGGCATGGGTGAGATGATCTACATTGGTAAATCCCTCGGCGCTGACAAGCGTTCCTTTCTCGGTATGGCAGGTATCGGCGACCTGATCGCTACCTGCTCCTCACCCAAGTCGCGTAACTACTCCGTAGGCTACCGCGTGGCAAAAGGGGAGAAGCTCGAAGACGTTCTTGCCTCGATGACCGAGGTGGCGGAAGGTATCCGTACCCTCAAAATAGGCAAGCTGATCGTAGATCACACGCACGCCAATGCACCTTTGCTACAAATGCTAAATAAAGTGTTCTTTGAGGGAATGGATTTCGACCGCGCTATCAAGATGCTCATGCGCGTACACGTAGCAGCTGATGCGGAGTACCTCGATCTTTGATGCCACTTGGCTGTAAAACAAAAGCGGCTCCGCTCGATGCGGGGCCGCTTTTGTTTTATACGTGCAGGATTATCTACTGTGGCAGGAAGAATACCTCATACTCATAGCTCACCGTCTTCTTCTGATTGGCGGCTAGCTTTACATCCCACTTGATCTGAGTAGCTGGATTGATGTTGGCATAGCTTTTCTGGCGGGTTATCTTGCCGCCATCAGATGCTGCACTTACTTCGCCATTGGTATTTTTGGTCACAGCTACGGTCACTTCTTTATTCTGGTAGTTCTCCAGGCTGATAGTGCCTTTGATCTTTACAGAGCTGTAGACCTGCTTACCTATCTTCTTCGCGTTATCCGTGCGGCTGGTTTCCTCTTCAGGATTTTTCATAATGATGTCTATCGCCTTGGAGAGGCGCACAGTAGAGGTAGAGCCAGCCGGCGTGTAGGTGATCTCATTCTGCGCGACAAATTGATCTTTCTCATTGATGATAGTGACAGGTGCAGTGGTCAGCGGCACCGATGCTGTATTCTTTATCTCCAGTGAGTGAAAGACATCTATCGGTGTTTCGTCATTACTAGTGGCGCGCGTTTCTGCAAAGTTGCTGCGGTCTTCTATCAGGCCCTCGTACTTGTCTTTGTACTCTATGCTGCCGGCAAAGATCGGATAGATACCCTTAGCGTTTTTGCCGAGAGATACCTTACCGATCTTGTAGATATAGAGGTCATCATTTTTCTCTCCCGCAGTACTAAAGTCTTGGGCAAATGCATCTGCAGCCGGAGCCGAATATCCGAAACTCATGGTTTTAGCCTGCACATTGTTAGCATACAGTCCCATTCGATTTGCCTCTATCATTCTATCCATTGTCTGATAGTCATAGGTCATAGGATCCAGCCTATCACTATTCGTCATCTGCGGCGCGCCCACTACCAGCTCTGTCTCCGCATCACTCAGCGCATCGGCAAAGTTCTCGATCGTCGCCTTCATCTCCAGCCGTGCAGACTTCTCATCTTTCAATATCATGAAGTATGACGGCATCCAGTTCATCCCCGTTTGCAGGTATATCTCCTGCACATTCAGACTGCCCGAGGCAGTAGCCGGTGTGATCACGAGGCTACGCTGTATGCTGTCAGCCAGATAGGTTTGCTTTTCTTCTTCTGCAAACTCTGCGAGGTACACGTCCCCTGATTTAAAAACTTCTATTTTGTTATTATCGCTCTGCAAGCGGATCAGGCCACTTTGCTGATTGTAGCTCAGTATCTTGCCAGACACGGCGCGGTCTATCTTGCCTGCAGGTGCTACACTGAGTGTCACTTTCTTACCCACATTGCCGGCTATCAGCTGCCAGATCGTGATCGCTTTTTCCTCCTTTTTGATAGTATCATTTTTGATAGCGATGTTCTTTACGGAGTTGTCTTTACCCGTACCGAGGAAGTAAGTGCCATAGATAGCACGTGATGGTACCGGTAGCGTAGCTTTGCCCCCGGTCACGGGCGTGCTGCCTTCATGTACGATCATCGCAGTTCCGTTTTTGAAAATGCTGATCTTTTTGACCGGTAAAGCTTGTGCGATAGCAGAAGTACAGGCTATAGCAAAAAGGCCGGAGAGGATGTATCTTGTCATAAGGTGATGGTTTTGATATGTAGGCAAAGATAGCGATCGACGCTACTTCTTCAGCCCCCAGCTAGTCATATAGGCATTGAAGGCTGTGAGTGCTGCAGAGAAAGTCAGGCTGAGTATACCAGAAATATTGGCCAGGGAAAACTCACCCTGCCAGAGCTGGTGCATCTTTTTGAAGTGGAAGAAGGTATCCTCCAGAAAGAAATCATCTATCACCGCAAAGGACGCATAGACCCCAAAAGTCAGCAGGTACAGCAGCCAGGTGATCTTCTTGGACGCCATGGAGTGCAGGTTGCTCAGGATGATCATGAGGATAAAGCCCAGGTTGAGGAAATAGATGAGCGTACTCTGATAGTCCTCAAAGATGTGCACCTTGTCCTCGGCCATGCCCATCTCTGAGAAAGCATGTATGGACTTGTAGCTAAGGTATAGGCATATGCTCACCCCTATCACGGTAGTGATACCGTAGATGCGTGCTATACGTGATGGGCGGAATTTCAGTATCTCAAGGTTGGAAAAGGAACGCTTGTACACCGTGCCCATCATCAGCCCTATGAGGCCCACTATGATATATGTGAGAAAGGATAGCAACTTTTTAAAATGTAAAGCCCGCTAAAATAGAAAAATACATGAATTAGTAATGTGTAGGCGCTACTATTCTAACATAGAATAACACGCGATCAAATTGATGACTTTGTCATAGATCAACTGATCCGTAATCAAAATACAATGCTTAATTGGCTGTTTGCATTAAGCCCCAACGGGGCGAAATATTTTTAGGATAGGGCATCGCCCTATTCCACGAAAAGGGCTAAGCCCTCCCCGCCAGCAGATACAGCGCTGCCATACGCACCGCTACACCATTCTCTACCTGCTGGAGAATGATGGCCTGCTTAGAGTCTGCTACGTCAGAGTTTAGCTCCACGCCGCGATTGATCGGGCCTGGGTGCATGATGGTGATGTCTTTATTGATCGAGTCGAGTAGTTCGCGGTTCACGCCATAGAAGAGGGAGTATTCGCGAAGCGATGGTACGAATTTGATGTCCATACGCTCCAGCTGTATGCGCAGCACGTTGGCCACATCGCACCACTCCAGCGCCTTCTTGAGGTCCGGTTCGTAGGTAGCGCCCATTTCCTCTATATACTTTGGTATCAGGGTAGGAGGGCCACACACTTTTACCTTCGCGCCCATCTTGGTCATAAGCGGTATGTCAGAGCCAGCCACGCGCGAATGCTTGATATCTCCTATGATCAGGTAGTTCAGTCCCTTTAGCTCCCCAAATTTCTCCCGCACAGAGTATCCATCCAGCAGGCCCTGTGTAGGGTGCTCATGTGTGCCATCACCGGCGTTAATGATATTGGCCTTGATATGCTGCGATAGGAATGCCTGCGCCCCACTGCTGCTGTGGCGCATCACGATCATATCCACCTTCATGGCCAGGATGTTATTCACAGTGTCGAGCAGTGTCTCACCTTTTTTCACAGAAGAGCCGGAGGCAGAAAAATTGATCGTGTCAGCAGAGAGGCGCTTCTCAGCCAGCTCAAAGGAGATACGAGTCCTTGTAGAGTCTTCAAAGAAGAGATTGGCTATCGTGATGTCGCGTAGCGATGGTACTTTCTTGATAGGTCGCTGGAGAACTTCCTTGAAGGTATCTGCCGTCTGAAAAATAAGCTCAATGTCAGATTTCTGAAGATCCTTGATAGCGATAAGGTGTTTCTGACTGAGTGCGCTCATTTATTATGGGTTATTCGTTGTGATCTGAGGTGATCCAGACTTTATCTGCTCCGTCCAGATCCTTCCATTCTACTTTTACTTTCTCGGTGGTGATAGAGTCTATCACTTTGCCTACATATTTAGCTTGTATGGGCAGGTGGCGCTGCAGGCGGCGGTCTATCAGCACGAGCAGCTCCACATCGTTAGGCCGGCCATAGTCCAGCAGCGCATCGAGCGCCGAGCGGATAGTGCGGCCTGTGAAGAGTACATCATCTACCAGCACTACATTTTTGCCCTCCAGAGAGAACGGTATATCCGTCTCATTAGTGGTCATTGGTTTTCCTTTCTGGCGAAAATCGTCGCGGTAGAGTGTGATATCCAGTTTGCCGTATTGGATGTCTTTCTTTTTGAGAATAGCCTGGAGTCTGCTATGAATACGCTCTGCCAGGAAGACACCACGCGGCTGAACGCCTATGATACATGACTGGGAGAAATCGCGGTGCTGCTCTATGAGCTGATGACAAAGCCGCTCTACGGTGAGTGCAAATTTGCTGCTGTCGAGTATGATACGTGGCTTCATCGTATGACTGCGCGAATATAGTCAAAATGAGCAAAATGCTTATTTAAGGTACAACAAGACAGGACTTTTATATTCTCAAATCTCACCATTGCTTGCCGAACAAATAATACTGCTTGTAAGAGGTAGGCTCTTTTCCTCTCCCTCGGAGAGGAAAGATGCCGAAGCCTGCCTGCCCGCAAAGGCAGGGCAGATAGATGAGGTCTAGTTGAGCCTAATTTGTTACTTTCACGGCGTGTTGCTTCACCTTTTTCTATAAAAGGCATTACCATCCGGGACTTTGTACTATAGCACGATTTGGATCGCCAGGAGCGCTAAGACTTAAAAAATCCTTTGCGTTCTTTGCGTCCTTCGCGGTTGATGATTTGATAAGCAGCACGGTTTCGGATATACAATATATAAAGAGCAAAAACAAAATGGGCTTTACAGTAGCGATAGTAGGCAGGCCAAATGTGGGCAAGAGTACGCTCTTCAACCGTCTCGTAGGGATGAAGAAAGCTATTGTAGATGACTTTAGCGGCGTCACGCGCGACCGTATCTACGGCGAGTCTGATTGGGGCGGCAAGGAGTTTAACGTCATTGACACCGGCGGTTTTGTAGCGCATAGCAAAGATGTGTTTGAAGCCAATATCCGCGAGCAGGTCCTGATCGCGCTGGACGAGGCTTCTCTCGTACTCTTCATGGTAGATGCATCTACCGGTATCACCGATCTGGACGAGGATTTTGTCAATATCCTCCGAAAGCACCAGAAGAATGTATTTGTGGTGGTCAATAAGGTGGATAATCAGGAGCGCATGTACATGGCCAATGAGTTTTACAGCCTGGGCATGGAGCATATTTTCTTCATAGCAGCAGTGAGCGGCAGTGGCACAGGCGAGCTACTGGATGCAGTAGTAGAGCGCATACCTGATGATATGGAGGAAAACCCCGAGGAGGCCAATATTCCCAAGGTATGTATCATCGGCCAGCCTAATGTGGGCAAATCATCTATAGTGAATGCACTGCTAGGAGAGGAGCGCAATATCGTGACCAACATCGCAGGTACTACACGCGATAGTATCCATAGCCGCTATACCAAGTTTGGCAAAGAGATGATCCTGATAGATACTGCTGGCATTCGCCGCAAGACCAAGGTACATGAGAACCTGGAGTTTTACTCCGTGATCCGTGCTATCAATGCGCTGGATGAATCTGATATCGCTGTGATAGTGCTGGATGCTACTCAGGGCGTGGGTCAGCAGGACCTCGCCATCTACCGCCTGGCGGTCAAAAAGAAGCGTGGTATCGTGGTGGTCATTAACAAATGGGACCTGATCGAGAAGTCTACGAATACTGCTAAGGAATTTGAGGAGGGTATCAAGGCCAAGTTGGCACCGTTTAACGATGTTCCTATAATATTCACCTCGGCACTGGAAAACCAGCGGATTTTTAAGATCGTAGAAACCGTGGAGCAGGTCTATAAAAACCTGACTACAAAAATTGCTACATCCGAGCTTAATGAGGTGATGCTCAAAGAAATAGAGAGGTATCACCCACCTGCCGTATCCGGCAAACTGGTCAGTATCAAGTATGTGACCCAGCTGCCTACCCGGACGCCGGCCTTTGCCTTCTTCTCCAATCATCCCAAATATATCCGCGAGCCCTACCGCCTGTTTCTGGAGAAGCAGCTACGTAAACATTTTAGCTTCAAGGGGGTGCCTATCAATATATTTTTCAGGGAAAAATAAAAAACCGCCTAAAAAATTTGGTAAAATCATATAAAAATTAATAGTTTTGCACGTCAATTAATTAACCAAAAACTATAAACAAGAAAAAATGAAGAAGGTATTTTTCGCGTTCGCAGTTGTAGCTGGTCTCGCAATGACTGCTTGCAACAACAAGCCAGCTGAAGGTGATGCTCCTAAGGCAGACACTACAGTGACTACTACTACTACTGAAGTTACTCCTCCAGTAGACACTACAGCTAAGCCAGCTGACACTACTGCTGCTGCTCCTGCGACTACTACTGAAACTAAGACTGAAGAGAAGAAGTAATTCTCCCTTCTGCAAAAAATAAAAAGCCCTCCCCTCAACGGAGGGTTTTTTATTTTTATGCCTCATGAGCTGCAAAAATGATATAACTTCTTATCAGGATGTAGAAGCGCTGATCAAAACCTTTTACAGTCGGCTACTGGCAGACCCTCTTATGGCTCCGCACTTCGCTGATATTCATTTAGCAGATCACCTGCCGCGGATCACAGCCTTTTGGGCATTCATTCTCTTGGATATAGAGGGGTACAAAGGTAGTGTGATGGAGCGGCACCGCCATCTCGATATAGGTCCGCAGCATTTTGACCGCTGGGTGCAGACTTTCTCAGAGACAGTAGATGCACTCTACGCCGGCGAAAAAGCAGAACTAGCTAAGCAGCGAGCTAAATTATTAGGACTGACCTTCCAGACTAAGTTTAAGGCCTGAACTGCTCTATGATGGCCAGCACAGTCTCATCACTGGCCAGGCGCTCATCCATCTCAAAGATCAGGTGGTGCTCTTCAAAATTCGTCAGCAGCCCCTTTTGCAGGCTTACCAGCGCTTCGTTCTTATTGCCTATCTGATTGTAAAATACAAACTTGATGTACCAGATATCAGCAGGGTTGTCAAATTTCTCAGACGCCTCGCTCAGGATGTCAAAGCACTGGCGGAAATTCTCCATGCCATAGTGGGCTGTAGCCAGGTTGATATAGTGCTGCTTGATGTTTGAGTTGAGCGTCAGCACCCGCTCAAATACCAGGATCGCGCCTTCTACCTCATCATTCATGATACAGGCATCGCCCAGCGCATTGAGGTAGTCTACATTCTCGGGGCTGATCTTGGCCGCACGCTCGTAGGCCTCTACAGCCTTGGCATAGTTGCCCTCCGCGCGATAGGTCTCACCTACCAGAAAGAAGGCCTCATCATAGTTAGGATCTATAGCCAGCGCCTTGCGAAAGTATCCCCGCGCCTTGTGGTAGTCTTTCAGCTGTGCGTAGCTTTCAGCCACCTTGCAGAGTGTCTCTTTATTAGGTTTGCCGGACTTGATCGCATCGTGGTAGCACTCCAGTGCCTTGGCAAAGTTCTTCTGGTCAAAATATACATCGCCCATCATCTCATAGGCAAGGTCATAGCTGTCATCTATAGCCACAGCAAACTCCAGCGCCTCTATAGACTCTTCGTATCTCTGCAGCCCTGCATAGGCATGGCCCAGGTTAAACCATGCCAGATGATTGTAGGGATTCTCATCTACTATCATTTTATGGAATGCCCGGCTGTCCTCATACTGCTCCGTGAGCTCTGTACAAAACCACAACCTGTTGAGCCCTTCTTCATTCTCAGGGTTGCTTTTCAGGCAGTCGCGCAGTGACTCCAGCACCTCGCCATATAGGCCCATATCCTCATAGATGTCTGCCTGCTCCAGATAGAGATCACAGATGTCATCAGGGTCATCGGCCAGTGGCAGTGCTTGTGCTATGACCTCCAGCGCTTCGTCATGTTTGCCCTGAGACAGATAGATATCTGAGCGCAGCAGGTAGATGGCTATTTCGGTTTTATCCAGGTTCTCGGCGCTCTCCAGCGCATCCAGAGAGTCATCGTATTTATTCTGCTCTGCCAGCAGCTCTGCTTTTTTCACCCAGAGCTCGCAGGAGTATTGGTATTGATCGAGTGCGTTTTCCACTACCCCTTTGGCGCGTTTGAATTCCCTATTGTCCATATAGAACTCAATAATGCGCAGATAGGTCTCCTCATCCAGAAACAGCGTCTGCTGAGAGTTCTCCGCATCCTCATATTTCCTGATCACATCCATCAGCTCACCAAAAGACGGGTCGTTCATTTCATTTTCCGACATAGGATATTATTTAGGGTAAAAAAATAAGGTATATAAAGAACATTGGACAGTAGCACTATCAAACTATGCCTGCGGCACGCCTGTCAAGGTGTCGCAGTTTTGGCTTTTTTATTTCGCTCAAAGTATACCTGCATACCTACATTCAAAAGCATGCCATGATCTACGTATTTGCCTCCCTCGCTGATCAGGTTTCCCTTGTTGTACTGACTGGCCTGGTGCCACATACCATTATAATATAAACCAGTCTCTACAGCTATACTTTTTGTGACAAACACCGAAAACCCCGGTCCTATGGTCCAGTTGGCGCTTACTGTTTTGGTAGTGGTGGTAGAGCTGGAGGTAATGTAATTATCCCATGATGCCATCACTGAGGGCGAACCATGCACAAAGAAGTAAGCTTTAGACGAAAGCCGTACATAATACCTTGCAAAAGGGCCTATGCCCAATGATAATACGTTATCCTTTACCCGGATATTGTTTGGTGTCACTACAGAATGTGTCGTATACGCGGCTATGGGAGCCACACCGAGGACAAAGTTTTTGACTATAAAGCTGCCCAGCAGTGGGGTAAAGTGAAAGGTAAAGTCTTTGGCGTATAGCTCATGATCCGTCTGAAACTGGAAACCCAGTCCGCCTCCCGCCATGATGGTTCCCTTGACTATCTGGCACTGCGCTGTCTGGAGAGAGGCAAAAACGACGAGGACAGCAAGCAGTTTTCTAATAACCATATCCCTAAGATATATCAAAACAGAAACGAGTGTAATAAACCTATTCACACTATTTGGCAAATAGTGGACAACATAGCCGACAGCGAGTAGTACTGTGACTGACAAAATGCCGCAGCAGATCAGTTGCTCTTGGATAGCTCAAAGATAGCTTTATCGTAGGTTGCGTTGTCCAGGTCTATGCGGTCCTGGCGTATCGGGATCAGGAGTACTGTCGGATTCCCATCAGGGAGCTGATAGGTCACCTTCATGGCAAAGCCTGCGATATCATCTGCCTTGAAGGTCCGGTCGGTATGCGCCAGTATTACGACTTTACCCTCAGAGGCTACCGTATTGCCGGACTCCTGTGAGGCCAGCAGGGATATCTCCGGCGTATAGGTAGGAAGTGCCTTGCCTGCTTTCAGTTTAATATTGACCTTGTCCAGTTTTTCATTGCTGCCTACATAGCTGATAGTAGCATATTGCTCAGGTTTATCTTCTGTAGCAGATTGCCCGGAGAGATAGCCGAAGAAGCGCTTGTTAGACGTATTGACTATCTGCGCCATGAGTGAGCTATAGGTGAAGCTCATTAGCTTTTCACCTGTTTGCATAGAGTACTGGGTGTAGGTGTCTTCCTCGTTACTGTTTTTGCCCTCTGTGTGCACTACGAGTACTTTATAGGTATAGTCCAGGTCTGCTCCTTTAAATTCTTTGGTCCAGTGGATCTTCTCGTCATTGATACCTGACACGCTCACTGTATAGCGATTGTCTATCACGCCGGAGTCTACAGAGCTGACTTCGGTGTTGGTCACTTTCACCAGCAGCTTTTTCACATCCTCACGGTCTGTGAAGTCTACCAGATCGTATGTAGTATTGCTCTTGTGTATGATCTGCCTGCCACTGGCATCAGTATACTGCCGCACTACAGAAAGCGCAGAGTCTGCAAACTCCTCCTTGCCACTAATAGCGATGCCGCTTTTAGACTGGTTATGGCACGACTGCAGGCTGAGAGCCGCGAGGCCGGCACTTATGATCCATCCGAAGTATTTCATGCGTTTTGCTTATATGCTTTGAGTGTATTGAGCAGCAGGGAGACGACTGTCATCGGCCCTACGCCGCCCGGTACCGGTGTGATAGCAGAGGCTTTTTTAGACACCTCTGCAAAGTTCACATCGCCCTTCAGCCTCCAGCCTGCCCTGGCAGTAGGATCGTCCACGCGGCTCGTGCCTACATCTATCATCACTACACCTTCCTTCACCATATCACCGGTCAGGAACTCAGGCTTGCCCAATGCGGCAATGATGATATCTGCCTGGAGCGTGATCTCTTTCAGGTTAGACGTGCGGGAGTGGCAAACCGTTACAGTGGCATTGCCGGTTTTACCGGTACCATTTAATAATATACTGATCGGACGGCCTACGATATTGCTGCGACCTATCACCACACAGTGCTTGCCTGATGTCTCAATATTATAGCGCTCCAGTATCTTGGTGATGCCCAGCGGCGTGGCCGACACAAAGGACGAAAGTCCCAGCGTCGTCTTGCCCACATTCACGGGGTGGAATCCATCCACATCCTTCGCAGGGTCTACCGCCATCAGCACCTTATCCGCATCTATATGTTTTGGTAAAGGCAGCTGGACGATAAAGCCATCTATCTCCGGGTCTTCATTCAGCTTCTTCACCTCAGTCAGCAGAAACTCCTCCGTGATACTCGTATCTGTAAAGTGCAGCAGTGTAGATTTGAAACCCACCTGCTCGCAGGCCTTTACTTTATGGCCTACATAGGTCAGGCTGCCGCCATCATTGCCCACGAGTATCGCGGCCAGGTGCGGTGCCCTTTTGCCACTGGCAGTGATGCCAGCCACTTCTGCAGCTATTTCTGATTTGATCTCATCGGCCAGTTTCTTGCCATCGAGGAGTTTGTAAGATGTTGAGGTCGCGTCTGACATTGTGGGTATAATACAGAGGTGATTAAAAAGTCACAAGCTCAATAGTTCTATAAAAAGCAGCACCCTTGCTCACATGGTTCTTCCCTCTCCTCTGGAGAGGGAAGATGTCCGCCGCGGCGGACAGATAGGAGAGGTGGTATTAAAACGGCAGATCATCCTCAGAAACATAGCGCTCCTGAGATCCTTCTTGTGGACCGCTGTAGCTATTCTCCTGAGAGTAGTTGTCGCTATTGTTACCACGATTATAGTTGCCCTGGCTGCTACGGCCGGACTGCTGTTGGCCACCGCCGCTTCCGGTTTCTACCTTCCATGCCTTCACGTCAGTGTACCAGCGGCCATTGTACTCGCGGCTGCTGATATCAAATGATACCTTGATCTCCGTCTCCATTGGTATCGACTTCACCTGGCCGATCAGTTCATTCCAGGCTGTGATGCATACCTTTTTAGGATATTTATCTGCCGATGTCTCGATCACAAAATCACACTTGGCCCATTTGCCATTCTTTCCTTCGCCTCCTTGTTCCTGGAGGACTTGTATTAACTTGCCTGTCAGTTCCATTTTTGTATTTATAGTTGTATTAATTCAGGTTTGTTTCGGATAAAGCCCAATCTTCTACTGGGATGTTTTTTTCCTTGCAATAGTTTGCTATTTCTTGATCTGTTGTAAGAGGTTTATCACAGATATCACTCAACTCTTTTTCTGTACCAGTAATGTAACGGTCGTCTGCAGTCATTAGCTTTTCGCAATGTTCAATAAAATTCTGGAATTCAGAATTCATTTTACAAAGCTTATCAATTGTTTTAAAATCTAAATCCCTGTAGTGCGAAGGAAAAAGAACCTTACTCTGATAAGGATTAGAAGATAATTCAATGATGCCAATACCAAATGATTGATTTAACCGTTCCATCTCTTCCTTAAGGGAATCAGCGAATTCAAAAGCGACCAAATAACCGTAGTTTGCCCAACTTGAATTCGAAACAGCTTGAAAAAAGGCTTTCTTTAATTCTGAGTCAGAATTTATCTCCCTTTTTAATTCGTAGGAGCTTAACTTAAAAGTGTCGGTCTTATTTACAGCCTTTAAAAAGTTATGGCTTGCTTTAGTTTGTAGCTTAAGAAATTTAACACCAACAATATCCGGATGCGTCCATGTCTGGTTACTATCTGAACCATTTTTGGACTGCTCGTGATAAATGGTTTTTGAAAAAGTATCCGTGCTTTTTAGATAAGTAACCAAAAGTCTATGTAAATCTCTTTCTTCATAGACCTTAATCTTTTCAGCTTTTTTAGTTGTTCCGTTCTGTGGAGCTGATACCGCTTCAGCCAAAGCGTCTACATTAATCTCACTTTCATTTTTAGTAAGATAATAGTTATAGGTATTTCCTGGCATTTTAATACGCTTAATGCGCGCATCGCCATTTCTTATGAAATCACCCAATTGGGCAGATACTGTCGCGTTAGGTGTTTTGGCAGAACCGAAATCAATATATTTTTTTGCAATGATGTGATCGCAAACCTTACTATAATTAGTTGGCTCTTTTATCTCTTCTAAGCTTCTCAGTATTGCTTCTTTGATAGTCATAGTTCAATAAAATTGTTACTAGTCATTCAGCTTCAGCACCGCGATAAACGCCTCCTGCGGCACCTCCACTTTACCAAACTGTCTCATCTTCTTCTTACCCTTCTTCTGCTTCTCCAGCAGCTTGCGCTTACGGCTGATATCACCACCGTAGCACTTCGCTGTTACGTCCTTTCTCATCGCAGAGATATTTTCACGCGCGATGATCTTGGCGCCTATCGCCGCCTGTATCGGTATCATGAACATCTGCCTTGGGATCAGCTCCTTCAGCTTCTCGCACATGCGGCGGCCAAAGTCTTCTGCCTTGGTCCGGTGTATCATAGCAGAGAAGGCATCCACCTTCTCGTTATTCAGCAGGATGTCCATCTTCACCAGGTCGCCCGGACGGTAGCCTATCTGATGGTAGTCAAACGATGCATAACCACGAGAGATAGATTTCAGCTTGTCATAAAAGTCAAACACGATCTCCGCCATCGGCATCTCAAAGGTCAGCTCCACACGCTCCTCCGTCAGGTATTTCTGATTGAGCAGTATGCCACGCTTGTCCATACACAGGCCTATGATGCTGCCGATATACTCCGGCTTCGTGATCACCTCAGCCTTGATATACGGCTCCTCCAGGCGGTCTATGCGCTGTACCTCCGGCATATCTGCCGGGTTATTGATCACCAGCTCCTCGCCATCGGTCAGGTAGGCATTGTACGATACCTGCGGCACCGTCGTGATGATCGTCATGTCAAACTCGCGCTCAAGGCGCTCTGTGATGATCTCCAGGTGCAGCAGCCCCAGGAAGCCGCAGCGGAAACCAAAGCCCAGCGCGATAGAAGTCTCCGGCTCATACACCAGAGAGGCATCGTTCAGCTGCAGCTTCTCCAGTGAGTCGCGCAGGTCCTCATAGTCGTCATTGTCTATCGGGTAGATACCGGCAAATACCATCGGCTTCACATCTTCAAAACCGTGAATGCCCTCTGCACACGGATTGGCAAAGGATGTGATCGTATCACCCACCTTGATCTCTTTCGCATTCTTGATACCCGTGATGATGTAGCCCACATCACCCGCCTTGACCTCCGGCCTAGGCTCGAGGTCCATGCGCAGCACACCCACCTCATCGGCATTGTACACTGCGCCAGTATTGACGAACTTCACCTTCTCATTTTTCTTGATAGACCCATCCAGGATACGGTAGTAGGCTATCACACCGCGGAAGGAGTTGAACACCGAGTCAAAGATCAGCGCCTTTAGCGGCGCCTCAGGGTTGCCCGTCGGAGCCGGTATACGGTCTATCACCGCGTCAAATATCTTGTCTACACCCTGGCCCGTGCGACCGCTGGCGCGCAGGATATCCTCACGCTTGCAGCCTATCATGGCCATCACATCATCCTCTACCAGCTCGGGGTTAGCGCCCGGCATGTCGATCTTATTGATCACGGGTATGATGGTGAGGCCCTGCTCTACGGCGAGATATAGGTTTGAGATGGTCTGCGCCTGTATACCCTGGCTGGCATCTACCAGCAGCAGCGCACCCTCGCAGGCCGCGAGTGAGCGTGAGACCTCGTAGCTGAAATCTACGTGGCCCGGCGTATCTATGAGGTTGAGCACATACTTTTTGCCATCACGCACAAAGTCCATCTGGATCGCGTGGCTCTTGATCGTGATGCCGCGCTCCCGCTCCAGGTCCATATTGTCCAGCACTGTGTCCATCATATTCCTTTCGGAGATGGTCTTCGTCATTTCTATGAGACGGTCTGCCAGGGTGCTCTTACCGTGGTCGATATGAGCGATGATGCAGAAATTCCTGATGTTTTCCATAAGCCGCGAAAATACGCCGATTTAGTGGAATAAGCTAGTGTAGAATGGGTTTCAAGCTTGCTATTTTATGAGATATGAACCATGTTTTCACAGCCATTATTTCCTGTTTTGATTAAAGTCGTCCCTTTGGGAGGATTTAAGAGGGCCGAAATATCCCCAACTTCTTACATTTGCCCAGCTCAAATCGATGAATTTTTACCCTTTAGCCAAGCCTTTCCTCTTTCAGCTCGATGCTGAGACAGCGCATCATCTCACCATCAGCGCGCTGAAAAATCCCCTGCTCCGTGCCTTTGCTACCGGCGAGAAGGTCGAGCATCCATCCCTGCGCCGGAGTTTGTTCGGTATCGACTTCCCCAATCCGGTAGGCCTCGCAGCCGGTCTGGACAAGAATGGCGAAGTGATAGATGGCTTTGCGCAGATGGGATTCGGCTATGTAGAGATCGGTACTATCACACCAAAACCTCAGGACGGCAACCCTAGGCCACGCCTCTTTCGTCTCCGGGCAGACGAGGCTATCATCAATCGGATGGGCTTCAACAATGTCGGCGCCGTACAGGCGGCGAAGAACCTGTCAGCTAGAAAAAGCAACATTATAGTAGGGGGCAACATAGGCAAGAATAAAGTCACACCCAATGAAGAGGCGGTAAACGACTACCGCTCCTGCTTTCAGCTACTGCATGACTATGTAGATTACTTTGTGGTCAATGTCAGCTCGCCCAATACACCGGGCCTGCGTGCACTGCAGGACAAGGACTCCCTCGCACTGATACTCCACACCCTGCAGGATCTCAATCATGGCCGGCCAAAGCCCAAGCCGATCCTACTGAAGATAGCCCCAGACCTGACCAACGAGCAGTTAGACGACATTGTCTCCATCGTATCAGATACTCGGATCGCCGGCGTCATTGCTACCAATACCACGATCGCCCGCGAGAAGCTGCCGCACTACCTACCCTCCGAGATCGAGGCCTTTGGCGCAGGAGGACTGAGTGGCAGGCCGCTGACCACGCGCTCCACCGAGGTGATCCGCTACCTGCACCGCCAGTCCGGGGGTAGCTTCCCTATCATCGGCGTAGGCGGCATCATGACCGATCAGGACGCTCAGGACAAAATAGCCGCCGGTGCCTCTCTGGTTCAGCTCTATTCCGGCTTCATCTACGCCGGCCCTGCACTCATAGCGGCTATCAATCGCTCCCTTATAGTTTAG
The DNA here is from genome assembly GCA_018267365.1 of Bacteroidota bacterium. Classification (GTDB taxonomy): domain Bacteria; phylum Bacteroidota; class Bacteroidia; order Chitinophagales; family LD1; genus UBA1941. The sequence goes on along the minus strand of JAFDYQ010000005.1, from coordinate 64,327 downwards.
GGATTTTTCCCATGCTATTGGTTTGTAATATTATGAGTCATTTTAATTCGATATAAATATTAGCTGCCGATATTGTGATGTTTATCTGTTTTATTTTGAATTAAATAAACATATTTATATCTATAATCAGTATGCCCCATCAGTCGAAAAACATGCTGACTTTGCAGGTATAGTTAATGCTTTTGACACATGTAAAAAGAAGATAATAGAAGCTACGCCGATGATTAGCTTCTATAGCCTGCCTGCCGCTAGGCAGATCGGAAAACTTGCCTCTGACGGGCCGCGATCAGCTGGACTGGAAGATGTAGCGGATGATGTTGGCACCCATCTTCAGTGCCTTCTGGCGCACCTCCTCGGGGTCCTTGTGCACGTCCTGATCTTCCCACCCGTCGCCCAGGTCGCACTCATAGGTGTAGAGTACTACCAGCCGTCCCTGATAGAAAAGGCCAAAGGCCTGCGGCGCCTTGCCATCATGTTCATGTATCTTAGGTAGCCCCTTGGGGAAGTCATACTTCTGATGAAAGATAGGGTGTGAGAAGGGCAGCTCTACCAGCTTGGACCCCGGTATTAGTTTGTCCAGCTGCGGCCTGATGAACTTGTCCATGCCATAGTTGTCATCTGCATGCAGGAAGCCGCCACCTATCAGGTAGTTGCGCAGGTTCTCCGTCTCTTGGTCATTGAACACTACATTGCCATGACCCGTCATATGCACAAAGGGATAGTTGAACAGCTCCGCACTGCCCACCTCCACCGTAGGGGGATCGGTCTCTATGTTAGTGCCCAGGTTCTCATTGCAGTACTTCACCAGGTTAGGCAGCGAGGTCGGATTGGCATACCAGTCACCGCCGCCGTTATACTTCAGCAGCGCTATCTTCAGCGGCTTCTCCTGCACCGCGCGAAAGGAGCACAACAACACACTCATTATTACAATAAGCACACAAGTCAATCGTCTCATAATACGAAGGTAATAAGCAAAAGTGATAAGAACTGTTATTAAATCTTTCAGTGAGCACTTAGTGCTTTCAGGTCTATGCCAGCCTTGGGTGCCAGCCAGCGGGCATAGTCTATGATATGCGTATCTACCTCAGACTCGGCAGCCAGGTTTTTTATCAGCTTTGATATTTTGGTAATGGTGCGGGTGGAGGGTTTAGCGGGTATGGCAGCTATCAGAGACTGTAGTATGTCCAGCACAGCGTGGTCTGCTGCAAAGGTGGCGTCTTTCATCAGGTCTGTATAGGTTTTTTTGATCTGCTTGATCCTTCTTTCAGCAGTGTCCGCATCTCCTGCCTCGTACTGCATGATCACCTCTGCTATCTCTATTTTAAACTTGAAGCTGCGGTCTGCCTGTTTATAGTGATCGTTGAGGTACAGTTTGATAATGCTGCGAATTGCATCAGAATATTTTTTCGTCCAGAAATACAGGATGGCCCTGTTCAGGTGTATGAACTGCTCATAGTAGCTGTTAGATGCCTTTCGCGTGATGCGCTCAAACTCGTCCAGGATGTATAGCGCCTTGTTATAGTCTTTGTCGAGGTATACAAGTAGCTGCGTATTATAGTAAAAGAAGAGGTACTTGTTATAAAGGAGCCTGTCGTAGCGGTCCATCTCAGTGCCCAAAGTCTTGATGTACTGCAGCGCCTCGTCAAATTTCTTCTGCATCAGGAAGCTATTGATGATATAGACCAGCATCTGCAGGTGTACATCATGCGTATCTCTGTCCAGCCAGTGATGGTGCTGAAAGGAGTCATAGGTCTTGAGCAGGTAGACCTCCAGCTCGTGAAACCTCCGCTTCTGCACCATGGCCTGGCTGATAGCGCGGTATATCTTGATCTGGAAACTGCGGTTTTCGCTGATCGTCTTATCCCGGCCAAAGTCCTTGACGGTTTTGTCCACCAGCTTCAGCAGGTTTTCATTACCCTTCTGAAAGTTTTGGGTTACCTTGATACGGTAGTTGAGCACTGCCAGCACCTGGTCCATTTGCCGTAGGCGATTCAGCAGCAGGGCATTTTGGGATTGCTTTTCTACGTATTCCTCTGGGTTGATCTTCAAGATATGATTAGACAGCTTTACGATATTGGAGTAGATGATATCGAGTAGTTCGGGATTGTTGCTTTGTTCAGCTTTTTTCTCTGCCTGACGTATGAAGTAATGGGCCAGCTCATACTTCTGTTTTGCATAGAGGATATTGTACACACAGATGTAGCGGTATAGCTCATTCGCCTCATCCTTGTCAAAGTGAAGCATGGTCAGGGAGTCGCAGAGATCGTGCTGTAGCCTGTTCTTTAGCCGGTAGTAAGTGTTTTTATCTCCTTTGGCGGTATATAACTTCTCAAATGTGTTCTGGTCATTGTATGCCGTGGCCTCTTTGCGCATTAGGTCAAAGAGCTGATTGCCCAAGGAATCCTGTCCGGTGATGTAGCGCTGTGAATAGAGCTTGTAGAAGCGGATCTCTTCTTTATTGAGACACTGGACCAGGCTATGCAATGTATCCATCTGAAATTTATTTTGAATAGGTAAGATGAATTTAAAATAATTTTGCAACCTAAACAGCCTTCTTATTATCTATGTATACGCAAGCACCTATTACTACCATGCGCAAACTTCTACTACTCCTGATCGGATCTACTCTTTGCTTTTTTGCAGAGGCACAGTCATTCCTGAAATTTACGCAGACCCAATTTAATATCAGTACGGTAGATACCTCCACCGCTCCGATCAACGATAGTATCTACAATACTGACACAGTTCCTTTTAGAGGGCAGGTGTTCTTCGAAGCCAGAATCGATACTGCTCAAACCTCCATTCGTACCGACTCGGTAGATTTTTCTGCGCTGCCGCTAGACTCTAACGGTACGCCAGCTACGGCTCGTTCTATTTTTATACATGTACCCTATAATAATCCGCTACTGATAGGTGGTCCTACCGGTGTGGTGATCTGGCCACTCTACCTCGGAGGGCACGCCGGGCCGGGAGACTCTATTTATCTCACAGTGACCGTACGTGTGGTGACCGGGCTGGAGGATGCAGCTATCGCCAGGGTGTACCTCACTCAAAGCGGAGATATGCTCGATGTACATTTTGGGGACTATCAGGAAAACGTTAAACAAGTAAGCTTTTATAATATCGAAGGGCGGCAGATGTATGATGGTACGGCCACCCAGGCGCAGCACATACCTGTAGCACCTTGGTCTAGGGGGCTATATTTCTGCGAGATACAGACCTTCAGAGGTGAGCGGCGCACTATCAAGTTTATACTACAATAATACCCACTATGAAAACGAAAGCCGGAGTCGTGCTCCGGCTTTTCTAAAAATATAATGTGAAGTTTAGTCTACTGGCGTGCAGGTATAGCCTGCTTCTTCCTTCAGTAGGATAGTGTTATTGACCTTGTTCTTCTCAGCGCATACCTGCATATCTTTATTGAATGCAGTGTCGCGGCAGGTCCAGCCCAGGCCCTCCAGAGAGTCGATGTACATATTGTAGTAGGTGGTGCCCAGCACCTCTGACTGCACCTGTATATAAAAGTGCTGATCCTCGCATACCTTGCAGCTATTGTGGCAGTAGTAGCACTTCTTGCAGCCGGCAGCCACAAGCAGTATAGCCGATAAAAATACCAGGGATAGCTTTCTTTTCATGCTGATTGATTTCTATCTTCAAATCTATAAAAATCGCAGACAAATCCACCATGGTGGCGGAGGGCGGTTTATGGAGAGTGTATGCATGAGATAGAGCCTTTTTATATGTGGAGGGATGACTATATAGCCTCCAATGACAAGCTGTCGCCTTTTTATCGCCGCAAGTACAGTGAGTTTCACTATACACACAGTATCTATAATCATGTCATACACCCGCAGTGGGATTCTTTTGGGTCGTCCACACTCTACTGCAAGGTACTCTGGGTAAGCTATGATAAAGGATTTGCTGTGATCGAACTGATGGGCGAGTGGAACGATGCCGTACACAATGACATCATGGAGCTGAAGCGCGGACTGATAGAGCCGATGATAGACGAGGGCATCCGCCGCTTTGTACTGATCGGGGAGAATGTGCTGAATTTCCACGGCTCGGATGATCTCTACTACGAGGAGTGGTATGACGATATCAAAGATGACGATGGCTGGATCATGGCTATGAACTTTCGTCCGCATGTCATATCAGAGATGCAAAAGCACCGCCTGCACTACTATATCAATATGGGCGAAAACTACGAAAACGTAAACTGGCGCAAGGTAAAGCCACATTACTTTCACACCATGGCAGAGGATATGATCTTCAAGCAATTGGAGTGATAGATCTGCTTCTTTTTTATCACAGCCGGCTTGTTAAGCAATATTAAATACTGATGGCTGCAGACCTCTTCACGGGCTGATTTAAAATATCTCACCTACGGCTCCGTTTGATATAGCATATGGCTAGCCATATCAATAGTATGTATCCTGTTTTCTGAACGGTGCACATCAGGTCTGTGGTGACAAACAGATTTGATAATATAAGCACAACCGGTGCTTTACATTACTCTCCTTTTTTTGCTAAAACCAATCACATGGCTAAGCGCAAGGTCAAAGTGGCCGTCATCTCTGACGTACACCTGGGCACCTACGGGTGCCACGCACAGGAGCTCAATCAGTACCTCAAGTCTATAGACCCCGAGCTGCTGATCATAAACGGCGACTTCATAGACATCTGGCAGCTGAGCCGGTCTTACTTTCCGGCTGCACATACCAAGGTACTGCAGCGCATCATGAAGATGCTCTCCAATGGTACCCGCGTAGTCTACCTCACCGGCAATCACGATGAACTACTGCGCCGCTATAGTGGTATGCAGCTCGGCGGCCTCAGTATAGAGGACAAGCTGCTCATAGACATAGATGGCCGCCAGCATTGGTTCTTTCACGGCGATGTATTTGATGTGAGTATGCAGCATAGCAAGTGGCTCGCGAAGCTCGGCGGCCAGGGCTATGACCTGCTCATCCTGATCAATAGAGGTGTAAATCACCTGCTGCAATGGATGGGCCGCGAGCGCATATCCCTGTCTAAAAAAGTAAAGGACAGCGTGAAGGGTGCCGTCAAATTCATCAGCAACTTTGAGCAGACAGCTGCTGCTATAGCCATAGACAATGGCTATCACTATGTAGTCTGCGGCCACATACACGAGCCGGCTATGAGAGAGATAGTGACAGGCCATGGCGCAGTCACATATCTCAACTCCGGCGACTGGATAGAAAACCTCACCTCCCTGGAATACAATGATGGTGCCTGGACTCTCGTACGCTATCATGATCTGGATCTCAATAAAGACCAGGACGAAGATCTGCAGGAGGGGAATCTGTCTATGATACAGTTGCAAGATCAGATACAGAAGTACGTGACCAGAGTAGCATGATCCATAGGATACATCCATAGCTTTTTTCTATTTCATCACCTGAAATTTCAGTATATGAAAATTTTATTTGGTATACAGGCCACCGGAAACGGTCACCTGAGTCGCGCTACAGAGCTTTATAATCTGCTGAAGCAAAACCCGGCAGTAGAGCAGATAGATGTGCTCGTGAGCGGCAATAACTCTAAGATAGATGTGCCTTTTGATATCAAGTACCACTTCAGCGGTATCAGCTTCTCCTATGGCAAGGGTGGCAAGATCAACGTGCTCAAATCCTTTCTGAAGGCGAATATCCTTTCCTGCATCAAGGGTATTCTGGCGGTCAGGTTTCACCGCTATGACCTGATCATATCAGACTATGAGCCTATCAGCGCGTGGGGAGCCAAGCTACGCGGTATACATACCGTGGGCCTGGGCAATATTTTTTCCGCCACGTCCAAGCAGTTTCCTCGTATGAGCGGCTCGCACAGGATCACCAGGTGGTTTACTAAAATCTTTTGTCCGGTAGACCAGAAGGTAGCCATGCACTACCACAAGTTTGACAACTTCATCTTCTCGCCCATCATCCGCACAGAGATACGTGATGCTAAGGTGACGCAGGAAAACTTTACACTCGTCTATCTGCTATCTTATACCCAGGAGCAGCTGCTGGAGTTCTTTACACAGCCTGTTTTTGCAGAGAAGAAATTTGTAGTATATACCAATACAGGTCAGGGCTTCAGGCATAAGAACGTAGAGGTGAAGGCGCTGAACACTGCCGGCTTTACAAAGGATATCACGTCCTGTAGTGGTGTGATCACTGCAGGCGGGTTTCAGACCACAGCTGAGGCGCTCTATCTGGGCAAAAAGCTGCTCTGTATCCCTATCAAAAAGCAATATGAGCAGCAGTGCAATGCCCTGATACTACAGGAGCTGGGCATCACAGTATCAAAGGATCTCGATACCGTCTGCACGGCACACTGGCTCACCGCCGGCAGGGTAGTGAAGATAGACTTCAAAGACGAGTCAAAAGAGATGGTGGAGAGCATCCTGCGTGACTCACAAAAGGTGGCCTGATCAGGACTCCATTTTATCCGCCAGCTGCCGGGCCTGTATCACCATCCACCTGTAAAAGAGGAGGCCGGATGTCATTCGGTTGGCTTCGGTAAACCGAATGATGTCTGAATTGAGCCCAGTGATCTTTTTCTTTACACGTGCAGTGGCGCCATCCAGCTTGCACTCCTGGTAGAGTTCAAAGAACATACTCATGTGCTCAGATGCAGTCACGATCTCGTCATAGTAGTTCAGCTTATCTGTTTTAAGCGCCTTGATACTGCGCTCGATATTTGTAGCCTCAGAGATGGCCAGTGCATAGTCTCTATCCAGGAAGTGGCTGAGTGCTACGAGGAAGCGGTAGTGATACTGCATGATCTTGCTCAGATCATCAAACTGGCGGGGCAGCGAGGCATTGAATGCTTCCCTGTCACCCTTTAGCGCGTAGCAGCTGGCCTGTATATACGCCAGCCGCTCCATCTGCATAGGAAACTGATGAATGAGTGAATTGTATTTGTGCACAGTAGCCAACGCCTCATCATAGCGCTCCAGATGTGCCAGATTGCTGACATAGTTGATCACAGCAGCGATACCATACACCGGCTCGAGCGCATCTACCAGTTTGATGAGTTCGGTATTGTACTGCCAGGCTTTGTCATACTCATGACGGAAGAAATAGTAACCCGCAAGGTTATTGAGTAGCAGAAAGCTTTCTTTCTCCCGGTCCGGTATATCGGGATACCGGGCCAGATGATCCAGGCAGCGCTGGTATTGCTCCGGGTCCATATTCTGAGGCGTGCTAAAGGTCTCCATACGCAGGGTGAGGTACTGAGAGTATGGATCCTCATACCCGGCAAAGTGAGCATCCACATCTGCCTCCGGTAGCTGCACTTTAAATTCACCTTTGTGCGTGAATAGCTGGCAGGCGGTGCGTGATATCTGCGCCTTCCGGAAGTTGTGGAGAAAGTTGTGACAGGCCGCGTCCTTGTGAGTTTCGGCATTAGCCGCCAGGCGCTCCTGCATGGCTATATCATTCCAGGCAAAGTTGCCATAGAAAGGATTCATCAGATCGCAGACAGTTTGTACGGTACTGTAGTCATATGCTTTGGCTGCCATCTCTTTCAGACGGTCGCTCTCCGATGGTATGAGTGCGAAGAGTTTTTTATCTATCAGGTAGCGGAGAAAATAAGTGGAACGCAGTCGCTCGGACCTGGCCAGTTCTGCGCGCATCATTTTCTCAGCCGCATAGTCCTCTATCAGGTCCATGAGCAGGCGCAGTTCATTACGCCACAGGTAGTCGCCATCTGCATTATATTTTTTGCCAAAGACCTGAAAGAAGGCTAGCTCTTTGTCCAGTTTGTCTATCTGATCAGGGGCAGTTTTACAGAGCAGTTTGTAGAGCTTTTTGATGCTCGGCTTCTTTTGCAACGCTATGATATCATCCATGTCCGCTATCTCTTCGCGGCTCATGCTCTTGAGAACTTGCAGAACTTTAGGTGCAGCCATGGGAATAGGGTTAGGTATACGCAAGATATTAATTTTCAGTCAGATAAATGCCTTTCGTAGCTGATATTTGTCACAATCCGGTGCTAATCAACAAGAGAGAATTTTCGCACGGCAAACTGTCCCTTTTTCGATGCGCAGACTAGACAGCCCCATACTATTTGTGTACAAAAATGCGTTAGCACATTAATAAGGTATAGCCTGACTTTGAGACCTTTGGGTATGATGGAAGAGACCAAGCCGATCACGGCGAGCAAGAAGCATAAGAAACAAGATATGGAGGACACTCCGAAAGACGAACCCAAAGCTAAACCGGCCCGCAAGAAGAAGGCGATTGCTCCTGCAGACTTTGCCTCAGAGGGAGAGGAGACGCTGCAGTGGTGGAAGGATGGCCGCGTGTCTAAGCTGGCGGGGATGGCCTTTCTGTCTTTTGCGTTCGTGCTGGCTGTTGCCTTTACATCCTACTTTTTCACGGCATCAGATGATCAGTCCGACCTGATGAATAATGCTACAGGCGCGCTGATGGATAATTCACTAAAGGTCAATAACGCGCTGGGCCGTCTCGGTGCTGTGCTATCTCATGTTTTCATAGACCAGCTGTTTGGCATAGCTTCTTACTTTTTCTGCATTGTATTCTTTGTGGTCGGATTCAATATGCTGACGCAGAAAAAGGTCTTCAATGCCGTCAAAGTTTCTGCCTATTCACTCTTTGGACTGCTGTGGCTGTCTTCAGCTCTCAGCTTTGCTAATTATCTGATATATCCTGCGTCTTCCATCGCCTGGGGCGGTGCCTTTGGCGACTATCTCACAGGTGAGAATGGCCAGATCATGGGCCTCCTGCGCACTACAGGCACAGCAGCTACGCTGATAGGCACGGCTACAGCTTTTGGTATATGGGTTTACAATTTCAACTTTGATTTTCTGCTTCGCCCGTTTGCTAAAAAGGAGATATCTCCTGCTATGGCCACCACTGGTGCTGCTACTATGGCAGAGGTACCTGTATACCGCGATGAGAGTGAAAATATCTTTGCGAAGGACAATCTCACAAACGTAAAAGAGGCATTCCCTAGGGATGAGGAAGCGCCGGAGGTGGTGGAGGAAGAGATGGCAGAGGGCGATGACGATGATATCATCCTGACAAATAAGATCGCAGAAATGGTGGCTCCGGCTGCGGTACTATCTACACCTGTGGCACCACCGGTTGTGTCGGACTTTGAGTCAGTAGACATGCAGAGCTATGGAGGTGATGATGAGCCTGAAGGGTCCGGCCTCAAGCTGGATATAGAGGCACCGAAGGAAGAACCTGAGGCGGTGGTGGAGGTCGTACCGACCTATGGAGGTATCGGGTCTGAGTTTGACCCTACCATGGAGCTGTCAAACTACAAATTCCCATCATTGGATCTGCTGGATGAGCACAGCTCTGAGAAGATCAAATACGATCCGGAGGAGCTGGAGCGCAATAAGAATCAAATCATCTCTACGCTGAATAATTACCAGATAGAAATATCAAAGATCAAGGCGACTATCGGGCCTACTGTGACGCTGTATGAGATAGTACCGGCACCGGGCGTGCGTATCTCCAAGATCAAAAACCTGGAGGACGATATCGCGCTCAGCCTCGCGGCGCTTGGCATCCGTATCATAGCGCCTATACCGGGCAAGGGTACGATCGGTATAGAGGTGCCAAACGTGAATAAGGAGATCGTGAGCATGCGCTCCCTGCTGGCATCAGAGAAGTTTCAAAACTCTACGGCAGACCTGCCTATCTGCCTGGGTAAATCGATCTCTAACGAGATCATCGTGGCGGACCTGGCCAAGATGCCGCACCTGCTCATGGCGGGAGCTACCGGCCAGGGCAAGTCTGTCGGTATCAACTCGATCCTCGTATCGCTGCTATACAAGAAGCATCCGTCTCAGCTGAAGTTCATCATGGTGGATCCTAAGAAAGTGGAGCTTAGTTTGTATGAAATGCTGGAGAAGCACTTCCTGGCAAAGCTACCTAATGAAGAGGATGCGATCATCACAGATACTAAGAAAGTGGTGACCACACTCAATGCACTGTGCATAGAGATGGACCAGCGCTATGACCTTCTCAAGAAAGCGCAGGTGCGTAATATCAAAGAATACAACCACAAGTTCACCAACAGGCAGCTAAACCCTCAGAACGGGCACAAGTTCCTGCCATACATAGTGCTGGTGGTGGATGAGTTTGCGGATCTGATCATGACAGCGGGCAAGGAAGTAGAAATGCCTATCGCGCGTCTCGCGCAGCTGGCCCGTGCTATCGGTATACACCTGATACTCGCCACGCAGCGCCCATCGGTGAATATCATCACCGGTACGATCAAGGCTAACTTCCCTGCGCGTATTGCCTTTAAGACTACGTCTAAGATCGACTCACGTACGATCCTGGATGCAGGCGGCTCGGAGCAGCTCATAGGCCGTGGCGATATGCTACTCTCTCAAGGTAGCGATATGATCCGCCTGCAGTGCGGATTCGTAGATACACCAGAAGTAGAGAGAGTGAGAGACTTTATCAGCAATCAGCAGGGATATCACGAGGCATTCCAGCTGCCGGAGTATATAGATCCGAATGATAAAAATGCCGGAGGCGAAGACTTCTTCATAGACGGTGAGAAGGATGGCCTTTTTGAAGATGCGGCACGTATCATCGTACAAAACCAGATGGGTTCTACCTCTCTCATACAGCGCCGGCTCAAGCTAGGATACAACCGCGCCGGGCGTCTGATGGACCAGCTGGAGGAGGCCGGTATAGTAGGAGAGAACCTCGGCAGCAAGGCGCGCGAAGTCAAATTCAAAACGGAAGTAGAGCTGGACAACTATTTGCAGAAGCTGAGAGGTTGATAAAAAAACATAACAAATGGCCAACGAATTAATGCCTTTGGCCATTCTTCTATTTTTGGCGCAGCCTTTGACTATTGAGTTTCAAAATATCTTATGAAGAAGATCTTTTCGTGCCTGGCCATCGTATTTATGACTGCCCTGAGCTATGCGCAGCAGCAGGGTAGCGCTGTGGCTGATCCGGAGGCAGGTGCACTGCTGGAGAAAGCTACCAATCGCTTTAAGTCTTTCAAGAGCGTAGACGTGGACTTTACACTCACTACCATCAGGCCCAAACTGAAGCCAGACGAGCCCGATAGCAAGTACACCAGTAATGACAATGGCAAGCTCTGGATGAAAGGCAATAAGTTTAAGATCTCGATGAATGGCGTGGACATCTACTGTGATGGCAAAACGATCTGGAGTTACAACCCTAAGACAAAAGAGATACAGGTAAACGACTACGAAGAAAGCAATGAAACTTTCTCACCTACTAAAATATTCTCCGTCTATAAGGAGGGCTATAGCTACCAGATCAAGGAGAAGAAAACCTTTGCCGGTAAAAATGTGACGGTCATCGAGCTGGCCCCTCAAAACCGGAAGGTATCATACTTTAAAATAGATGTCGGGCTGGATGATGCTACTAATGACTTGCTGGAATCAAAGATCTACGAGAAATCAGGTGTCCGCTACATTTATAAGATCAACAAGCTGAACGCGGCTGTCAACCTCAGTGATGATTTTTTTGTGTGCGACGCCAAAAAGTATCCTGGGGCCAAAGTCGTAGATCTGAGATAGCAGACAGCGGATGCTGACATATGTTAGATGAATTGTGCAGTAGGAATATCAAAACCTGATTATTTTAGCTATAAATACTTTTCTGCATGATAAGAGTGTATACCTTCTTGTTCCTCAGTGCCTTTGTTTTGTCTGCTACAGCACAGACCGCGATACCGAATGGTGATTTTGAGAGCTGGACCTCTCTGAATGGCGCACAAAACCCTGTGCGCTGGAAGACCATAGACGATGTGCTGACTGTACTGCCCTTTAACCTGCCATCACAAAACCTCGTAGTGCAGGAGACTGACCCGGCTAATGTAGCCTCCGGCTCCTCCTCGGCACTGCTTACTACAAAGGGAGTTTCCTTCCCGATCGTGGGCGATATTACCTTTGCCGGCTCTATGTCTATAGGCAACTATGGTTTGACACCGCAGGGGCTGACATCGTTTCAGGTGACACTGGGCGGGGTGGCGTATACAGACCGGCCTGACTCCATCGAACTGTCGTATAAATACAAGCTCCCGTCCGGACAAGATCACGGTACAGTGAATGTAAACCTGACGCATGCCACTGCTCACGACGGGACAGTGACTGTAGGCTCTGCTACTATCAACCTAAACCCGTCTAATAATTTCTCTACTGTAAAGGCAAAGATCACATACTATTCTGCTCTGAATCCGGATACACTAAAAATACAGATCGAATCCAGCGCCACTACTTTCGGCCAGGGTGTCCTGGGTGGCCAGCTGTGGGTGGACAATGTGCATTTTCTCGGTTACGATACGATCTTCAAGGCTTATCTATTCCCTAAAACGGATCAGGTCAGGTGCGAGGGAGATACTATAGCTATACGTACTGATGAGATAGCAGGAGATAGCTATGTGTGGTTTCGAGACGGAGTCATGCTGCCATATAGCACATACAAAATACGTGTGAATACCTCCGGTCAGTATAATGTACTGGTGACTCACAACCATGCTCTATGGGTATCTGATACGATCACCCTCACCGTTCACCCGCTGCCCGTAGTGACCTTCACGGGATACCTCGATACGCTATGCAAAGACGATGCACCTATCCAGCTGACGGGTGGTAGCCCTGCAGGGGGCACCTATACCGGCAACGGTGTGCGTCAAGGGATATTCTATCCGGCAAATGCTTCACTTGGTAATAAGAACCTGACCTATATCTACACGGATAATAATGGCTGTACTGCCAGTGCTGCTCTGTCTCGCTTTTATATAGTCGATTGCACAGTAGGTATATCTGCACTGGGTGCAGATGCGGCTATCAGGGTGTACCCTAATCCTGCAAAGGATAAGCTGTATGTCACAGCTAATAGTCAGATCACAGGTGGGGAAGCAAAAGTGTACGATCTGCAAGGACGCCTGGTGAGCGCCATGCAGCTCGCCTCCGGGCAGTCAGTACTGGATCTGAGCAGTGTGGATGCAGGGTACTACTCCATACAGATAGCTAATGCAGCCGGCCAGACACTGGCTGTCACTAAAATCACAGTAGCTAAATAGCCTGAATCAAGAATCAAAAAGCAAAGCCCTCAGGTCGTCCTGAGGGCTTTGCTTTTATAGAGATTTAAAAAGTTATTGCTCTGCGGGAGCATCGGTGGCCGCTTCCGGTGCAGGGGCTTCGGTTTGTTCACCTGATACGGCATTTTCTGTAGTGCCTTCTGCTTGCGGCTCGGGCTTGTCGGTATCTTTAGCGCCTTTCTCTGCCTTATTTGATTTGCTAGCCTGCTTCAGGATGCTATCCAGTGTTTTGTGTATGTCCTTTAGCTTGTCTTCCTTGGAGGTGATAGTCTCCTTGATCTGGCGCAGACGCACCTTCAGGAGCTGTAGCTCCAAAGATTGTATGCGTGGGCTTTCGGCTTTCTTCGTAAAGTAGTCCAGGTCTTTGCGGTCACGCTCCAGACCTTTCTCCATTTTGGAGATCACATCTTTCAGGCCGGAAATGCGGGATTCAAATTTGTCAGAGAAGTACTTATTGCGCTGCTCGCTGATGTAGTGGAATGCATCATCGTAGGCCTTGCGCACAGTCGTCTCATCTGACTTCAGCAGACGCTGGCTGCGGTATTCATTTTGGAGAGCCTTGATCTCGTCATGCAAGGCCTTGAAGTTTGCCTTTTCATCAGCCTTGGCCTTAATCTGGTTTAGCTTCTCCACTATCTGCTCGCGTACGCCATTGGAACCTTTTTCAAACTCTGCACTCTCAGTCTTGCGGAAAGTTTTGAGCTGCTCAAAGATCGCATTGACGTCTTCCTTGATCTTATCCAGTCTCTCCTGAGTGATATTTCTTTCTTTTTTGTGCTCCAGTACACGCTCCCAGTATGACTTGGCATCATCAAAAAGCGACTTGTCATAATGCGCCAACTCGGCAGCGCGCTTTTTGAGTTTGTCCAGTTCTATCAGGTAGCTCTCCCATAGCTTATTGGTCAGGAGTTGTACTGCCCATTCATTTTGCTTATGGCGTATCTCGCCTGTCTTGTCAGATTTGATCTGGTCGGGCAGGATGCTGTCAGCATTGATGTCAGGATTGATCAGCTCAGTCCCTTCGGGAAACTCAAACTCTCCTCCGCTCACCCAGTCAGTACTGAGCTTGTCAAATAATTCTTTGCTCAGCGCCTTTCTGGGAATGACATGCAGGTCCAGGCGAAACTCTGCCTCCTTCAGCTCGTATGCCAGCACCACGTCGGTCTCGTCTTTCAAAATGCCTGCTGTGATAAATCTTGATTGCATTAACTTCACCTTTTATGAGGGAAGGCGAATTTAAGAATATTGGAGAAATAAAAGAAAATGGACATTTCTGATCTAAAAGCAAGACTCGCACGTCCTCTGCCTGGCAAGGAAGCACAGTTTCTGATGGCACCGGGATACAGGCCGGACTATACTGACGAGGAGGTAATGAAATTTAATCCGCGCATAGGTGGTGTATTGCTTCTGATCAATCCTGTGCCTGAAGGGTATAAGGTAATATTCACTCTACGCAAAGAATATAGTGGCACGCATAGTGGCCAGATGAGTTTCCCCGGAGGCAAAAAGGAAGAGGGCGATCCCGATATTACCTATACGGCGCTGCGCGAGACACAGGAGGAGATCGGTGTAGAGCCGGCTGCGGTGCAGGTATTAGGTCACCTGACTCATCTCTACATACCCCCCAGCAATTTTCTGGTTTATCCTACAGTAGGTATTTTGTCCGGTCCATTTAATTTTACTAAGCACGAATATGAAGTGGAGGAGATCGTGGAGATACCGTTATCCTTTTTCATGAACGACGAGAACCGGGCTACTACGCGTATCAAGCTGATAGGGAAAGCGGAAGTTGAAGTGCCGGCATATCTTTACGACAAGTACGTGATATGGGGCGCGACTGCCATCATGATGAGCGAATTTGTGTTTGTATTACAAAATCGACCCATCTAGAACTTGGTGATACGGCTCGTGAAACTATGATCTACACTTTCTACACGCAGTAGGTATGTGCCCTGAGGCAGCTCAGAGAGAGGCAAAGTGGTATCTCCGATCACATCCTTTATCACCTTTACACTACGACCCAGCATATCGGTGACATAAATGGCATAATAATATGATGCGACAGTATGGATGGTGATAGCATTGACAAATGGATTAGGGTAAATCTGTACTATTGCTTCTTTACCCGGCTCATCTAAGCCTGTGGGCCAGACAGCCATTGAGTCATTGTCGATAATGGTATAAGTGTATTGGATGATATCGTACCTGGGCGTAGATGGTGTGACATCAGACAGCAGGAAGTTGATCTGTTTATTGCCATCGTGTACGCCATTTCTCAGCATTGTCACCGGTAGGGATATCGTATCATAGGCATTGGCTGGAAATGTGACTGTAGTATCTCTCCAGAGAAAGTCAGTGCCCATCACGGCATCTCCATTGAGGTAAGTCACCTTGGCGGTGATATCGTATTTGACCGGCCCGCTCGTATAGACCTGCACATAGCCTATGCTGTCCAGCTTGAGATGAGCAAAACCCGCCCCCTTGAATGATATGACCAATGCACCGGTATCGATCATTGTCAGATAGAACAGCGTATCCGGGGATAAGTTTTGCCTGACTCCCTTGAAGCGAAATACAATCGTGCTGGTATCATTTATCAGATGATTGTCCAGGACAAAGGCCCAAACAGTGTCATGCCACAAACCACCGGGGTGATTGAAATAGTTGTTGCCATTGAAGTAAAGGTGCGCCAGAATATTGCTATCCAGCGTAGATGTGGAGCTGAAGCCCACCGTATCTACGATGAAAGGGAATGCCAGATGATTGGGATTGTAGGTAGTGATGGGAATACCTATTCTGACTGTAGTATCTTTTAAGACGATCATACCGGTATGGTCAAACGAAACCGAAGGAGGATAATACCAGTTGTCATTGTGGATCGTAAACCGGAACGTGGAATCTGTCAGTATGTTATCATCCAGATTTTGGACGACTACCATCAATGTACGATCAGGTAGTGTATCGCTATTAGGCACAATAGTAATATCCTGGCATAGTGTACTGACACCGGGAGGCGCCCAGATAGTACCCCAGGTATAGAAATAATTCCATCCACCTAAGGCGGTAAAATGACCCAGCGGGGTCACAAACGCTGAGTCATAGGTGCGCGTGTAGTACCTGACATAAAATGGATTGGGGTTATTGATCGTCACGCAGACGGAAAATGAACCGTCATGCAGATAGGCAGACCCTGTATCTATCACAAAGCTAATGGTAGCGGGCAGGTCGTTATCTACCAATACAAAAAGCAGTGTATTCTGAGCGCCTATAGAGTCGGAAGTCCCATAGGCATTCAAGTGGAAATGTACGTGCTCCGGATTTTCCGGAAAGGTGTCATCGTATAGCTGTATGCTGAATGGCACGGAATCTGCACCCGCCGGGAAATAGATGGTGTAAGGCGATTGCGGATTCATGTGAGATGACCGCGGCAGTGATCCTACTATTGAGATCTGGACAGAATCATCTGCCGCAGGCGGCGTATCGGCGCGCACATACCCGGCTATTACAGTAGCATTAGCCTCGATAGCCGTATCTACAGCTACATTGAAAGAGTAAGTAGTTTGACCCAGTAGCGTAGCCGAACCCAGCAGCATCGACCAAAAGAGAAGGAGAAACCGTTTTGAATTCATATAGGTGCTAATTTAAGCATTCATTTACATTCTAAGACGATGAAAATTGACACTTCGTTGAGCCACTCAAATGTCAAATGATTTGGGATTTTTACCGTAGGTTTGAGTAGTGAGCGAGAGTACAAATAGCATCTGGAGCTACGAGCACGAGAAGGACAAAGTAATACAGCCCGGCAGTCTCCTCCTGTCGGAGCCGTTTATGTGGGATGAAAACTTCCGCAGGACGGTGATCTTGGTATGCCGTCATCATAGTGTAGAGGGCACATCGGGGGTCATACTCAATAAGCCAGTCCAGCTGAGCCTAGATGACCTGCTGGAGAACTTTCCTAAAGATTTCGGGGGTAAACTTTTTCTCGGCGGCCCAGTCGGTACAGATATGATACAGATGGTGCATACTATGGGTCACCTGATCACAGATAGCACTAAACTAGCCGAGGGCCTCTGGTGGGGAGGAAACTTTGACCAGCTCAAAAAGTTGATACGCCAGGGCGAGATCACGACAAACCATGTGCGCTTCTACATCGGCTACTCCGGATGGGAGGCGCAGCAGCTCAAAGATGAGATCAAAGATAACTCATGGATCATAGCTCGCGCCAGGCATGAATACGTCTTTGATAATGATCCTGACAATCTCTGGCGAAAGATCATGACGGATATGGGAGGCATCTATCAAACTATGGCGGGCTATCCCGAAAATCCTAACCTCAACTAAACAGAAGTTCTCTCTCCATATGCGTACGCTCATCTTGGCCTTATGTCTGGTATTTTGTGTGCAGCAGGTACGTGCTGTGGAGCTATCAGACTCTGCCCGCATCAGCCTGCTCACCTGCGCACCGGGCAATGAACTGTACTCCTGTTTTGGGCATAGCGGAATCAGAGTCACAGATTACAGACAGGGGTTTGATGTAGTGTTTAACTATGGCACCTTCGACTTCGGCGCGCCAAATTTTTACCTGAACTTCCTCAAGGGCCACATGATCTACATGATCGGTGTGGACGGCTACCGTGATTTCTATGATAACTATGTCTATGAAGGTCGTAGCATCTATGAGCAGGAGCTACACCTCAATGACAGCCAGCGAGTAAAGATCTTTGACTTTCTGGTCAACAACGCTAAACCGGAAAATCGAAACTACCGCTACGATTTTCTTTGGGACAACTGCGCTACGCGGATCCGTGATGTATTTGAGAAAAATATACCCGAGGTCAAATTTGACTATAGCACTTTTAAGGATAAGAAGTCTTTTCGCACACTGATCAATGACTACTCCGAGCAGCAACCCTGGGAACAGTTTGGCATGGGGCTGCTGATAGGCCTCCCGGTGGATCGTACGGCCACTCCACAGGAGGAGACATTTCTGCCGGATTACCTCAGCCAGGCATTTGCCCATGCTACGATATCAGGCCAGCCACTAGCGGGGCCTAAAGTGACGTTGCTAGATGTAAAACCGACTACTGAGAAAACGCTGGATCAAAAGATCACACCGGTGATGGTCTTTGGAGCATTGCTGCTGCTAATTGTGATGGTGACTTTCTGGGAAGTCAAAAGTGGTCGGTATTTCTACGCGCTGGACATCATCTTGTTTTTCCTTGCCGGATTTTTCGGATGGCAGTTTCTCCTATTGGGGGGATTCACAGAGCATACTACCACACAGTGGAATCTCAATATCCTCTGGGCGCTGCCCACGCATCTGGTCATGGCTTTCTTCACTCCGTTTGTAGCGAAGAGGAAATGGGTGCAATACTATTTTCTTGTGTCGGCTGTATTGGCTGCTATAGTAGTGATAGGATGGAAACTGCTACCGCAGCATTTTCTGCTGGCCAATATTCTGATAGCAGCCGTATATGCTATCCGCAGCTATAATGTGTATCGCGTAGGCAAAACCAGGAGCTGATTACTTGCCCCAGGCCTCAGGGTCTTTATACCACTTTATCAGTTCGTCTTTATCAGCGGCTTTCACGTAGTCGTTTTCTATGGCTTTGTCCAGCAGGGACTCATAGTTTGAGAGGGTAAAGAATTTGCAGTTAGCGTCTTCAAATGCTTTTACTGACTTGTCAAAACCATAAGTAAATATCGCACCTAATCCCATTACATCTGCGCCTGCAGAGCGTAGCGCTTCTACAGCTTTCAGAGAGCTGCCGCCGGTAGAGATCAAATCTTCTATTACTACTACTTTCTGACCACTATTCAGTTTGCCCTCTATCTGATTCTCCATACCATGACCTTTGGGCTTGTCTCGCACGTAGACAAAGGGTAGGTTCAGCACATCCGCCACCAGCGCGCCGTGCGGGATACCCGCTGTAGCCACGCCTGCTATCACTTCTGCACCCTTAAACTCCTCAGCAATGATCTCGGCAAAAGCTGTCTTGATAAAAGTGCGTACACGTGGGTAGGAAAGGGTCTTGCGGTTGTCACAGTAGATAGGACTCTTGAGGCCGGATGCCCATGTGAAAGGCTGCTCCGGGCTCAGTACCACAGCTTTGATTTCCAGCAAGTATTCGGCAACTTCGCGTGCCACGACATTATTGTAGATCATTGTCAGGATTTGGCCGCAAAACTATCAAACTAGATGAACAATATAAAGGTCTTTTTCAATGAGCAGCACCTGCTCATTACCACGGATATCAGTGCTGACAGGAGCAACTATCAAAGAGTCATAGCAGATGACGAAAGCGGCTTTGAGTTTCGCGTGGAGCCTAAAGAGCTCTTTGACGAAAAGTACCATCAGAATATCCTGCTGATCACCCCGCACGTAGAGGAAGCACTGGAGTCTATTTTCAACTATGCGGATGGCATCGTAGCAGCCGGCGGTATCGTAGAGAATGAGCGCGGTGAGGTGCTCATCATGTTTCGTCGCGGCTACTGGGACCTGCCGAAGGGCAAGGTGGAGAAGGGCGAAAAGATATTCAGCGCTGCCCGCCGTGAGGTAGAGGAGGAGACAGGTGTGCAGATCGGCACGCAGGCAGAGCCGGCCATCGTGACCTATCACTGCTACGTCCTGAAAGGAAAGAACTGCATCAAAGAGACGCACTGGTACCACATGACGGCCAAGGAAGGCCAGGATAAACTCACGCCACAAACGGAGGAAGATATCGAGCAGGTACTCTGGGCTGATAAGGATAAGATGCGCTCGCTCAAGGGCAAATACTATCCGCTGATTTGGGCGCTCCTACAGCAAGAGGCCGGTATATAGTTACATCTGTTGCCTCGCCTCGCTCACCGTTTGTACGGGTAGCTGGCAGGTCTTATTGCGACAGACGTAGATCCAGGTGCCTTGCGCCTGATACTTTCCTGCGAGTAGTGGTAACGTACTTTCCTTCATCGCACCGAGTATGATCGTGTCAGGTCTATATGCACTGGCAAAGTCTTTTCTCAGATGCAATGCATCCTCCCCGCAGATCGCCACCTCATTTGGCTCTTGTATAAAACCATCTGTGAGCATGGCCCAGTTGGCGTAAAACGCGGTGTGCTTTAGTGCATTTTCCTTCAGGTTGAGTGTCTGCTGGCGGGCTATGCGCAGGTAGCGCTCCTCATCCAGCAGGTGGCCGAGCAGGTAGAGCGCTTTGGCCATGCTGGAGTTGGATGATGGGATCACGTTATCCGATGTCTCCGTCTTGCGTGCTATGAGTGGGTCATCGCTGACAGAGGTGTAAAAGAAAATGCCTTTTTCTATAGAGTAAAAATGCTGGATGACATGATCTGCCAGCGCCTTGGCCTCCGTCAGCCATGCCTCCTCAAAGGTAGCCTGGTACAGCGCTATGAAGGCCTCGATAGTAAACGAGTAGTCATCCAGAAAACCATTGATAGTGGAGCGTCCTTCCTTGTGGCTGCGGTAGAGACTGTGATCGGCTTTGATACAGTTTGTCTTGATGAAAGAAGCATTGGCGTGCGCTAGCTGTAGAAAGGTATCATCGCCAAAGGCATTACAAGCATCTATCAGCCCTTTCAGCATCAGGGCATTCCATGAGGTCAGTATCTTATCATCCAGCCCCGGTCTTATGCGCGCGCTGCGGATGGCGAGTAGCTTTTCGCTCCATCTGCGGACTTTGGTCTTTGTAGCCGCATCCGGTATTTCTAGTGAAAGCCTGCGAAGGTTGATATAGCCGTGCTCAAAATTACCCTCCGGCGTTACATCGTAGTAGGAAGTAAAAGCATCAAAGTCTTGTCCGAGGATGCCTTTCAATTCATCATAAGTCCATATGTAGAATTTCCCCTCTACACCCTCTGAGTCTGCGTCTAGTGCAGAGTAGAAGCCACCTGATGGTGCAGTCATTTCGCGCTGAAGGAAAGCTGCCGTTTCATACACAGCATCGCGGTAAGATTCCTTCTTGGTGATCTGGTATGCCTGCGAGTAGAGCGAGACGAGCTGGGCATTGTCATAGAGCATTTTCTCAAAGTGCGGTATGGTCCACTCTGCATCTACAGAGTAGCGCGCAAAGCCGCCGCCTATCTGGTCATAGATACCACCCGCCAGTATCTGGTCCAGCGTGATGGTCACGGCCTTCAGTGCTTTTTCATTGTGAGTGTAAAAGTAGTTTTGCAGCAGGTACTGCATCGTAATAGGCATAGGAAATTTAGGCGCGCCAGCGCGGCCTCCTCTCTCATAATCCCAGGCATAGTCTATCCGCTCAAACATAGCCGCACGGTCTGCTGGATCAAAGGCCGCATCAGCCACAGGCGTAATGGTGTCCAGCACCTTGATGCCGCGCACGATCTCTGCGGCACGCACCAGGGCGTCTTCGCGTTCTTTGTGGTAGTAATTGGTCAGGTAGAGTAGTACTTGTTTCCACTGCTCCCTTTGAAAATATGTGCCGGCATAGATAGGGTGCCCATCCGGCAGACAGATCGCATTCAGCGGCCAGCCGCCGTGGCCGGTGATGATCTGCACGGCATCCATATAGATCTGGTCTACGTCGGGGCGCTCCTCGCGGTCTACCTTGATACTGACGAAGTGGTCATTCATGATGTCCGCCACCACTTTATCCTCAAAACTTTCATGCTCCATCACATGGCACCAGTGGCAGGCAGAGTAGCCTATGCTGACCACTACGAGTTTATCTTCGGCCCTGGCCTTATCCCAGGCTGCATTGCCCCAGGGCATCCAGTGTACGGGATTGTGCGCGTGCTGGAGCAGGTAGGGGCTGGTCTCATGGATGAGGGCGTTGGTATGCTGGTCTGTAGATGACATGCGGCGTATTGTAGTCGTGAAAATAGCCATCTCCGGGGCAATTATCTCATGTATAGCTGCTACCACTGCGCCGTCATTTGTATTTCCACCCAAAAACTTTCAATTTGCATCAGTGAAAATATCTGCCTCCATTTATTCCCAGAGGGAAAAACCGTTAGCCGAAATAGTAGCTCAACTGAGTGGGCATGGTGTGGATATGCTGCATATCGACTGTAGGGATGATCCGTCCGTCTTTGACGATATCAGGGTTATACGTAGTTTGACAAATATCCCAATCGATTTACATATCATTTCCGATTCCCCCTGGAAGTACAATGCGCAAATAGAAGAGTTGGGGATAGAATACGTCACTTGGCAAAGGGAACCACTTGGGCCTGGAGGTATTGATATATTGCAGATAGGTGGTACGAAATTCGGTACGGGTATAGAGTCAAGTACGCCGATATCTATCATTGACCCTGATGAGGGGTATGATTATGTGATGCTGATGTGTACCACGCCAGGGGTCAGTGGAGGGAGCTTTCAGAAGGAGAATTTCAAACGCATCATAGAGATAAAAAACAGATATCCTAACCTGAAAATTCAGGTAGATGGCGGAGTAAACGATGAGGTGGGATATATTTTGAGATTGCTGGGAGTTGATTCTATTGTATCGGGATCTTTCCTGATGAATCACTTCAGTATAGGATCTGGTATGCTGAGTTTCTACAAAACTCCCCCTGTAGGAAGCTATCAGGTATCAGACTTCATGACTCCGATAGAGCATCTACCAGTACTAAAGGAGCAGGATCTTAGCTTTGAAAACGTTCTTCATACTATTGAATCGCACCGCAAAGGCTTTGTCTTGATAGTAGATGAGCACAATAATCTCAAAGGCGTAGTGAGCAATGCTGATCTGCGCCGCGGCCTGATACGCCAGCTGGACAATCTCGTGAGCGTAGACGTGCGCGAAATGATCAATACCGATCCCATACGCATCAGCGGTGATGCGGACCTCGGCCAGATGCTGGCTATGATCAACGAACTAAATTTCATTATACTATTTTTGCCGGTAGTAGACAGCGAGGGCAAACTGCTCGGTGCCGTTCTGCTCAATAACCTGACGAGAGGCTGACAGGCCTTCAAAAACAATCAAATGATCATCCATCTTCACAGTAATATCGATCAGCAAAAAGCTGAAGAACTAGGCCGCCAGTATGAGGCCATCGTCTTTCATAATGGTAAGCAATACGTACTGGTGACCTCCTCCAAGGTAAAGGAGGCAGATGCTGCACTCAAAGACGTGGCTGAAGCTACCTACGCCACTGACTCAGACATACAGCTGGCCAGCAAGCAATACCTCAGAGACATCCGTACCATAGACCTCGGCACCGTGGCCATAGGCGGCAAGACAAATCACACCGCCGTGATCACCGGCCCATGCTCTGTAGAGAGCGAGGAGCAGATAGAGCAGGCCTCGCAGCTCTGCGTAGAGCTGGGTGTGAAGGTGCTCCGTGCAGGCGCTTACAAACCGCGGACTTCACCTTATACTTTTCAAGGGCTGGGTCTGGAAGGCCTGAAACTGCTGGACAAAATGCGTAGCAAATATGGCCTCAAGATCATCACAGAGGTGCGCGATAGTACACACGTAGATGAGGTAATAGAATACAGCGATATCGTGCAGATAGGTGCCAAGGCCATGTACGACCAAGGCATTTTACGCAAGTGCGGCAAGAGCAAAAAGGCAGTGCTGATCAAGCGCGGCTTTGGCTCTACGCTGCAGGAGTTTGTGCAGGCGGCAGAGTTTGTACTCAGCAGCGGCAACTCTGATGTAATGCTCTGTGAGCGCGGCATCCGCACCTTTGAGACCAAGACGCGATTTACCCTCGACCTCTGCGGTGTGGCCTGGCTGAAGCAATATACCAATCTGCCCGTGATCCTTGATCCTAGCCATGCTATAGGCTATGCCTACGGCGTAGCAGACCTCTCCCGCGCCTGCATCGCTATGGGTATAGATGGCCTCCTTATAGAGACGCACCCTAATCCTAAAGTAGCCAAGTCAGACGCAGACCAGCAGCTCAACTTTGAGCAGTTTCGCGCGCTGTACAAGAGTATGGATGCAGTGGCAAATGCTGTGGGCAGGAAGATCGTATAACCATGAACTACAAAGACAAGATAGTACTCCTGCATGGTGACATCACTAAAGTATCTGCAGATGCTATAGTCAATGCTGCCAATACTTCCCTGCTAGGAGGTGGTGGTGTGGATGGAGCTATTCACCGCGCCGGTGGCAAAGAAATACTTGAGGAGTGCATAAGGATCAGAAACCGGCAGGGTGGCTGCGCTGTGGGGGAAGCAGTGATCACTACAGCGGGCAGATTGCCTGCCAGATACGTGATACATACGGTAGGCCCTGTCTGGAATGGGGGTGGCAAAGGGGAGGAGACGCTTTTGCAAAGAGCTTATCACAATAGTTTGCGACTGGCCGTCGAGAATGAAGTAAAGACAATTGCCTTCCCTGGAATTAGTACAGGTATTTATCATTTTCCTAAAGATAAGGCAGCTGCAATAGCACTAAGCACTGTTTCCGATTTTCTGAAACAAGAAAAGAGTATTGAGAAAGTAACTTTCGTGGCCTTTGACGCTATCAACCACAGTATATACGAGCAGCTATTGCTCGCACTGTGATCACCTTGACAGCTTCTCCAATCTTTTCAATCTTTCCGGCTCCGAGCTTTTCAGGTATAGGTCATCCTTCAGTGCGTCGTATGCTCTGGCAAAATACGGTTTAGCCTCTTCCTTACGGTTTAACTCCACTAGGCATTCTGCTATCTCCTCATAGTTGTAGCCATCAGAGTCTTTGTTCTCTTGCTCCAACTCGAGCTGGAGGTCCAGCGCGTCTTCTACTTTACCCATGGCGCGCAGGGTACGGGCCACCGACCATTTGGCTATGCTAGCTTGTTTTACGCGGCCTTTGGCCAGCTGCCAGTCCAGTCCTTTGCGGAAGATGTCAAGCGCCGCAGCAAAGTCTTTCTTGCCATAATAAGACCAGCCGAGGTTATTGTACAGGGATCCGAGCCAGCTTTGCGCGCGCTCATCTGGGGAGGACTCGGCTTTCAGCATCGCCCTCTTGTTCCACTCTATCGCCTCATCGGGTTTTGATACGATGGCCAGCATATGCAGCGTATCTACGGTGTGAAAGTCCGCGCTCACAGACTCAGACATGGCCAGCGCTTTCTCAAACTCCTCGCGTGCACGGGGCTTATCTCCCGATGAATTATACACACGGCCCTGCTCCAGATAGTAGCGTACCTGCTCTGGGCTGGGCTCATCGCCCAGGGCGGATCGCACCTCGTCCAGTATATTCTGAGACTCGTCAAACATCCTGCGTAGGCTGTAGGTGCGCGCCAGCTGAGTGAGGAGTTGGAGATGGTAGGAGAGATCGGTCAGAGTAGGCTCCGTATCCAGTATATGGCGAAATTTCAGCTCTGTAGCGACCGGATCGGCATAGTTCCAAAGGGTATCAAAATCAGGTAGCTCCTGCATGTGGATGAAAGCTTTTATGATTATCGTTTTTTGTCCGTTTCTTTGGCTCGCTCAAATATAGATAAGCGCACATGGATGACAAATATCTGCAGCGGGGCGTATCTGCCAGCAAAGAGGACGTTCACGCAGCCGTAAAGCACCTGTACCACGGCCTGTACCCAAAGGCTTTTTGCAAGATATATCCGGACTACCTGGGCGGTGATGAGCAGTGGTGCAATGTAATGAGCGCAGATGGCTCGGGTACCAAGTCTATCCTGGCCTACCTCTACTGGCGCGAGACCGGCGATATCTCAGTCTGGCGCGGCATAGCGCAGGATGCTATAGTCATGAACCTGGATGACCTGCTCTGCATAGGTGCGACTGACCGCTTCCTGCTCACCTCCGTCATCAACCGCAACAAGAACTACATACCCGGCGAGGTGATAGCTGAGATCATAGCCGGTACGCAGGAGTTTCTTGACCTGATGAATGAGACCGGTGTGCAAATACAATTGATGGGTGGCGAGACTGCCGACCTCGGCGATATAGTAAAAACAGTGACGGTAGATGCTGCTATGACGGTGCGCCTGAAGCGCAGTGAGCTCGTACTGACACAGAATATAAAACCCGGCCAGGTGATCGTCGGCCTCTCCTCCTACGGACAGGCTAGTTACGAGCGCCAGTATAACTCCGGCATCTCCAGCAATGGCCTGACCTCAGCGCGCCACGATGTACTGAGCAAGTATTATGCAGAGAAGTACCCAGAAACTTTTGATCAAAACATAGATGCTGCGCTAGTCTACTCCGGCTCTAAGCGGGTTACCGATCCGCTGGACGGTACGCCGCTGAATGTAGGCCAGGCGCTCCTATCACCTACACGGACTTATGCGCCCGTGATACAAAAGCTGCTGCGCGAGATACCAGGCCGCATACATGGCCTGATCAACTGTACCGGCGGCGCACATACCAAAGTGCTGCACTACATCGAGGGCCTGCGTATCGTGAAAGATAATCTGCTACCGGTAGCACCGCTGTTTGACATGATACAATCCGAATCCGGCACAGGATGGAAAGAAATGTATAAAGTACTCAACTGCGGTACACGTCTGGAGATATATATAGATGAGCAGGATGCGCAAACGGTGATAGATATTGCGCGTTCATTTGGCGTAGATGGGCAGGTGATAGGGCATGTAGAGGCTTCTGCCGGCAATCAGGTAGTTTTAGAAACGCCTCACGGAGCTTTCCTATATGAATAGACCTATAGCTTAAACTGTCCGTTCATACGCAGCAGCAGATTGTATGGCTGTTTCTGCCACGTGTCATAAAGCAAGTAGCCGCCGCCACCTTCCTTGTATGAGCCATCGTCATGAAATTTGTAGGTGATCATCTCTACTACATGACCCTGAGCATCCGCCAGGTCTATTTCTGTAGATGCATCACGTGTAGATATCATAAGCTGCTGTGCAGAATCTACACCTGCGGGATCCGATTCTAATACCGGTACCTGGCCCATATTCTTGCCGTTTTGTATCACGTATACCTTCGGCATGGTAGCATTGGTCGTGTAGAAGTACAGGTTGAAAGTGTGGCTATTCCTCTTGGAGCAGCTGCTCAGCAGAGCCAACGCCGCCAAAATAGAAGCCCACAACAGGATACTGATGATCGCACGCATATTCATCGTTTTAATCGTTTTTTACGAAAAGAGGGTGCGGGAGGTGTCAGCAGTTTGGACGAAGTTGTCCACAGTTTCTTACGTTTTATCCGCAGGGATGTTACAATGCTTTCTTGGTATTTAGTCCCATTAGGCGCTGAGCATGAGATATTTGTATGTCTTCCTGGTCAAAACGGTCTTTGAGGGCTTTGAGCAGATCGCACTTCATTTCAAAGGCCGCATCATTGTTTGGTGCCCAGACATAGGCCCGGCAGCGTACGCCATTATCCTCCAGAGCTACTACTTTGGAGACTACAATGGGATAATTCTCTCGCTTTTTAGCCTCTGTACGACCATCTATAAAGTCAGGGTGTTTCAGAGGCTCCTCCCGCATGATCTCCAAAGCCCGGTCTATATTGCTCTCGTACACCACTACTACCTCGAGGTTAAACATCACCCTAGGGTCTTTGATCGTGCTATTCAGTATTGCCTCCCGGCTGATCACAGAGTTAGGTATCACGATGCGCCGGTTCTCTATGCTCTTGATAATGGTATGACGGATCGTGATGTCCTCCACTATGCCTATCTGATTGCTGGTCAGTAGCTTGATGTAGTCACCCACGCTGAATGGCTTGAAGATCACTATGAAGACCCCACTGATGATATTGGAGAAAGCCTCCTGCGATGCAAAACCGATGATGGCGGCCGCTATACCCGCACCGGCAAAGAGTGTTTTGCCAAAACTGTGTAGGGTAGGTATCCGCCAGAAGATATACAGGGTGGCGCAGATGAATACGATAAAGCTGACCGCATTTTGCAGGAAGTTGTAATTGGTCGGGTCAAAGTGCATCACATTGGCCGACTTGCGGATATACCTGCGTATGAGAAGACTCAGGAGCTTGGCTATGGCATATGAGATGATAATGATCGCAACCGGCTCGCTATAGGTCTCAAATTTGGTCCAGTCTACTCTCAGCATAATAATGGTGGTGTTTAGCGGGTGCAAGGTACGACTATGCCGGCATTTACAAGTTCGGGTTGTAAAATTTTAAGAGAAAGGAGATACTGAAAGAACAGTACTATAAGTATAGGACTATTTTAAAATACTTTATTTTTGACCCCTCACATGACAAGCTATATAACTCAGGAACTACTCTCACAGTCTTTGAGCTGGGAGCAGTATTATGCGCTCGTCAGACGCTATGTGGATGGACCGGACCGCCCGGAGCTCTACCGACAGGAGAAGATGCTGCGCTATACAGGCGATAACCTGAAGCGCATGGATCATGTGCTGGCAAACATAAATATAGAGTCTAAGCTTTATAACCAGCTCAGCGCTGTGAAGGATCACTGGATATGGGTAGTACTGGCTGAACCCTGGTGCGGTGATGTATCACAGGAGATAGCGGCGCTGTATACTTTCTCGACGTGTAGTGACAGTATAGATTTTCGCGTGCTCCAGAGTGACTCTCACCCCGATGTACTGGATCACTACACGACGGGTGGCAGCCGCTCTATACCAAAGCTGATCTGCCTCCGTACAGGGACCAGAGAGGAGCTGGGTACCTGGGGGCCACGGCCTCAAATCCTGCAGCAGATCGTGATGGAAAATAAGGACCGTACGGATATTACTTTTGGAGACAAGGTGCGCATGATACACGCTTGGTATGGGCAGGATGCTACCCGCTCTATACAGGAGGAATTTATAGATTTGGTCAAGAAATGGAATGGTTGATAAACAGAATAGGTCTGTATCAGCCCCGATAAATAATTAAGAATGTCTAAGATCACCAAGCAATCAGAAATAAGATTTAAAGTAGGCCTCGACGAGCAGAATGTACCGATAGATATCAAGTGGCAGGCTACTGACACCAAAACACAGGAGCTGCGCGACTGTAAGTCTATCATGGTATCTATCTGGGATGCTGCCAGCAAGGAGACCCTCAAAATAGACCTTTGGACCAATGAGATGACCACTGATGAGATGCATTCTCATTTCTTTCAGACACTGCTGTCTATGGCAGAGTCATATCACAAGGCGACGAAGAATCCCTACGTAAAAGAGGAGGTCAAAGCCTTTGCAGAGCAGCTGGCCAAGAAAACTGCAGACTGGGAAAATACCAGAGGCTGATCGCTAGATATTTTCGAGGTGAGCCGTGTCGTTAAACTTCTCGATCTCAAACTTGCCGCCTGCCAGAAGATTAACTTTGTAAAGAGACAGATTTACGTGCGGGAAATCCTCCATGTTTTTCAGTGGAGTGCCTGTCAGCGTGCACATCATACAGCGTATAGCACGGCCGTGCATTGAGACCAGGATCTTTTTGTCTGCCTGCCCTTTCATGTGCTCTATGAAGCGCAGCTGGCGCGTCTGCACGTCATGCGGACTCTCGCCGCCGTGGGGTTTCGCATAGTCATTGCCTGCTTTCCATTGATCGGTCAGGTTGCGAAAGTCATCGCTATTCTCCATCACAGCGGCATTGCCCTCCATATCACCCCAGCTGATCTCATCCAGTTCTGGTCTTGGCTCAAATTCATAGCCCAGCTCGCGGAAGGGATAGACCGTCTCCTGCGCCCGAAGCAGGGTAGAGGTGTAGATCTTGTCAAACTGCACCCCTTTGTACATCTCAAAAAAGCCGCGGGCCTGCCTCTGGCCTAGTTCGTTGAGGGGTAGGTTGACACCTTTGCCCTGCACGATGCCTTTTTTATTGTGGTCGGTCTGCCCGTGGCGGATGAAGTAGAGTTCTTTCTCGATCATAAAGTATGGCTGCGGTCTATAGGTTTGAGAGGTATTTCCCGAGTCTTATTTTTAAATACTTTCGTGGTGAAGATATGATTTTAGATAAGCATTAACAGCTTTGGCGCGCAAAGATACATCCACACTCTATCACGAGGCGCTAGCCAGTGGCCGGGCGCTGGCGCTCTACCGCCTGCCCGGTACGCGCAGTGTGCATTACATCACAGGTGGTGTAGTGAGAAAGCTGAAAAATGGGCAAGAGGCTTTTGCCTTTGCGCCATTCGATCCCGGTATTAAACCTTATTACATTGTAGCGGGAAGTGCCAAGACGATACAGCCTCTTCCTGTCGTAAAGCAAAAGGCAGCAACGAAGGCTTCTTTCATACGGCTGGTCAAAAATATCACTATAGACATTCGCTCCGGCGCATACGGCAAAATAGTAGCGGCACGTGCGCTGCTTGTAGCAAAGGCTTCCGGGTTTGAGGCGCCTGCTTTCTTTGATAAACTATGCAGCGCCTATCCGGCTGCTTTTGTTTCACTCACCATGATACCTGGCGTGGGTATGTGGATCGGTGCGAGTCCTGAGATACTGGCTGCGCAAAAGGGCGACCAGCTGACCACCTATTCGCTGGCTGGGACCAAGGCTGTGTCTGATGCATCTCCGTGGGGCGACAAGGAAAAAGAGGAGCAGGCCATCGTCACCGACTTTATCCGCCGGAAGCTCGACGCCATATCTGATAAAGCTATCAAAGTCCGTGGGCCTGTCACAAGTGAGGCCGGTAGCCTCAAACATCTGCTCACTACCTTTACAGCCAAATCAATGCAGGCCGACGTATGGCAACAAGTCGTGAAGACCTTGCATCCTACGCCTGCGGTATCCGGCATCCCGCAGGCAAAGTCCGTGAAGTACATTCAGCAGAAGGAGGGCTTTGACCGCCGTTTCTATGCTGGCTACCTGGGCCCCGTCAACCGCAATGGCCGCACGGACCTTTTCGTCAATCTGCGCTGTATGGAGGTGACGCCAAAGCAGCTGATATTCTATGCCGGCTGCGGTATCACTGGTGATAGCGACCCGCAGCAGGAATGGCTGGAGAGCGAGCGGAAGATAGCCGTGCTGAAAGGTTTGCTATAAGGCTTTCCTACAGCTATAACTTCATTATGTTTGCCCTCGTCTTATCATAATAACCTTGACTACAGACAAACAGAATATACAGGCACTCGCAGAGGTTTGCAGGTTGCGTGGTATCCGGCAGGCGGTGTTTGCCCCTGGCTCGCGCTCTGCGCCGCTGGTGGTGGCTTTCTCTCAGGTGAAAGACCTGCAGTGTATGGTGGTGCCTGATGAGCGGGTGGCGGCGTTCTTTGCCCTCGGTATCGCGCAGCAGCAGCGGAGTCCTGTAGCCATCGTATGTACCTCCGGTACGGCGGTGCTGAACTTTGCGCCTGCTATCTGTGAGGCTTTTTATCAGCAGGTGCCACTACTGATCCTCACCGCTGATCGTCCGACGGACTATATAGGCATAGGAGAGAATCAGGCTATTGACCAGACCGATATTTACCGCAACTATATTAAGGCCAGCTTCACACTGCCGGAGACAGCGTCAGAGGCTGCCACCATCACGGCTAAGGCTATCACTGAAACTACCCGTCACGGGTATGGGCCGGTGCATATCAATATCCCGCTACGCGAGCCGCTCTATGGCCATGCGGAGAAGCGCCTGACCGTGACTGCGCCTGCACCGGCTTTGCCAAAGCTGCCGGTAACGCAAGTGCCCGTCACCTCACGCACCCTGCTGATCTGTGGTATGCTTGAACCGGATGCGGCACTGTATGAACTGATCCGCAAACTATCTGCTACGACAGGTCTGGCCATCATCACCGAGCCGCTGGCCAATCTGCACGGACTGGACACGATCACTCATCTGGACGCGACACTCGCTATGTTGAGCGAGGGCGACCTCGCTGCCCTGGCACCTGATACGATCATCACGATAGGCAAGCAGATCGTGTCTAAGCGGATCCGTCAGTTGCTACGCAAAGTACAACCGGCGCATCACTATCACCTGTCAGATGATGCTGGTGGCTGGAATGGCCTCGGCGCAAAGGAATACCACCATGTGGTGTGTGATCCTGTAGCTACGCTTGCAGCCTCGGCAGGCAGATCTGCTGATGTGGCCTATCGTAATCAGTGGATGGCGCTGCACCGGCAGGCGGTGAAAGGTACGGAGGCATTTGGTGTCAAGGCGCCTTTTTGCGACTGGCAGGTTTTTCAGACACTGACGCAGACCTTTCCAAAGCACGCGCGCATACAGTATGGCAATAGTTCACCGATCCGCTATGCGGGTTTTTTCCATCATAGGGCAGATAATACTGTGAATGCCAACCGCGGCACGAGTGGCATAGATGGCTCTATGAGCGCGGCGGCGGGTGCTGCGCTGCAGTATGGCGGTCCTACTATCTGTGTACTGGGCGATGTGAGTTTCCTCTACGACTCCAATGCACTTTGGAATAACTACCTGTCACCTAATCTGCGCATCATCGTGATCAATAATGGCGGGGGCAATATCTTCCGCCTGATAGATGGACCGCAGCGGGTGGAGGGCTTCTCCACTTTCTTTGAAACCAGGCATCAGCATGGCGCCGAACATTTGGCCCAGATGTATCAGATACCTTATTATTTTTGCGACCGCGCCGACGATCTGGAGTTTGTGCTGGGGCAGTTTTATAAACCACAAAAGGGCCGCCCTGCTATCCTCGAGATCAAAACCGACGGCGCTATCAGTGAGAAGGTGTACAAGGATTATTTTACTTTCCTCGGCAACATTAGATAATCGTAAAGGTTCTTAATACTAAATACTAACTACTAAATACCTGGATAATGGCAAAGAGAGACTGGAAGACTATCAAAGAATACGAAGAGATCAAATTTGAATTCTTCGAGGGAATAGCCAAGATCACGATCAATCGCCCGCGCTATCGCAATGCCTTCACACCCCTGACCGTGAAAGAGATGATAGACGCGATGAATATCTGCCGCGATAGCATGGAGATAGAGGTGGTGATACTGACCGGTGAGGGCGATATGGCCTTCTGCTCTGGTGGTGACCAGAATGTGCGCGGCAATGGCGGCTATATAGGAAAGGACCAGGTGCCGCGCCTCAATGTACTGGACCTGCAAAAGCAGATCCGCTCGATACCAAAGGCGGTGATCGCCATGGTGAATGGCTTTGCAATAGGTGGTGGTCATGTGCTGCATGTGGTATGTGATCTCTCTATCGCTTCTGAGAATGCCATCTTTGGTCAGACGGGCCCTAAGGTTGGCTCGTTTGATGGTGGCTTTGGTGCTTCATACCTGGCGCGCTGTGTGGGCCAGAAGAAGGCGCGTGAGATATGGTTTCTCTGTGATCAGTACAATGCGCAGGATGCCCTGGACATGGGTCTCGTGAATAAGGTAGTGCCGCTGGAAGCGCTGGAAGATACTACTATACAATGGGCTAAGAAGATACAGGAGAAATCTCCGCTGTCTATCCGTATGCTGAAGTCATCTTTCAATGCAGAACTGGACGGCCAGGCAGGTATACAGGAGCTGGCGGGCAATGCTACGCTGCTTTACTATCTCAGCGATGAGGCCAAGGAAGGCAAGAATGCTTTCATAGAAAAGCGCAAGCCAGACTGGAGCAAATTCCCTAAGTTTCCATAATCAAAATGCTACCTGTGAAATATCTATCGGTCATACTACTACTGATGGCTGTGATGGCCTCATCGTGTCGCAAGGCCAGCTCTGTGAATCCCTCCCGCGCGAGGATGATAGGTAACTATCATTTCTTTTATAATGGCTATACCCATTACGATGGATTCATACATGCTGTGGAGCCGGATGATGGTGTGAGTGTTGTTTTGTCATATATACCTCAGGAGCTGACTATGACCACGCGGGATAGCACCTTGACGGACAAAAACGCCTATTGTCCTGTCGTGGCTCATTACCGGCACGATTCTCTGTTTATAGAAGATAATGTGTATGTGTGTGATAATGGTGGCAGCACCGTTTATACTATCGGGGTAAAGTATTAATGTAGTTTTTAATAATAACGATACTATATCTTTAGATAAACTTTAGTACCGATGAGGCAATTATTTTTTCTAACTATAATGCTTTTAATTTTTTCTTCCTGTAAGAAAGCTGATCCAGCTAATCCATCACGTTTCGCTATTACCGGTGACTACCATTTTACTGTTATTACTTACAACACAGAGGCAGTGCCTAATTATTATGATACAGTTATATATGACGGAAGCATAACACTTATGAATCCTGATGATGGGCATAGAGTACGAATTTCATATCCTTACAATAAAAGTACGATCCTTATGACAATAGATAGTAACCTTTCAGGAGGTAGTGCCGCATGTCCTCATGGTGGAGGCAGTCCGATAAATGGGCGCTACGCACATAATATACTGAGGTTACAAGATTATACATGGATGTGTAATACAGGGCAAGGTATCAGCACAGAAATAGATGGAATAAAATACTGAACTCATTTTCCCGTTTAGTTTTTTCACCGTATCTTCATCCTCCTTTTCTCCCCCAAAATGAGGACCAACCAAGCCACCTCACACCAGATCTATAATCCCGCACTCAA
Source organism: Bacteroidota bacterium (assembly GCA_018267365.1). Taxonomy (GTDB): domain Bacteria; phylum Bacteroidota; class Bacteroidia; order Chitinophagales; family LD1; genus UBA1941. The sequence continues at coordinate 29,894 of JAFDYQ010000005.1, read as the reverse complement.
TGTGCCGGGGCGGCCTGACTACTGGCAGACGATCCGCTATATCTATCAGCATCTTGATTTTCATATTTCTGAGGATGAGGCTTATGTGATCACCAATCTCTTCATAGAGATATGGGATGAGTCTGCCGGTAAATTGGTCTATGAGGAGGATATCAAAAAGCATGTCTTCAAGGAGTGCCGCTCGCGTGTGATGCTCTTCCTGCCGGAGGAGAAGATCCATAAGGTGTGTGACCTGATATTTGCCTATCTGCGTTCTATCGGACAGTTTTTATAAAAAAATAGCCCGTGAATACTCACAGGCCATCTCACTATTTTCTTAAAATCTTTAAATTACTTCACGAAGCCGTTTCCGCCCGGGTTGACTTCTATCTTGGTAGTGGTAGGCTTCACGATAGAGCATGCCTGTATCGTCTTCGGGTCATTCATGATACATACTACATCACCCTCCTTCACATAGATCGTATTTTTGCTCATACCACCGAATGTCTGTGCGTGACCGCCATAGACTTCTTTCTTGTCGCCGGCGTATATAGCTACCTGTTTACCACAGTCGTTTTTCAGCTCTACGCTCATTTCTTTCTGGATAGAGGTACCAGGGGCTTTGGCCTCGGCCAGTATGTTAGGGTTTTCCATTCCTCCATCAGCCACCATCTGGGCCGATGCTTTATCGCCGGCGCATATCAGGCCCAGGGCGATCATACATTTTGCAAACCATTTCATAATCACTTGTATTTAGACTACAAAGATAGTTTGTGGAAAAATTGTGGATAAGCGCTCGTAAACAGTGGTTTTGTTCGCTGTCACTTAAAGTAGACAATCGTGCTGCCCCAGCCATACCGCGCGTGATAGGCATTTTCAAACGACTTCACCTGCGGGTGGGAGCGTAGGATTTTGTGCACCTCGTCCTTTAGTTTGCCTTTGCCGAGGCCATGTATGATGCGCAGCTCCAGTTTGCCGCGCATGATGGCATTATCGAGTGCGGTGTGCAGGGCGTCTATCTGGTACTCTATGGCGTATTTCTCTTCCTTTTTGCCGCCTCGAAACTGGCTGCTATCGACGTGCAGGTCTATTTCCTCGCCAAACATGGAGGCATTGCTCTTGACTCCTTTCACGGGGTCAGCAGCGCCCATCATGTAGCTGCGCAGGAGATTTGCATCGATCTTCTTTGCCATAGGGTAAAAATACCGGATTCGCCGTTAAGATGCTATAGACGCGGGATCTTTGACAGATATAGGTTCAGTTTCGGTGCTATTCTCCGCCTTATATTTCCAGTTGAAATATATAAATGAAAGCAGAATACCTATCAGGCCTATCGCACTGGTGCCCATGATCAGTGTAGACATAAAAGTAGTCCACTGCATGTCATGGCTCAGGCCAAACGTCTTGAAGAGAAGTACCCCGATACTACCCAGATAGCCGAATGAGTCAGCGATATAGATCAGAAAGCCTACATTGGCTGTATAGCGAAAGGCAGCCAGCAGGCGCTCAAAGAACAACGCATTGAAAGGTACATAGGCCAGATAGAGACCTAGTCCGGCAAAGAGCATCCAATTATAGGCGGTGATCGAGCCCTGCGCAAACATATACGAGGACGCTCCTGCAAAAAGAAAGCCCAGAGCTACCATTATATGATTGACCAGGAAGGCTGCGAAGTTATTGCGGATCACGATCATCAGCCCTATGGCAAATAATACTACCACTGAGATCGTATTCTCTGTGCTGGTAAAAATGTCCTTCACATTATCGTAATGGTTCTCTTTCCAGATATTTGCTATAAATAGGTCGCGCAGATCGCGCACGATAGAGAGGAGCGCGTAGGTGATGACGAGCGCGATGAGACCGGGTAGGAACTTGGCCACCAGTGCAGCCCTGTCATCCGCAGTCATCGGTTTCCGCTCTGTACGGTTTGCTATATCATCTGCATCAGGCGGTGGTATCTGCTCCAGTAGAAATACAAAGAACACCATAGGCAGCAGAAATATCATGCCTGTGGCAAATGGCATCCAGTACTCACTCACATGATAACCCTTCATCAGCCAGGAGCCTACCTGTTTCACAAAGCCTGAGGAAAAAATAAAGCTTACGCACATCATAGACCCTATGAATTCTGTACTACGCCTGCCCTCTACATAGCCGAAAACCAGCCCCCAGATCATACCCAGTGGCAAACCATTGATGAACATAAACACCGCGTTGTACGGATAAGGGGTGACCGCAAAACAGAAAAGTGCTATAGCAGCGATGCCTGTCAGGATCAGTATACTTCTGCCCCTGCCTTTTTCCCGCATTTCGGAGATAATCTTGATACCGGCAAATTTGCTTATCATGTATCCGAGGCCCTGTGAAATGACCAATATCACCTTGAAATCTACATCTCCTACCTGGTACTGTGCGGCAGAGAAAGGTTTGCGGAAGGCATACATACAAGAGTAAGTACAAAAGCACACTATAGAGGCGTATATCGTAAGAAATACTTTATTTCCACGGAGTTGCTTTTGAAAGAAGCGCTGAGTGATCTGCATTATTAGTGGAGTAGCGTCAGAATTTCAGAAAGGTCATCTATGAGATGTGTATATTTTTCTTTTTCCAGCTGGTCACGGCGGTAGGCACCCCAGGTCACCCCTATCACATGGCCGCAGTGTGCACTCATTCCTTCCATCAGGTCAGATGGGGTATCACCTATTTTAGCTACTTCTTTGGTATCGGTCATACCGTAGTGATTCATGGCTTTCAGTATCATATCGGGATGGGGGCGCCCCCGCTCTACCTCATCACTGGTCACACTGTAGTCATACAGGCCCTTCTCTTTCCAGCCCAGCCGCTTAAATATCGCATCCGCTATAGGGCGGGAGAAACCTGTATCGATCACTACCTTTACGCCTCGGTTTTTCAGTTCAGTGAATATATACTCTACGTTGGGCTTGCCCTTTACGCCGGGATCGGTAGAGTAAAAGTTTACCATGTCATTCAGAAATATATCGTGTATCTCATTCGTGAGTTTTGACCGCTCGTCACCGGCAGGCAATCTGAACTTCTCGTCCAGCATGGTCTCTATGGCGTATGGTTTAGGGTACCCCATTACTTTATTGACCTCATCGCGGGTCACATCATAGCCCTTCGCTTTCATAGCGTCCATAAAAGATTGATGTACATTGTCGCTATCCTCTACGGTAGTACCGGCCATATCAAAGACGACCATCTTAGTCTGCATGTGGTGTATTTTCGGTTAAATATATAAGGGCTGGATAATTCTCTATAGTAGTTTCAATGTCCTGCTCAAACATAGCACCGAGCGTCATACTGAGTGTTACGGCAGTGTTATCATTTGTATCACTCCACTATGAAGCTTGGATTGAGCAGGTTTTCTTTATTGTAAACAAGAGGTTGTTTTGTCTCTGCATGTATCACGTTCTTGCCTGCATACAGCGCTATAGCGTGTGCCGCACCGGTATCCCACTCCATAGTAGGGCCGAATCTCGGGTACACATCGGCAGTGCCATCTGCCACCATGCATAGCTTGAGAGAGCTACCGGATGAGATAAACTCTATCTGCTTGCCGGAGAGTTCTATAGCTTTTACGAAATCGAGTGTCTCGGGGCTCATGTGAGAGCGGCTGGCTACCACCCGTACCTCGGTTTTGTCACGCCAGGAGGGGCATGGTTCCAGTTTTACTTTGCGCCCATCCATTATCTTATAGGCACCATCGCCTTTTACGGCATAGTACATGACAGCAAGGGCCGGTGCGTAGACAAAGCCTGCCGTGGGCACACCATTTTCCACAAAAGCTATATTGACGGTAAACTCGCCGTTCTTTTTGATGAATTCCTTGGTGCCGTCTATCGGATCTATGAGCCAGAAGCTCTGCCAATCCCTGCGTATGTCATATGGCACCTGCTTATTCTCCTCAGAGATAATGTTGGACCCAGGGTAGCGCTCAGTGAGCGCCATATTTATGACGGCATTGCTGAGTTTGTCTGCTTCAGTCAGCGGCGATTTATCATCCTTATACTCTACAGCAAAGTCTTTTTGGTATACCTCCATAATAGCCGCTCCCGCCTGGCGCGTCACAGAGAGCAGGTAGTCAATATCTATATCCCGGTGAGTCATTTCTGGCCTTGTTCTTTTAGTATAATACTCATAGCGCTCATGAGGCTATCCCTCCAGTAGGGTATCTCTATGCCAAAGGATTTTTTTACCTTGCTTTTATTCAGCACACTATACTTAGGTCTGGTAGCAGGTGTGGGATATTGTGATGTTTCTATAGGTGATATTTTAGTTTTCAGGCCTGCTATATCGCGCACTGCGATGGCAAAATCATACCAGGAGGCTACGCCCTCATTACTATAATTAAATACACCTCCGATTTTTTGATCTACTGCAGCCTCCAGCTCAGAGAGGATAAAGGCTGCGAGATCACGCGCATAGGTAGGCGTGCCCACCTGGTCAAATATTACATTGAGGCTGTCGCGCTCGCGGCAGAGTCGGAGGATCGTTTTCACAAAGTTAGCGCCATAGCTGGAATATACCCATGAGGTTCGTATCAGCAGCGTATCCGGGTTAGCCTTGAGGACTTCCAGTTCGCCCTGCAGCTTAGATGCGCCGTATACGCTCAGCGGGTTTGGCTGATCGTCCTCCACTATAGGCTGGCTGTGTGTCCCATCAAAAATAAAGTCGGTAGACACATGCACAAATTTGGCATCGGTGGCTGCCGCTACGCGGGCCAGATGGGCAGCACCGGTGGCATTGATCATGTAGGCCCGGTCTTTATCTGTTTCAGCTTTGTCCACTGCTGTATAGGCTGCACAGTTGATGATGGCGTAGTAGCTGTTTTCCCGGGCTTCTTTTTGCACAGCTGCGGCGTCTGTGATGTCCAGCTCAGCAGAGTCGGTGTACGTGAATGCGTATTGGCTGTACCCGCCTGACAGAAACCTGATCTCGCTGCCCAACTGGCCGGAAGCGCCTGTGACCAATATTTTTTTCATGGACGGTATTCGAAGTTGTTGACGCAATCTTTCAGGGGCGGATTGTTCTTATCCTTGGCCGAAATCACCATTTTATCAGCAGGTATACGCCAGTCTATGGCCAGGTCCGGGTCTGACAGCAGCACACCGCCCTCAGAGTCTTTATTATAGAAATTGTCACACTTATAGCTGAAAACCGTATCATCACGCAAGACAGAGAACCCATGAGCAAAGCCGCGGGGTATAAAGAGCTGGCGCTTATTCTCACCAGACAGGAGTACCTCATATTTTTGACCATAGGTAGGTGACCCGCGGCGGATATCTACTACCACATCCAGCACCTCGCCGTAGATCACGCGCACCAGCTTGGCCTGGGCGTGCGGGTCCAGCTGATAGTGCAGGCCACGTACTACCCCATACTGGGATTTTGATTCATTATCCTGTACGAATCGGACATCTATACCTGCTGCTTTGAAGGTATTTTCATTAAAGGTTTCTACGAAATAGCCCCGGCTATCACTAAATACGGTCGGGTCAAATATTTTGAGCCCCGGAAAGTCTGTGTCAATAAATGGCATGACGAAAATTAGTGCACTATATTAAGCCGAATTTTTTATTTTTCAGCTAAACTTAAATCACAATTCAAATCCCCATCTCCATGGAAGTCAACGATCCTGTATCTACCATTATGAGCCGTACTGTAGTAGTGGCCAATCAGTTTCACAATTTCTCCGAAGTGCTGGAGCTTTTCTCAAAGCACAACATGCACCACCTGCCGGTAGTGGATGGCAAGGGAAATGTCATAGGCATCATTAGCTCCAATGACCTGATGAAACTCTTTTATGATCCTAAGTATAAGGACATGAAGTTTAATAGCGAGGAGATAGACAAGTCTATGAATATCACCGATATCATGACCAAAGATCCGGTGACTGTAGCTCCCACCGAGTCTATTCGCAAGGTGGCTAAGACTTTTTATGACAGCAAAATACAGTGCCTGCCGGTAGTAGACAATGGTACGCTGGTAGGCATCACTACTGTCAAGGACCTGGCTCAGCTCGTAGCTTACTACGGATAAATAGGGCTGCTGTGGAGATCAGAACATTCCGGCAATCAGACCCCGAGTACCTGCTATCGCTGCTGCTGCGCTATAAGATACTCCGTATACCGCTAGGCTTGACATTCAGTGCGGCAGATCTGGCGCGAGATAAAGCCGATGTGCATATCGGAATATTTCGTGGAGAGGAGATACTGGCCACCCTTACCCTGACTGACTCAGGCCGTGGCTCGATACAAATGCGGCAGGTAGCGGTAGATGATGCTGAGCAGGGGCGAGGTATAGGCAAGGCTCTTGCTCGCTACGCCGAGGAATATGCCAAGAAGGAAGGTTTTACAATTATGCATTGCCATGCACGTGCAGTGGCTGCTCCATTTTATAAAGCGCTCGGATATGAGACCATAGGAGCCGAATTTATAGAGGTCGGCATAAAGCACTATCACATGCAGAAAAAGCTCGGTGCGGTACTCTAGCTGCCAAAGTTGAATACCACTTTGAGATTTACCCTACGGCCAGTCAGGTTATTTGGTACAGCGTATTGATTATTATAGAAATCCTTGATCCATAGATAGGATACCACATTCTGGATATCAAAGATATTGAGCACATCCAGGCTCAGCCAGACAGATTTAAATGCTTTGCTGGCCTTGGTTTTCTTCTTTGCCCACTTCGGATTCCACAGTTGTGCTGCAAAACCCATGTCCACGCGCTTATAGAAGGGCAGAGTAAACTTTGGTGTATAATAGTCTACTGTTGGTGCTTTGACCGGGACTCCCGAGCCGAAAGCGAGATTTAGATTAAATCGGATGAACGGCCACTTGGGTATGTAGTCTTGAAAGAAAAGATTGAAAGTCACCAGTTGATTGGTAGGGCGTGGCTGCCATCCTACAGATCTGGTCACGGTATCTGTGATCGTTGGCTTGGTTACGCTATTTACTACCGTCACCTCTTTGCCGGCAGAGTCCAGATAGGCAGTTTTAGTCGCTCCCTGTATCATATTCTGAGTATTCATGAGAGAGAGGCTGATCCATGACTCGGCCCCCTCTGCCAGTTCGCCATTGAGGCGCATATCCACACCGGCCGCGTATCCCTTGGCATTATTCTGCCCGGAGTAGCGTATCAGTGTATTGTCATAGTCAAAGGATACGATATCCCATAGATACTTATAGTAGCCCTCCATCACAAAACTAAACGGCCTGCCCCAGGCTTTGAAGGCATAGTTGAATCCCATCACGGCATGCGCAGATTTCTGCGCGCGCAGGTGCGTATTCACGTGGCCGGCAGAGTCGCGCATCTCTCTATAAAATGGCGGCTGGTAATATAGGCCACCTGCAAAAGTAAGGATGATATCTTTTTTGACGGATGGCTTGATCGATAGCTGGGCGCGGGGTGTCACGATAGGTTCTTTATTGGCATCCCAGTATTGAAATCGCACACCGTAGTTCAGGCTGAATCGTGACGTATCTCCAAATCTCCACGTGTCTTGTATAAAGGCATTGACACGGTTGCTGCTCAGGTGAAATGTACTTTTCAGCAAGCGATCCACACCTATTACAGCATAATCATTCAGCGGCACACTATCACCATAGAAATTTTTCTGCCCGCCAGCTGTAAATGGCAGCGAATAACCGGCCGAGTCTAGCCTATCCCATTCAGAGAGTTTGTCCTGTATCTCCTCATGCTTGTAGTCCAGGCCCCACTGTAGGTTATGGTGTCTGGCAAACCATGAACCGCGTGTAGCAGCCGTATAGACGTCTATGTAGAGCGTATTGCGGCCCCAGTTTTGTATACCACCTATACCATTGTAGTTGGTCACTTTTCCATAGTTGCTCTTGCTCGGATCACTCTCTACGTCGCCTATGCGGTAGTCTGCCAGTATATCAAAGTTTTCGTGCTCCAGATCATTGTACACTGAGCCGAGAAATTTGATCTTCAGATTCTCTACCGGTTTCAGTACGAGTGACAGGCCATTGGTCACAGCCATGAAGTTGTCCAGTTCCTGGCCCTCAAATGCCATCTCCAGCTGCTTTACCGTACTTACAGTGCCAAACTTAGTGGTACGGTCATCAGGTATAAACTTAAATTGATTGCGGGCCACATTGCTGATGATCTCCAGAGATACCTGGCTACTGATATTAGTGGTCGCAAAGAACTGCGCGTCTATAAAACTGGGCGAATATTGGCCCTTGGTATCCAATGTGCCGAGGATATACTGGCTACTCTTCTGCCTGATGCCAAAAAGAAAGGAAAATTTGCGGGGATCCTTTGAGGCTCCTTCTACGTGCGCCGCCAGGCCCATTAGGCTGGCAGTCACTGACCCGCCCCAGGTAGTAGGCCGCTTGTAGGTCACATCCATCACTGAAGACATTTTGTCTCCATATTTTGCCTGCCATCCACCAGACGAGAATTTGATATTGCTCACCAGGTTAGGATTGGCAAAAGAAAGACCCTCCTGCTGCCCCGAGCGCATCAGGTACGGGCGGTATATTTCAAAATCATTGACGTAGACCAGGTTCTCATCATAGCTACCACCGCGCACGGAGTAGTTTGAGCTGAGCTCATTAGATTTATTGACCCCCAGTGACTGTGCTGCCAGATAGTTTTCTATGCCGCCATCCAGGTTGGGTATCATGACCTCGTGCACCTTGATATTGGATAGATCCTCTCGCCGGTTGCCTTGATCCGTTACCACTACCTCTGGTACTACATTGATAGCACTCTGTACCTGAAAGGATATCTGCTTCTCATCACCCTTGAGCGGCAGGATAGTGGTAGCGTAAATCGTTTTGGTGAGATAACTAAATAAGATGGTTATTCGTTTGCCGGCAGGCACTTTTAGAGTATAGCGGCCCAGGGAATCAGTAGACGTGAAGTATTTTTGATTCTCCTTTACTACCACATTCACCAGCTCGAGCGGTTTGCCATATTCATCTGCCACAGCGCCGGTGATAGTAGCCAGATCTTGCGCAAAGGCGCGCACGGCACACAGGAGAAACAAAAAAAGAATAGAGAGTCTGGACATTTTCGTGGCTGAAACGGCTATACGTTGATTTTATTTCGAGGCGGCATGCTTTATATCAAAAATAGTCTTTACCGGGTCGCTGGCGCCGAAGACTGCATTGCCGGCTACCAGTACATCAGCACCGGCTTCTATCAGGTTTTTAGCATTGTCCAGCCCCACACCGCCATCTACCTCTATTTTAGTCTTGGAGCCTGACTGGCCTATCAGGTCACGAGTCTCGCGTACTTTATTCAGCGCATTGGGTATGAATTTCTGGCCGCCAAATCCCGGATTGACGCTCATCACCAGCACCACATCTATCAGGCTGATCACTTCTTTCAGCTCACTCACCGGTGTAGCAGGATTAATCGCTACGCCTGCAGAGAGGCCGTGTGCTTTGATCTCACGGATCACCGAGTCCAGGTGTACATTGCCCTCCAGATGTATGGTCAGGCTATCCGCACCGGCATCTTTAAACTGTTTGATATACCGCTCAGGCTGTACGATCATCAGATGCACATCGCAATATTTTTTAGTCCTTTTGCGGATAGCCTGAAGGATGGGAAAACCAAAAGAGATATTGGGCACAAAGGAGCCGTCCATTACATCTATGTGTATCCACTCCGCCTCGCTGCTATTCAGCATATCTATATCCCTGCCCAGATGGGCAAAATCAGCAGACAAAACAGATGGGGCGACTATGATGCTCATATCGGATAAACTATAGACTGTAAGGATAATAAAAAATACAGACAGCCACCAGAAAGTGGTTATCAGCCCTCGTCACTCTCTGCAAACTCCCAGATAGCACGTATCACACGTACCATGATACTGGTGATGAGGTAGAAGGCTACAATACTGCCCAGCATCATGCGGTACTCCGGTAGCGCCCATATACTGGTACCGGAGATGTAGCGTGCCGCGAGCAGCAAAAGTATGAGCAGACCAATGTAATAGAGCCATGAAGGCCAGGTGTACTTCACAAAAGATTCGTGAAAAATGGATAGGACAGGATTCATAAGAGAGTAAAACATGATGCCGCTAAATGCTGCCAGAAATTCTGTAGCCGTACCGGCAAAAGCAAAATGGCAGATCACCATGGCGATCAGTGAGAGGCCGAGGCATGTCAGCGCCTGCCGCTGTGGTGTCACTCTGCTGGATATGCCGGGTATAATCATGATGTGAAGTTAAACCATAACGGGTATTTTTCGCGCCTGTTTTGCCATTGCAGCTTCCTGATAGGAGATTTTCCTATTTTGTGCCGATGAAGCATCATCTCTGGCGCAATATAGCCCTGTTAGCAGGTCTTATTATAGTTTTGGTCATATGGCTGCAGATAGGTGGCATAGCTGATCTTGGGTCGTCGCTTTATACCGGCATTCGGGTGGTCTGCCTGTTACCGCTGCTATGGTACGGTTGGCGGGCCCGATCGCTCACCATTTGGGTATTTATAGCCATGATCACCGGCGTGGTACTAGGTGTAGATTTCCCTGATCTGGCCAAAGAGCTAAATGTTTTCGGAAAGATATTTCTCCGGCTGGTCAAGATGATCATAGCGCCGTTGCTCTTCGGTACACTGGTAGTAGGTATTGCAGGCCACTCTGACCTGAAGCAGGTGGGTCGTATGGGCCTCAAAGCCATCATCTACTTTGAGATCGTCACTACGCTGGCCTTATTTATTGGCCTGGCAGCGATCAATTTCACACAGGCAGGAGCGGGTATAGCCAAACCCGTCACTATCGAGAAGCCCGATGCGCTGCCGGAGGCCGGCAAGCACTTCCGGCTCTACGAGATAGTCCCTGAGAATATTGCAAAGGCAATTTCAGAAAATAATGTACTCCAGGTAGTGGTATTCTCCATTCTCTTTGCCATCGCAGTATCGATGTGCGCAGAGGAATACAAAAAGCCGGTCGTCCGCTTTGCGGAAATTCTATCGGAGGTAATGTTTAAACTGACCAATCTGGTCATGCTCTTCTCACCTGTAGCAGTGGGTGGCGCGATAGCCTACACGGTGGGTACGATGGGCCTGGGTATCTTTAAAAACTTTGGGCTGCTGCTGCTCACGCTGGCGGGGGCGTTGGTGTTTTTCCTCTTTGGGGTGCTGCTGCCTATTGCGCTTTACTTCAAAGTGCCGGTGAAGAAATTCCTACAGGCTGTAGAGGAGCCGGTTTCAGTAGCCTTTGCTACGGCCAGCTCTGATGCGGCGCTGCCGAAGGCTATGAGTGCGATGGAGAAACTCGGTGTGCATAAGAAGGTATATTCATTCGTACTTCCTCTAGGATATTCTTTCAACCTGGATGGGACGACGCTGTATCTATCTCTCGCGGCCATCTTTGTATCGCAGGCGGCGGGTATTAATATGCCTTTCTCAACGCAGCTATATATCCTTCTCACGCTCATGCTCACGAGTAAGGGTGTGGCAGGTGTGGCCAAGGCATCATTTGTGATCTTACTCGGTACAGTTGCTACTTTCCACTTGCCGGAGTGGCCTATCTATGTCATTTTTGGCGTAGACTCTATCATGGATATGGCGCGTACGTCGGTGAATGTACTTGGCAACTGTCTGGCGACTGTGATCATAGCTAAGAGCGAGGGAGAGCTAGTGGGAACAGAGTCGTAACTAATGGCTGATTCATTCCTATATTTGAAAATCATTTTTGCACTTTGGCGTTTTTGCGGTAAAATAAGATCATGAAGAAAATACTGGTAGCAAACAGAGGCGAAATAGCCTTGCGCGTGATGCGCTCGGCGCGTGAGATGGGTATCAAGACCGTGGCGGTCTATAGCGAGGCTGACAGGCACTCGCCGCACGTACGCTACGCTGATGAGGCGGTGTGCATAGGCCCGCCGGCGTCAAAGGACTCCTACCTGCGTGGTGATAAAATAGTGGAGGTGGCCAAGACGCTCGGTGTGGATGGTATCCATCCCGGTTACGGTTTCCTCTCGGAGAATGCGGCTTTTGCGAAACTGGTAGAGGAGAATGGGATCACCTTTATCGGACCTACACCTGAGGCGATAGAGGTGATGGGTGATAAGCTCTCTGCGAAGGAAGCAGCTAAGAAATTTAATATCCCGATGGTACCCGGCAGCGATGGGGCCATACACAAGGCTGATGAGGTACGCGAGCTGTGTGACCGTATAGGTTATCCTGTGCTGATCAAGGCCTCTGCCGGTGGTGGTGGCAAGGGTATGCGTGTGGTGGAGAGTGCGGATCAACTGGCAGAACAGATGCAGCGCGCGCAGAGCGAGGCGCTGTCGGCCTTTGGTGATGGCAGTGTTTTTATAGAGAAATATGTTGGTTCGCCGAAGCATATAGAAGTGCAGATACTGGGCGACAACTATGGCAATATCGTGTACGTGTTTGAGCGCGAGTGTTCGGTGCAGCGCCGCCACCAGAAGGTGGTGGAGGAGGCCCCTAGCTCCTGTCTGACACCGGAGAAGCGCAAGGCCATAGGAGAAGCGGCTGTGATGGTGGGCCGGTCCTGCGCGTATATCGGTGCGGGTACAGTGGAGTTTCTGGTGGATGAGGAGTTGAACTTCTACTTTCTGGAGATGAATACGCGCCTGCAGGTGGAGCACCCGGTCAGTGAGATGATCAGCGGTGTGGACCTGGTGAAGGAGCAGATCAAGGTGGCGAGAGGGGAGCGGTTGTCCTTCACTCAGGAGGACCTGGCCATACGTGGGCATGCGCTCGAGCTGCGCGTGTATGCAGAGGACCCGACCAATAATTTCCTGCCTGATATAGGCCGCCTGGTGGAGTACAAAAAACCCGAGGGGCCTGGCATCCGTGTGGATGATGGTTTTGAGGCCGGTATGGATATCCCGATCTACTATGATCCGATGATAGCTAAGCTCGTGGCCTACGGCAAAGACCGAACAGAGGCTATAGAGCGCATGCTGCGCGCCATACAGGAGTATAAGATCACCGGCGTGAAGAACACGCTGCAGTTCGGCGCTTTTGTGATCACGCATCCTGATTTTGTGAGCGGTAAGTTTGATACCCACTTTGTAGCAAAACACTTCAAGCCGGAGTACCTGAAAAAGGAAGACCCTGCCGAGATGGAGATCGCGGCACTGGTAGCGGCTCATGTACTGGAGCGTAAGCCTAAAGCAAGCTCTGCGTCTAAAAGTACTGGACAAACTGGCGAAAGCAAGTGGGTGCGCAACAGGACGCTCTGAGTTTGATATACTTGTAGTACTTTCACATCCGAAATCGGGGAAGCCGCCTCTGACGGGCAGTCAAAAATCCGAAATCAAATCATGGTTTACCTCACACGCAGAGAACATTTCAATGGGGCGCACAAGCTCTATATCCCATCATGGTCCGAAGAAAAGAACCGCGAGGTTTTTGGCAAGTGCGCCAATAAGCATTACCACGGGCATAACTTTGATGTCTATGTCACGGTCAAGGCTGTGCCGCATGCTGAAACCGGTTTTGTGATCAACGCACACCATCTGAGCAAGATCATGAAGCGGGAAATAGTGGACCGCCTGGACCACAAAAACTTTAACCTCGATGTGCCCGAGTTTAAGGATAAACTTGGCACCTCCGAGAATGTGGCCATACAGATATGGAAGTGGATGGAGCCACACCTCACAGACTGCAAGCTGCACTGTGTGAAGCTGGTAGAGACAGAGAATATTTACGTAGAATACTACGGCGAATAAAACGAAAAGAAAATGGAAAGAAACTTTGATGAAGCATCAGTAGCCCGTATCAGCCTGCACTATGAGAAGATACTCAAAGGGCTGGGTGAAGATATCACACGCGAAGGCCTGCTCAAGACACCACAGCGTGCGTCAAAGGCGATGCACTTCCTCGCGTCGGGATACAAGATGGATGCACATGCGATCATGCGAGGTGCCATATTCCACGAGGAGCACAACCAGATGGTGATCGTGAAGGATATCGAGCTCTACTCACTCTGCGAGCATCACTTGTTACCTTTCTACGGCAGGGCACACGTAGCCTATATACCCAATGGCAAAATAGTAGGTCTGAGCAAACTGGCCCGTATAGTAGATGTTTATTCACGTCGTTTTCAGGTGCAGGAGCGCCTCACTATACAGATACGCGACTGCATACAGGAGACACTCGAGCCGCTGGGCGTAGCAGTGGTGGTAGAGGCCAAGCACCTTTGCATGATGATGCGCGGTGTGCAGAAGCAGAATAGTACGACTACTACTTCGGCCTTCACGGGCGAGTTTCAGAATCAAAGTACGCGGAATGAGTTTATTAACCTCATCTCTGCTAAGCTGAGTTAATTACTTAATCTATCTATCTACGATCGTGAACGCATACATCTTCCCCGGACAAGGCAGTCAGTTTAAGGGCATGGGCAAGGACCTCTATGAGCAGTCTGACCTGGCCAAAGAATATTTCAAAAAGGCTGATGAGATACTCGGTTTCAGTATATCTTCTGTGATGTTTGAAGGTTCTGATGAGGACCTCAAGCAGACGAAGGTCACGCAGCCGGCTGTATTCATACATTCTGTGATATCGGCGCTGCTGATAGATGGTTTCCGCCCTGATATGGTGGCGGGTCACTCTCTGGGAGAGTTTTCTGCGCTGGTGGCCAATAAGACCATGAGCTTCGACGAAGCGCTGCGGCTGGTGAGTATCCGCGCATCTGCTATGCAGAAGGCCTGTGAGGCGGTGCCATCTACTATGGCTGCGGTGCTAAAGTATGAAAGCGAAGCGCAGGTAGAGGACATCTGCCGCTCTGTCACAGAGGAGATAGTCGTACCTGCTAACTACAACTGTCCCGGTCAGCTGGTCATCTCAGGCTCTATAAAAGGAATAGATATAGCGATGGAGAAGCTGACCGCTGCCGGTGTGCGCCGCGTGCTGAAGCTGCAAGTAGGTGGTGCATTTCACTCGCCGCTGATGGAGCCTGCGCGTGAGGAGCTGGCAGCTGGCATAGAGAAGGCAGTCTTCACTACTCCTATCTGCCCGATCTATCAGAACTATACAGCTAAGGCAGAGAGCAATCCAGCAGTTATCAAGGCTAATCTGATAGCTCAGTTGACAGCACCGGTACTATGGACACAGAGTGTGAAGAATATGATCACAGACGGTGCGACAAATTTTATAGAGGTAGGTCCCGGCAATGTACTGCAAGGTCTTGTGAGCAAGATAGACAGTACTGTCACTATTGCGAAAGCTTAATTATTTCTTCAGATAAGCGTGGATCCTGTCCGCTACGTTCTTGCGGATGTCATACCAGAAAAGGTTGTAGTCTACCAGATGCAAAACGTTCCAGCTGCGCACAAACGGTAACCTCGTTTTTACCCAGAGATAGTCCTGATGCACTTGTGCGGAGGCTGCGTGCTCCCACCGGTGGCGGCGTATCTTTAGAAAGATACTGCCCAGTGACTCAGATGCTGGTGCCGGTATCGTATCCCGGTGCCAGGTGATCGGATTTACGCACATGGGATTGCGTAGTATATCTTTACCCGGATCATATCCTACCCTGAATGAAGACCAGGTGATATAGCAGCCGGTCTCATTAGCGTTACTACATGGTCGGAGCACCTTATACCATGTGGTGTCCACACCCATCCCGACTGCATAGGCACACACCAGTTGTTTAGCCAGTGGCTTACCATCAAAGAACTCTCTGAGCAGCCGCCACGAATGGTTGCTCCCCTGGCTGTGAGAGGCGATGATGATAGGCCGGCCATGATTGTAGTGGTCGAGATAGTACAGAAACGCCTTAGCCACGTCCTGATAGGCAAAATCCAGTCCTTTCGGGCCGTTGATGCTATCATAGTAGCAATTTATATTGCCCTGACGGTAGCGTGGGGCATAGACCCGGCAGCTCGCATTGAATACACCCGCCTGAAAGCGCACCGGCAGCTTGTCTATCCTTTTATTGAGGCGCTTATTTGCCAGGTTGGCATTCCATGTTTTGCCTTTCTCGTAGATTGTAGGATAGATGTAGAAAACATCTACTTCTTTCAGCGAATCGCTGATCCACTGCTCATCAGGTGGTATCACGTCCGCTGCATCTTTGCGAAAAGGTAGTGCGCTCCAAAACTTTTCCTGACTATAGTCAGGTGCTGCAGGCTGGTCAGCCGCAGAGAAGGTGGCAGTAGGCTGGGCAGAAGTGGTCAGTGTATACAGACAAAGGAATAAAAGCAAGGTACGCATAGAGTTGTGGGTATTAAAAAGCCCGGCTTTTGCCGGGCTGTTATTTTTAGAAACCGTATTCAGAGAACTTTTCCGTGAACTCATCCGCTTTGTAGGCAGGATTCAATACTACATTAGAGTACTCATACTTTTCAAAAATACCTTTCTCATCACTCATCTCCTGATAGATCGGGATATTGGTAGCCTCGTCTATATACATGATGCTTTTCTTGGCGTAGGAGGTAGGTACTTTCAGTGTCTTGCCGGCTACGCTGGCATCGAGTGAACGGTAGGCCGGGTTTAGCTCCATGATATGGTACTCTGACACCAGCAGCCGCTTGGCCATAGAGTTTACAGTCTCGCCGTTTTGGCCGGTCGCATTCACATAGGCGTAGGTCGGATCTTCTATCTGTAGCTTGTAGCATTTGCGGCCGCCATAGTTTACCTCGCCCAGCAGGGTAAATACCTTATCAAAACCACCCTGTGCGTCTGCGCGCCTGACCCCAGCAGAAACGATATCACGTACTACGCTAAAGCCGGAGGTGAGTAGTGTGTGGTGCTGGTTTTTGCTCAGCAGATTGCTGGTAGGGGCGAGAGTGAGTGAAGGCAGAAACTTGCCGGGATTCACGCGGATCTTATTGTCGCGCTGCCCCGTTACGTAGAGTAGCTCGGTGCCTTTATTAGGGTCACTGAGTACCTTGGCGTAGATCTTCAGCGGATTTACATTTACCTTGGTGAACATCGACATCTTGTTAAACTCATTTCCTTTGCCCACTATGCGCTCAGCCGCATTCATCGTGAATGTAGCTCCCGTGTGGCGAGCTATCGTGTTCAGCATATTGTCTACTATCTGGCGTGTCTGGCTGACCGGTGGCGCAGCAGCGGTCAGAGCCAGGCAGATCACTGCCAGCAGAGCTACAGGCAAAAGCGCATTCTTTTTCATTCGATGTTTTGGTTTTAGTAAGATGATATAGAAGTCAGGCAAATGCAAATCAGATGCCAATGCCCGCAAAACTAACCTACAATGCATAAAAACAAAAAAGTCCCGCCAAACGACGGGACTTTTCTATCTAAAAAATCTTAATTACTCAGCTATCACAAACTTGCGGGAGGCAGTCGCTTTGTTATTGCCTACTGTCAGGATGTAGATACCTGCAGGCAGGTTGCCTTTGCTGATAGTAGTAGCATTTTCACCTATCCTTGTGTTGATCGCTGTGCGATATACTACACTTCCTACTATATTGGTGATGGTCAGGTTGCTGGTGCCTGCCACCTCAGAGGTGAAGGTCACATTAGCCTCACTGCTCATTGGGTTAGGCTGTACGGTCAGGGAGGTTACATTGCTCTTCATATCGTTGATACCGGTAGGGCATTGTGTGCTGGCGGTAAGGCCCAGCGAGCTTGTATCTACCGGAGCACAGCTGCCATTAGCTGCCATCACACGCAGATAGAGATATACGCCACCGGCGTCGGCATCTATACCTTGGACGTCATAGTTATTGGCATTCTGTGTAGCGACAGAAAGGAGCAAGTGTATTTTATACTCGCCTACTGCATCATTAGTGGTGCCTTGTATCCGAAAAGTACCATATTCGTCTGGGCTGAATTCATTAGTGGCTTTATTGGTAGACCAGCAGAGGCCGCATGGCAGATTGCTCATTTCATCTATCCGGAGCTTGTAGATCGTTACTGGATTGCCCTGCGCGGTAAAGTGGGTATACGTACGGAAAGGAATATCCAGCGTGGTATTGGCACCCTGCACGATGCAGGCGATGCTATCAAGCTTTGGGAAGCCATAGCCGCTACCGGGATTGACAGCAGATACCTGAGAGCTACCGCAGTATTGAGCATAGCTGGCACCAAAGAAAAGTGTAAGGGATAATAGGGTAAATAGTTTTTTCATGATCGTTGTTTACTGATTTTTGTTTCGGCAAAAATAGTTGATTTTCGCATAAACGTCCGTTATTTTCCACTCAAATTTCCACATTCTATGGTCCCGCTGTCCTAATGCTCTGTGACATAACCACTAGCAGGATAGAGGGGAAATAGATATATTTGCCGCACTTTTGAATGACGGTCCCGTAGCTCAGCGGATAGAGCAATTGATTTCTAATCAATTGGTCGAAGGTTCGATTCCTTCCGGGATCACTTGATAAATAATAGGTTGTGAGTTCTCTTGCAACCTATTTTTGTTTTCTTGCACTTGTTTTGCACATTTTTGTCTTATTTCTACTTGGACTGTAATATTCTTGTTGGGTTTATTCTACCTGAGTAGATGAGGTCTGACTCATAATCAGAGGGTCCCTGGTTCGAGCCCAGGCGGGACCACACAAACAATCAAGCGGTTAGATGTTCCAAACGTCTAACCGCTTTTTCATTTGCAAGTAATTTGCAAGTGAGAGTTTATCCGCCTCTGGCGCATGCCATAATTTCAGGTATCTGTTTACCGATACTTTATCAATTCTGCCTTATGGAATCGATAGCACGGCTACGTCATACCATTCTCTCAAAAGATTCATCATGGCTAATACGGAATCAATTTGCATAGACACAAGTGCTTTTTACGAACTTCTCAATCGTACGGTTGACTACATAGATGAGAAGTACAATTTGAGTAAGGAGCCTAAATGGATAACCTCAGAAGAAGTAATGCGCATGATCGGAATTACCAGTAGAACGACGTTACAAGCCATAAAGGATTCACCGCTTGTACGCGTTTCGATAATGAGCAAGAAAGTGTATCTCTTCGACCGAGACAGTATCTTAGAATTTATAGAGAAGCATTCAATTAAAAGGTAATGAAACAAGAGGAGCAGTCATATATCTCCGGTTTTAATACCGGCTATCGCCTGAGGCAGTACAATCCTGAATTGTTTGAAAAGCTTAAGCCGTCGCTTTCGGTGGAATCCGAATACGAAAAGGGTGTTATCGACGGAGGGGCGGAATATGAGCGGACCCAACAAAAGGAACGTGAAAATGACTTTGAAAAAATAAGGAACGATAAGGAGATAAATAATGACCTAGATAAGACAAGGTGATTTAACAAAAAAGTAAAAAATAGATTTGGAAAATTCAGGAATTTTTCTTATATTAAGGATGGACGTTAAAGCTTGTCATTTTAGAATGAAAAGGTGGTTGATTGGGAATTTTCAAAGACGAGTGAAGAAGATTTGAGGTAGAAATATGCACGTGGAATTCCTGTGACTAACTCTACTGATTTTGTGGAATCTGACTTATACTTTTGTATTTACTTATTCGTATTAGATATATGGAACAGAAACAGTACATCTTAAATAGTAGCCTTTATAGAATTAGCATACAGATCATTTTTATTAATGAAAAATGTAAAGGATGAAACAAACACTTGGCATGCCCTAACTAATCTCTGGGGAATATACATGCTGATGCCGCGATGAACTCGCCCTCGCTGCATTGCTATCAATCTTGCGTAACTGCACGAATCAAGTAGGCGGATTAATTAGAATCTCGCGCTACCTGCGAAGAAGTCAAACAGCACATTTATTGGGTCTCTCCGACAGAGACAGGATAGTTTTTTAAACGATGTTTTCATCGTAAGGAGAGCTATTACACATACGCAAAAAGCCCCCGTGTATGTGCAGGGGCGAGCTATATCGTATTTCCGATCAGAGGATTGTTTGGTTCGAGCATGCATCCTAAGATCAGTCATTATGGATAGCCTGAGATTATATTATCATAATATGATATATATATCAAGCTTCCATAATCTTTAGTAAAAACCAAATTATCGCCCTAAGTGCGGTCACGTTTTAATTAAATATTATGTCAGTTTATACAAATAAAAGCAGCAAAAAACAAAAAGGAACTTTCGACCAGAAAACGAAAAGAAAATCTAACAGCCGAAGTGGCTCAAGTGAGAAGCAAAACCTTGATGACGATGCTCTGCAAAATACCGAAAGGTCAAAGTGTGATCAGGTTTTTTATCAGGACGTCTATATCGGTCCCTTTATACCTCCTAAGGTCATAGCATCAAAGGTTAAAGCCTCGGTCACTATTATAATGTGGCTGCTTTTTCTTTCATCATGCGAGAAAACAGATGTTGCTGAGCCGCCAAAACCCAAAATTCAAGACGGGAAATATTATTCAACTGATTCAAAGTGGGTATATAAGCAAAATCAGTACAACCTCCAATTCACCGAAGCTATCGGCATCTACAATTTTTACAATGCGGTCCCCAAAAGCCTGTCATTCTTCAGCTATTTGAGAGAGGATAAGTACTATCCATACATGGATCAAATCACGAGCCAATTGAAAGGTATTGCCAACCATGAGCATTTTTCCGAGGAGGATATGGCAGGATGTGTTCTTGCTTGGACGCACAGTATACCCCGAGAAGCCGACCCTCCCGGTCCCGAAGAATACCTCCGTTCACCGATCCTGACAATTTTGGATAATCGAGGTGACTGTGATGACCATGCTTTATTATTTTCTATATGCATGGCATATCTAGGCAAAAAATCTTGTCTGGTCGTTTATCCGGGCAGGCACATGGCATCGGGCATAGCCATCGATGGTTGGACTGGACCCTACTTCGAAGGACCTAGCGGCACGAAGTATGTTTTTGCAGAAGCTACATGGCCCGACCGCGCACTTGGTGAAGTGTCATATCCCGGTGACAGCTTCTTAGTTTTTGAGATTGATCCTGTTCTTTCAAATGACCAGTATGCAAAAATGATTCCGAAGCGGGAGAAGCAATTAGAAATAGATGGCTATGACGAAATGGGCAATATCTATTACAAGGACGGCACAGTATCGATTGTTGACTCTATTAGTCTTGCTGATAGAAGCGAATTAGAGCGGAAATCATTTACCACATCAAAAGCACAATAATATGGAAGAGACAATTACAAATAACTCAGAACTTTTATCGTACATCTATACGAATGCTGAATCGATAAAGTATAACATCCCAAGTGAAGCTAAAAGCTTAGCTGATGCGAATGCCGGACAGGACCAAATAAAGATTTCAGAACTAGCCCTTATTGGAGCATATGAAGAAATATTGGTGTATGTAAGACAGTCCTATCAAGAAGAAGAAGCTAAAAAGCAATTCGATGATAAGCGCGCCAATGAGGACAATAAAACTCTTGATGCAGAATTGTCGGAAGCTAAGGAGGCGAAACGCATTGCTGAGGGAGAGCGCAAAGGGCATAAAGTAAGGTTCAACTGGGCGACATATGTGTTTTACGCAATGATGGAGGTAGTGGGCTTTGTAGCTGAAGCAAGCTACAATGTCCAGAGCTTTACCGTCGGAGGAGGAAATGTGCTTTTTGCCATCGTCCCCGCTTTTGTCGCGGCAGTTTCGTTGTCCGTTATTGCAATCCATCTAGGAACGTCTATAAAAGGCAAGCCTGCTCATGAGAAGGTAAAAATCATCAGAAGTTTTAGCTGGCTTATGCTCATTGTTTTTGCAGCCCTTGCCCTACTCAGAAGCTTTTCTGTCACAAACGGAGGCACTGTAGCTTTTTCCACTGAAACGATAGTTACTGCCCTTGCTTTTGTGGTGATACAGGCGCTCATTTTTGGCGGAGCGACAATAGTCGCCATGCAGTTTCCAAACGCGGAGGAGCGTTTTGCAAAGAGCGAGTTCGACCGACTAAGCAAGGAAATAAAGAAGGCGGAAAAGAAGATTGCAGAGTGTCAGAAAAACAGCAAAAACGTCACTCATGAGTCCGACGCGAAACGTAGAGGCCGCTCAGATCTTGCCGGAGAGCAGGCTCAATGCGAGGCATTAGTTGAAAACCTATGCAGACAGGCGCTATCCCTGTTTTACAAGGAACTATCCTGGCGTAAGCCAAATATGAAATTCGACCATTCGGCGTTGACCATGCCGCTTTTTCAAAACAATAAAAATCAACAATCATGAAAGCAATAACAACTTGCCTATTAATCTGTCTTATGCTCGTATCATGTAATGAGCTAAAAGGTCCTTCCCCGGAAGTATCAGTACTTGTTTTAATCGACCAAACCGGTTCGGAAATGAGCCTGCCGGATGTCGAAGATGTCCGACGCCTCTACAATCTTCGCGCACGAGATACGTGGGGCGGACGATTCAAAATCGAACCCATATCGGATTTGCAGTATGCCCCATCTGTAAGTTTTGAGATAGCGCCGCAGGAAAAGCTTATGCAAAATCCTGGACAAAGAAGCAAAGCTATCAATGACTTTAACGCTCGCATATCATTGGCTTTTGCGCAGGTAAGCCTACAGCCATTAGGTAAATCCAAGTCCGAAATATTCGGACCAATAGCGAGGGCTTTGAACGAACTGGCGTCTCAGAACGTCATGGAGAAGTATGCGATTTTTTGCTCCGACTTGCACCAAAACTCAGACCTCTTTTCGGTTTATAAAAAGTCCGACATGGATATGCTCTATAACCATCCTGAAGAAGTAGAAAAGATCATAATCAAGGCTACGCCCATCAATAATAATCTCAAAGGCGTTTCCATACAGCTAATCTATAACGCGCCAAACTACGAAAGCTCTAAGCGCTATGCTCTCATTGCTTCGCTGTTTAAAAAGATTTGTGAAGAACGAGGAGCCCGCGTGATCATAAGCGGTGGAAGGCTTGAAAGCTAGTAAGGAAACATGGGCAATGCTGGGCGATGGGGCTTGGAAAATATGCAGGTTTATCCTGAGTGTGCTATGGAGGATCATTGTGTTTATTGTTTACATCGTTACTAGCATGCTTGAAATTTGGCTGAGGGCTCTCAATAGAAAAATCAAGATGTATTTGTTCCCAGATAGGATATGAGTTGGAACGAGCAGGGACACATATTATGGGATTGTTGCAGTATCTAGGTGCTGCGAGCAAAGTGGTGAGCGATGTTATCGTTGATAAAACGCTCACCGCCATCGAGAGCTTTGGCGAGCACGATAACCGCACGTATAGCGCTAAATTCGGTGATGAATGCGATCTGCTAGATGGCAATCATGGTGGCTTTTGCGTTACAGGAAGTGCTGATGGGTGCCTCTCGCGAAAAACAAGTTATGAAAATGTGTTATGTATTGGTCCTATTGGATCGCGTAAGACATCAGCTCTTGTGATTCCGAGCGCGCTAAGCATCGGTTCAAGCGCGTCGATGATTATTAACTGTCCTTCGGGCGATGCAAAGATTGTTGCCCCCTACTTAACAAGCGTAGGCTCGGATGTTCAAATTATTAAATTCGACGATCCGTATAATTCCAGCTCATTTAATCCCTATGACTTTCTCGAAACTAAATCGGATTGCTTTAAGCTGGCTTTCTTACTTGCGGGCTTTTTAAAGCCTGGTACTGGTGATAACTTCTGGCAAGTTCAAACCTCTATGTTGCTTTATATTTTGATTGCGATTCTGAATAAGCAGGAAGCACGGTATAGGAACATATACAATCTGAAATTCCTGCTGAATAGGCTTGCTACGAATCAAAGATCGCTCGATAAGCTTTTTGCAAGGGCAGATAATGATCTTGCAAAGGAATACGAAGGCTTCATTGCGATGGAAGACAAGGTCTTGAAGTCAATTATCGCTAGCACCCAGTCCGCACTGCAACTATGGTACAGCGATGCAGTCTGCAAATCGACTGCGGTTAATACCGTTGACCTGAAGACGATAAGACGAAAGCCGTGTTGCATCATCGTTGAGACACCTACACTGGATAGTAAAATGTACTCTGGACTTATTTCGATTTTCTTCGACACTGCCCTTCGGGTATTGATGTCAAGGCTGCCTCAAAAGGACGATCTCGACGTATTCATAATTGCCGATGAGGCAAGTACTCTCAATATAGAATTCGGAAACATATTAAATAATTTACGCAAGTATAGATGTGGACTGATGACCCTATGGCAATCCGATAGCCAAATAGACCACAACTTCGGAATAGCGGAAGCTGAGAGCATTCGCAACGCTTCGCGTACTAAGGTTTATCTAAGTGGGCAGGGATTGAAGACAAGCCAAGACCTGGAAAGCTTGCTTGGTAAGACTGAGTATGTACAGGCAGACGGAAAAGTAAAGGTCAGACCGTTGATGCTGAGCCAAGACATACGCAACATGAAGCCTGATCAGGCGATTGTTATCTCAGCTCATTGTAAGCATCCATTGAAAGTTAAGGTTACTCCCTACTTTGAACAGCCCTTTTTAAAGTTGAAAACTGATCTGCCTCCCTTTAAGTATCGCAATACGCTTATTCCTGACGTAATCCCTATCCTAAAGCTAGATGAAGGCAGTAAAGCGAAATAGTGCGTTATGGGCTTATCTCGAAGGCTTGGGCAAGACTGATGCTTGCGGGGACGAATTGCGCGCCTTAAAGGCGGAATACAGGCGTTTATACATGAAATCTTATAAGAGGAACGAACGCCGGAGGAACCAGCACTATACGTTATCTTTTAAGCGCACTGAGACGGAAATAATCCGAAAAGCTGCCAAAGAGCATAACCTAACTGAGAATACCCTAATGAAAAAAGCCATTAGCGCTTACCTCACTTCGTCATTTGTCATTAGAGATAAGATTGTATTGGATAGGATTTTGCAGGCATTGCTGAGGTGCCAGAGTTCAATTCAGCAAATACAGGATCGGGATAAGGGTAGATGGTTCAAAGCTGACAATGACTATGAGAATTTGAGTAAGGTTGTTGCCAAGATACGAGAAGAAGTAACGGAGGCTTTTGCTAATCCGCCAAAGCTCTATGACGAAATCGTATCTGCTATCAAACGAAATCCTGACTTTATCAATACACTCAGAAGTATTGTCGATGAGCATTCTTAGGTCATTTACCCGCAAATCAGCTTCATTCGGGCAGTTAGCCGCGTATATTTCCAAACCGCAATCCGTAATGCGAGATGCCAAAGGAATGCCGTTGTATTTTAGGCATAATCTTATGGGACGGACTACTGAGGAAATTGAGAAGGAATTTTTGGATAATGAAAGAAATAGAGCAAAGCATCGTAAGGGTGAAGTCAAACTTTATCATGACATCTTTTCTTATCGTTCAGGAGATACTGATAAGCTGAGCCCCGAGGTAATTGCAAAAATAGTGAGCAAGTATAGTGAGCTTAGAAATGATAAGGCGCTTTACTTCGCCGCCGCTCATATCGATAAGGAAAGTCATAGACACATTCATGTTATGGTAAGTGGAATAGAAGCCTATAGCGGAAAGCCAATATCTATTCCAATTAAAGAGTTCCAATCTATAAAGGAAGAAATGCAGCGTTATGAGAAAGAGCTAGGATTGACCCACTCAGGGGTTCAGCACGGAAAAGGGATAAAGGAGAAATCTGACAGAGAATATCAATTAGAGCTGCATACTGGCAAAGCATCCAGAAAGGAAGAAATCAAGGAGATTTTAGAAAAGAGCTTTGACGTGGCGATGAGTAAGGAGGAATTCTACGATAATGTAAGGAGCAATTTGAAGTTATTTGAGCGAGGTGGGCAGATTTCGGGAGTAGATGACAACAGGCATTACCGATTTAGCACACTCGGTTTTGGCAATGATAAGATGCAGGAATTAGAGGAGCGATCTGAAAGATTGGCAAGTTTTGCAGATATACGTGGAGAGCGAACGTATGAAGTTGAAGAAGAAATTGAACAAGAGAATATGGAAGAAGAACTGATAAAAGAGCTAGATAAAGAAGAAAGCCCAGGGCGAGAGGTTTAGCATCAGGATTGCAAGTAGCCTGTAAACAGTTACTACTTGCTTTCCTGCCAAAGGGTAGCCCTTTGGAATCCCTCTTGTACACATGAACAAAAAATAATACTTTTACAAACTCATAACAACTGCTTTAATATTTTTCTAACAGCATAAATTGCTGCTTTTTTCTTAAACCCAATTAAATAGTTAATGACATCCGTATAAGCAACGTCCACTGTCGTTGATATACATTACTTCGTCATTGACATGCGCTTCAATAAAATCTTTTGAAATGACTTTAATGTAATCGTAAATAAAAGGTACTATTTGGGAGCCTTTAATATTTATAAGACCATACTTATTTTCTTTCCCGACAATTGCTATACCTGTGTGCCCCCAAAATCCTCCCGCGTAATCGTAATCTTTATTATTCAACATTTTCCCAGTTGCTGTTATATACCTGTACTTACCATTCCTGATTAAAATTGCAATCACATTCTCGTACTTTGCGCCATTGTCATTGCTTGCCAATAATATTTCATCATAGTCCATCGTAGTCACCCAAGTCCCATCATCCCTAATAATTCCAAATTTGTCATTTACTCCAACAATATGAAAGTTGCCGAACTGTTTGGCACTATGGCACCCTCCAGGCTTGTTTTCAACAGGGATTATTTCTTTACCTCTTTTATTGATGAAGCCGCTGTATCCATTCTTATAAACTTTTGCCAAGCCACCAATAAATGCTTCAGTCATACTCGTTTTGCCGCTATATCCAAACTCATATATCAAGTCAGTTATTTGACGATTAGAGTCAACATTATAAAAGCCTATACTGTCATTTTTGGATATCCAAAGAATGTTTTCAGAACAAAAAATGTTATCGTATTTTATAGGTAAAATTTGACGCCCGAAATTTGATAAGCAGCCATACTTCTCGCAATCGTCTGGTGATTTTTTATTTTTCCTACAATTCTTATGATCTATCACTCCAACTCTGAGCATGTCTTTACTAATATTATCGACATCCGCGAAGGGGCCAAAGCTTTTTTCCTTCCAGTTGCCTAAGTATATGAAATTCCAATCCAACTCCTTTTGGACAGGAACCATTCTTGCATTCTGCATCCGTAATGGCATTGAAGGTGCATCTGTTGCTTTAGTTAGGACATCTCTATATGCAACTGGCAGAACCACGTTACCTTGAAGATCAATAATACCCCATTTGGCGTTATAAACTTTCGATTCGTCGTTCGCTTCTGTGTTAAACATCATGAATGTCCAACCACCTGTTGCTGCCTTAATCCAATTACCGTCAATTTCTGAGACGTATGTGTATTTAAATGGTATAATAACATTGTTCAATGTGTCGACATATCCCCATGTATTTTTCATTACTGCTCTCACATATTTGTCGCCAGAATATGAAAGAAAATCATAAATAAATGGAACGGTTGCCTTTCCATTTTCATCAATGAGTCCGTACTTGCCATTTTTAATTGCCTCAGAATAACCATTTCGAAAGTTGAATTTTGTTGATGGGTCATAAGTCAATGGAATTCTTTCCATACCATAATCATCTAGTGCACCGAGTTTTCCGTCAAGTCCCACTGTAGCAACTCCTTCGTTGAATTCGCTCGCTATTTCATATTTAAACAATGTCACAAGTTCTCCGGTGTAGATGTTGAAATAGGCATATTTACCCTTGTCGACTTTATGTACAGGATGTAAATAAGGGGATATCTTGAAATTCAAAAATGCATAAGTTGAAGTGCCAATATCTGTTTTTTCAACACGGTAATCCTGTTCAATAATCCAGTCACTATAATATGCGCTTACCAGCCTCAGTGCATATATTCCAGCAGATTTAAGTTCAATAATAGCCGGAGCTTCTACCGTAACGCTATCACGAAGCCTCCCATCCACATAAATATAGCTTTTAGTGTTGGTTCTAATTTTAAGGACATGGGTAGGAGTTTGAACTTGCGGTCCACTTAAATAATTTATGGTACCGCCTCTGTTATCATTTACATTTAGGTTGTGATCACCTGTATTAGTTTGTTTAGGCCTATCATCGGTTGTATAAGGATAGTTGATAACAGAGTTGTTAGGGATATTGATAACTGTGCCATTAGAATAATTGATAACAACACTATTAGAATTGTTTCCGAACACATTAATTCCGTTGTTCTTATTAGCGCGGACAGCTTGAGCATCGGAGGTATTCGTAAGCAGAATGAATAAAAATAGCACGTATTTCATTTACTTGTATCAATATGAGTATAGTTAATAGTTCCATTTCTGTTGTCGTTCACATTCAAGTTATGCGAGCCGTTATTAGTCTGAGTATGATCTGTTGAGGGGTAAGATTCCTTTTGCGATTTTACTTGCGGTACAGGACTCTGATTAGTCGGGAAATCCTTTTTATCAGCTTTTACTTTATTATGGTTTTCATCTGATGCGTCTTGATGACTATTGACTTGTGGTTTTATTAATTTTGTAGTTGAATCACTAGTATCGCTTAATTGTATACTATCGACTTTTGCTTGGCGGTCACTTTCTCGCAAGGTTGGATTGTCAGTTTTCATAAAGTACACAAGAAACGATAACACTAAAACTATACAGAATGATGTAATAGCGACAATGAGGTATCTACGTTCTTTTGCTCTTATCATTTTCCCTATGACTTCTAATTTACTTTCTTCACTCATTCCGGTTGTACTCACCCTAATTCCGAAATCGTTTAAGGTCATCTCGATCACTTTCGCGCGATCTTTTTCAGGTGTGGATTCTATTCTGCTCAAGATGTTTTTATCACGATTCAGAAAATATAGGTAAAGGCATGAAGAGACAATGGCAATAAGGCCAAATATTGTTGTTGGGATATAGAAGTATGGGCTAGTGTAAATTTCCAAAATCATAGTTCTTTTTTTAATATATTCAAAGATATTACCTTTTGTCTTATATAAGAGCCGAATGAAAAAGGTACTTGGAAATCAGTGACTTTATACCATGTATCTAGTACCTTATTGCTAGCTGGCTCCAAAACTTCTAGAATATTTGGGTCAGCATCTCGAGATGCTATCCGTTTGCCAATAGTATGCGCTATCATCATGGAACTTGGATGAGATTTCATAAAGGATTGGACTTGGTATTGTTGTTATATCTGTGACACATATACCTAAATTAGAACTTCCCCCAGCAATAAAAAAGCCCTCGGCGATAATTCACCAAAGGCTCTTTTGTGTGTAGTAGGCGTTACTTGCCTAGTCCGCTCTTGGCAACGGTTACTACTGCCTCGACAATCTTGTCAAAGCCGTGAGTGTCGTTGGTGTAGTGGCAGATGCCGTACGCAAGCAAGATGAATGCGCAGAGGTATTCGACCACTTTGAGCTTGAAAACGAATCGTTTGTAGCTGATTTCCATAGTTCTCTCCTATTTTATTTGTTTGTTATGCGTCTGAGCGGATTTTACTCTGCTCACTGTATTTATCTATAAATATTCGCGGATTTTGTAAAAACCTGGGCTAACTGAAAATTTAACAATTTATTAATGTAAGCCGGTTTAGGACGCCCCGGGGAGCGACCTAAACACCTTGATGACCTCGTTGAGATCATGCTCGTGTCCCGGCGAGTGGGTAGCCACGTAGGCTGCCGCGAGCGTCAGGACGATTAATGCAATGATTACCAGCACGTTGGGTTTCGGCGAGTTGACCTCTAATTTCAACTCCTTGATTGTCAGTTTCATGTGAATGAATGTTGAAGTGATTAAAAAATATCACCCCACAAGGGTTTCGGGCGCCGAAAACGGCTTGGCGTACCTTAAGCGACAGGAACTGCTAATCGAACCTCAATTGAGGACATTTTACAGGTTGAATTTCACGGAGACGTGGTGTATATGCTCGGCTAATACGTGATCGAGCCGACCTCTTTGATACTGTATACTTTCCTATGTCAATAAAGCGATACCCATTTACAGGGAAAGGATGTTATCTTCTGAAAGGAGCGGTCGTTGAGGATTTCGGTGTGCTAGGAGTAGAAGTTGACCTCCCCCCTAAAAACCGGACCATTGTAAACTGGAGAAATCGGGCAATTATT
>JAFDYQ010000059.1 GCA_018267365.1 Bacteroidota bacterium | reverse complement strand
CTTTGAATTCATTATATAAGTCAACTTTTGTGTCAACTTATTTCAGGACGGGACAGCATATTATATAAAAAAGCCCCATATATACGGGGCTCTCTTACATTTTCAGCAGGGCCGCTGGTTTCCACTCGGTCCTGGTATTGTTTTCATTCGGTCCTTTCAGTTCTCCGGCCTATGCCTTCTTGAAGATCGTGACACCGAGTACCAGCATCACTACCCAGACTGCTATGAAGACGAAGAAAAGTATCTTGGCAATAGATGCCGCTGCTGCCTCTGCGCCTGTGAAGCCGAATATACCGGCCACTATAGCGATGATGAGGAATATGAATGACCACTTAAGCATATTGTTGTGTTTTAATGTGAGTGAATCGTTTTACGTATCAGAGTAATAGGAAATCCGTGCCAATCCGGTTTTTTCCCCACCGGGATCACTGGCGGGTGAGGCGGGTAGACAGGATCAGCACCCCGTCACCATCATATATATGCGCTATATAGACGCCGGGCTGTATATCTGAGAGCAGCACCAGACCCGATGATGTCAGTGGCTCGTCCAGTACTACGTCGCCTATCAGGTTGATCAACTCTATACGGGCCACAGTGGCACCTTTCACATAGATCCTGTCCTTGGCAGGGTTGGGGTAGATCGTGGCACGAGACTCCTGCTGCACCGCCGCCATCACCAGAAAGGAAGCGCCTAAAGAAGATATACGCAACCCACCAGCCATCACGCCAGTGCTCAGAAGTATCAGAAGGAAGAGTAGTATTTTATTTCTCATGAAGGGTAAGTTTTTTAAAACGGGGCATCACTCCCACAGGTTTGACGCTATATCGGCGATGCCCTCATGTTGCACAGTGCCAATAGTGTGCCACATTGTTTTTTATACCATATACCCTGCGGCACCATTTTTTCTATATTACTATATATGAAGCAACTCCAAACGCAATGCTGCATAGCAGGTGGCGGGCCTGCCGGTATCATGCTCGGCTACCTGCTGGCCCGCGCAGGAGTAGATGTGATCGTGCTGGAGAAGCATAAAGACTTTCTGCGCGACTTTCGCGGTGATACCATCCATCCATCTACTATGGAGGTACTCTATGAGCTGGGCCTGCTGGAAGATTTTCTCCGGCTACCACATCAGAAGCTGTACCACCTGTTCGTGAAATTCAACGACCTGCATGGCCGCTTCGTAGACCTGACCCACCTGCCGGTGCATGAGCCATACATCGCACTCATGCCGCAGTGGGACTTCCTGAATTTCATGACAGAAAAAGCCTCAGAGTATAGTGGCTTTCACCTGTTGAGGGAGGCAGAGGTGACGGGCCTGCTAAGCGCAGGAGACGAGATACAGGGTGTCATAGCACGTACACCTGACGGGCTGCTGGAGGTCAGAGCCTCGCTCACCATAGGCGCCGATGGTCGCAGCTCAGCAGTGCGCCGCCTGGCAGGTCTGGAGGTGATAGAGACGGGCGTGCCCATCGATGTACTGTGGCTGCGCATACCCAAGGAGAAAGAAACACGCGACGAGACGCTGGGGTACTTTCGTGATGGCAGGATGATGGTACTGATAGATCGCGATGAGTACTATCAGTGCGGCTATATCATACCCAAGGGCGGCTATGATGCGATACGCGCGCAGGGTATGGAGCAGTTTCGCGAGGGGATAGCTTCACTAGCGCCTCAGACACGGGCGCATGTAGCGGCTATACGTAGCTGGGATGACATCAGCCTGCTCACCGTGCAGATCAATCATCTGGTGCAGTGGTACCGCCCCGGCCTGCTATGCATAGGAGATGCAGCACACGCCATGAGCCCTGCAGGAGGTGTGGGTATCAACCTCGCCATACAGGACGCCGTAGCTGCTGCGCGCATACTCGCTCCTGCGCTCAGTCAGGGCGCTCCCGGGATCGAGGTACTCGCTGCGGTACAAAAGCGCCGAGAGTGGCCTGCTCGCATGATACAGCGCATACAGGAGGCTATTCACAATAATTTCATCAATGCAGGGGAGAAGCAGCTCTCGCGAAATGGCCGCGGCCGCTTCTTTATCTGGCTCATGTCTCACGTGCCACTGCTGCAGCGTATCCCCGCGAGAGTAGTAGGTATGGGATTCCGCCCGGAGCGCTACATGAGGCTATAGCTTTCCGATTTACACAGAAATATATCGTGGTGTTTTATCCCGGCATTTTGCTTATTTGCTCTATGAGAGATCAGTTCTTAGCTTTTCTTATGCTCATGAGTGCAGCATCTTTTGCGCAAGGCAATGACAAGCCTATACCCGCAGGCATGACACGCCTGCGCTACACTTCTGACGACACGTGCGATGTCTACTTTGGTAGCAAGAAATATGGCCGGGTGTATGGCGAGACGCCGCTGTACTTTGACATAAAGCCGGGCCACTACAAGATACGCGAGGTACTGGTGCGCGATCGCAAACGGGTGGAGGAGAATGACTTTACCATGCCGGCAGACTGGGCGGGTGAGGAGCATAAGTTTAAGGCAGAGTTTCACCTGCCACCCCTAGAGCTGACAGAATGGGGCGCGCCGACCAATGCCGTGCCTGACAATACACCCATCTATATACCCGACACCATAGAGCCACACTACTATGGCGGCCTGAGTGCTATGTTTGATTTTCTTAATAAGGAAAAAGTGTATCCCGCCGCTGACAAAGCCGCCGGTACCTATGGCCGCGTGCTCATCTATGCGCTGATAGATACCACCGGCCGTGTGGCGGAGGTAGAGCTGCGCAGCCACGTGAGCCACGCTATAGACGCCGAGGCGGAGCGGGTGGTGCGGCTGCTGCACTTTGACCCGGCGCGCGCCTTCGGGCATCCTGTCGCATACAGTATGCGGATACCGTATGACTTCTATATAGATCCGTAGCGGAGTTTTATGCTGGTGCGGCGCAGCATGCCTTGATATTTCCTGAGCCCATCTGTCAGATAAAGCGTAGGTCTATCGCCCTCCTGATCAGGATGGCAGTATTGCGCGCATTAAACTTCTCCAGCAGGTGCTTGCGGTGTGTATCGATAGTTGTAGGGCTCACAAAGAGCTGTGCGGCCATCTCTGCATTGGTCAGGCCGTTGGCTATGAGGTGCAGCACCTCCGTCTCACGTCGTGTCAGCACGGGTACATCATCTGTCTGTGTGTTCTTCATCATCTCACTGGCCTCCAGGCTCAGGTACTGCCGCCCCTGCAGTACGAGGTCTATGGCAGAGAGTATCTCCTGCTTGGTAGCGTTCTTTAGTACGTAGCCCAGCGCGCCACTGCTGAGCATCTGGGTGATAAAGCTCAGCTGCTTGTAGCTGCTCAGGCCTATGATGCGCACAGCAGGATATTTCTCTGTGACCTGCCGGCAGAGGTCTATGCCACTCATGTCGCCCAGGTTGATATCCATGAGGATCACATCGGGCTGGTGGTGCTGGAGAAATGTCAGGCACGCCTCTGCATTATACGCGTGGCCCATGAGGTCTATGCCTGCCTCATCGCTCAGCATAGACCGGATACCCTCTATCACCAGAAAGTGATCGTCTACTATGAATACGCCCGTCCTCATGCCACAGGAAACTCTATATACACGGATGTACCCTGCCCCGGTATAGATTGGATACTGATCGTACCCTTGTGATACTGCACGCGCGAGTAGATGTTTTGCCAGCCTATACCGGGAGACTTTTTGATCTGCTCCTCGGCCAGGCCTTTGCCATTGTCCTCTACGGTGATGGTCAGCTGTCTATCGCCGGCGGCTATCTGCACCATAGCCTCTGTAGCGCCGGCGTGCTTTACGATGTTATTCAGCAGCTCCTGCGTGACGCGGTAGACGGTCACAGAGAGGCTCTGGTCTATAGATTTATCTTTCAGCCCCAGGCTCTGGTAGCGCACCTGCAGCATACCATTCATCTGCATCTCGCTGCAGAAGTCGCGCATGGCCGCATCGAGCCCAAACTTGAGCAGGTTCTCAGGCATCAGGTTGTGCGCTACGCGGCGCATCTCGCTGATAGAGTGGTCCAGCATGCCTATGCTGTGCTCAAAGGCCTGCGCATTGGCAGGTGTCATGATCAGGTTTTCTTTCATATTATTCAGTGAATATTTGATACCGGATAGCAGGCCTCCCAGGCCATCGTGCAGGTCCTGTGCCAGGCGGCTGCGTTCTTTTTCCTCACCCTTCAGTATGGCCTCGGTAGCGGTGAGCTGTTTCTCTGTCTCCAGCTCGCTGATGCGCTGCTGCTGCAGCTTCTGCCGCTGGCGGTAGGTGCGGTAGCTGAGCCCCGCTATGATAGCCAGTGCCAGCAGGCCACCGATCAGGATATAATTCAGCGTGCTCTTCTGCCTCAGCTGTGCTTCCTGCAGTCTGATCCTCGCTTCTTTCTTTTCTGTTTCAAATCGCTTCTCTATAGCTATGGTCTTCTGCTGAAATTCATCTCCCCGCATTTCATTCTCCAGTACCTGCATCCGGCTTCGTACATTCTCAGCCTCTATGATATGATGCTGCGCATACAGGATAGATGACAAGACATGCAGCGACTCATACAGGTCATGCTTGGTGCCCAGCGTATCGGCTATACTGAGAGACGCCCGGCAGTACACCTGCGCTGAGTCCAGTTCATTTTTCAGCAGGTAGTAGAGCGACAGGCCGCGCAGAGCGGTCAGCTGGCCCTGCATGTCATCTGAGCCCCGCGTGATAGCCAGCGCTTTCTCATAGTACGGCTTCATCTGGTCCGCCTGAGACATGTGGTAGTAGATATTGCCTATGCCCAGCAGGCTGGCCGACTGCCCCTGTATATAGTTTGCCCTTTGCGATACGGCCAGTGCTTCTTTGTAGCAGGGCAGTGCAGAGTCGCGGTAGTTATTGCTCTCGTAGCTATTGGCCAGGTTGAGCAGGCAGCGGCCCAGGTCTACACTATCTCCTGAGATCCTCAGCTCGCTTACGGCACGCTTGCCATACTGGAGTGCCTTCTTATACTGCCCCATATTCTGGTAGATGAGCTGCTCCACCTCATACATCCGCGCCATGAGGTATTTGTTATCGATCTCCTGAAAGTACCTCCCCGCCATCTCATAGCAGTACACCGCGCTGTCGTATTCGCTCAGGTAGTGGTAGCTATTGCCGGTATTGGCGTAGGCCTTGGCTATGGTCATCTGGTCGCCCAGCTGCCTGGCCAGCGCTATGGCCTGCTTATTGAGCGTCAGGGAGCTGTCATAGGCACCGCGCACATTCAGCACCCCCGTATAGTTTGAGATAAATTTGATCAGCCCCATCTTGTAGTCCAGGCGGCGGCTCAGGTCTCCTGCCTGCAGGTAGTACCTGGCGGCACGCTGCGGGTCTTCATATTCACAGGCATTGCCTATCGCTATATAGAGGTACACCTTGGCAGTGTCATCTTTGGCTGTGGTCAGCACTTTCAGCAGGCTATCCATCTCAGCCTGCTGGCCAAAGGCCACATACGGCAGGTACAGGAGGGCGAGCAGGAAGTACTTTTTCATCAGCGGGCGTTTATCTTGCATCATTATACAGGTATCAGTCGCCTGAATGTATCGCTTTGCCGGTACAAATGAAAGGAGTATCGCACAAAGCGGCTATCCCCTTTTTCCATGATTTTGATGGCCGGAGATGAAATATCCTGTTTTTCAGGATTGAACCGGCTACGGCCATTGCTCACCTTTGCTCCCGCACTGCCCCGCCAATGGGCACTATTACAAAGCAAAAAAATAAGCTCATGAAAAAACTACTCTTTTCCCTCGTGATCGGCGTGATAGCCCTGTCCGGCTGTCATCACGATCAGGCCCACTCACCCCTGCCTCAGCTCACCACCGCCACTCCTATCAAAGTAAACGACAGCACCTACACCTGCGGTGGCACCGTGACCGACCAGGGGGGCAGCGCCGTGACAGATCGCGGTGTGGCTATAGGCCTCAATGCCGACCCTTCTATCGACAATGCCAATGACATCGCGATAGCTATAGGCAGCGGCACGGGCCCCTTTGCTACGGATATCGCACCATTTGCCATGGGCTATACCTATCATGTACGCGCCTATGCCAAAAACAATGCAGGCATAGCCTACGGCCGGGACGTGACCGTGACACCAGGTAGCGGCGGCGGTGGCGGGGGAGGAGGAGGAAACTGCAACGTAGTGCAGGTATCTAATGATATCACTACGGCTACCACCTGGACTGCCGGCAATGTATATGTGGTCACCACTTTCATAGATATCAGTGCGCCGCTGGTGATCGAGCCGGGTGTGATCGTAAAGTTTAAAGATGCTAACTGCGGCCTGGAGGTATATGCCAAGGTCACCGCAGATGCTACGGCAGCCAATCCCATCATTTTCACTTCGTACAAAGATGACAACTACTGCGGTGATAATAATGGCGATGGCTCCGCCAGCACACCGGCCAAAGGCGACTGGGGCTACATGGATATGCGTGGCGATCAGCACGGTTCTCTCTTCAGGTATTGCAAGTTTCTCTATGGCGGCGGTAGCGGCGGTGGCAACGTGGTGATAGCTAACACGGGTACTGGCAACATTCACGACTTCACCTTTGACCATTGTACCTTTGCACATACCCACGGCAGCAGCAGTGGCAATAGAGCCGCATTCGCCGGATCTGACATGAAAGACCCTGCTGTGAGCGTACTGACCAACAATATCTTCTATGACAATGCAGTGCCGATCTACATCGTGAGCTCGTATGCCCTGGACCCGAGCAATGTCTACCACAATCCTGACAACGCGAGCGAGACAAATACCTATAACTGTATCTACGTCTGGTCATACGGCCTGGCCGGCAAAACAGTGCAATACAATGAGACAGAAGTGCCGTACGTGCTCGATCAGGGCCTCGCTGCCGGTGGCTCGGGCCAGCTCTTCAGCGTAGGGCCCAATGTGACCATCAAGATACCCGTAGGCGCGGGCAATAGCATCACAGGCGGAACGGCCAATATGGCGATAGATCCTACGGCGGTATTTACCTCGATGAGAGATGATGCGCACGGTGGCGATACCAATGGCGATGGCAGTGCCTCCAGCCCGGCAGCAGGAGACTGGACAGGGGTCAAGATAGACCAGAACTGGTACACCACAAACGTATTCTACAGCACACATTAATCCATCTAAACCCAAGAAGCGCAAAGGGCAGCGGAGCGATCCGGCTGTCTTTTTGTGCAGGGTACTAAAACTAAATATCATGAGAAAGGCCGTACAAAAACTAATGCTCGTCTCAGCGCTGCTCACTGCGGCTATCGTAGGGCAGGCCCAGTCGCCTGTACTGATCACTGATGTCTACCCCGGCAGTATGGACGGCGTGGTCAGTCAGTATGCTATGCGTGCAGGAGACAAGATATATTTCTGGGGCAATGACGGTGTGACCGGCAATGAACTATGGGCTACTGACGGTACCGCAGCAGGCACCTATCTGGTCAAAGATATCATACCCGGCAGCAGGGGAGCAGTGACTATAGCGATGCTCGGTACCTATCAGGGCAAGCTGATCTTCGCTGCTGATGACAGCATACATGGCCGCGAGCCGTGGATCAGTGATGGCACAGACGCCGGCACCTTTATGCTCGCTGATGTCAATCCCGGCACAGCCCCCAGCCTCCCCGCCAATGTGAAAGAATGCCTGGGTGCTCTGTACTTTCAGGCAGATGATGGTACGCATGGGCAGGAGCCCTGGGTCAGTGATGGCACTGCCGCAGGCACGCACCTGCTGGCAGATGTGCAGCCGGGCTATGGCAGCAGCAGCCCGCAGTATTTCACAGAGTATAGCGGGGCGGTTTATTTCCAGACATACACTACTACCTATGGCTACGAGCCGTGGATCACTACGGGCACCGGCGCTACGATATTTCAGGATCTGCAGCCCGGCTTCTCTGATGGTGGCTTTCAGAAGCCGTGCGTATTTGACGGTAAGCTTTACTTTGGTGCATACTCCTCTGCCTATGGCCTGGAGCTGTGGGTCACAGACGGCCAGCCGGCACACACCGCACTCTTTGCCGATATCAATCCCGGCACTGCCAGCGGCTTCATAGAGGATGATATGGATACGATGGGAGGCAGACTATTCTTCGACGGGTCTGACGGTGTGCACGGTTTTGAGCTGTGGGCCTCTGACGGCACACCCGCCGGTACCGCTATGGTCAGAGATATAGACCCGGCAGGCAGCGGCAGTTTCCCGGGTGGCTATATGAGGCTGGGCAATAAACTCATCTTCATAGCCCGCGAGGGTATAGACATCAAAAACCTCTGGGCCACAGACCTCACTACGCTGGCTACAGAAAAGATATCCCGGTATGACCCCGCCTACTACAATGTGGTACGATATCCCACTATCTGGCGCGATAGTATCTACTTCTTTGACTACGGTACCTACAATGGCAGCACATATCTCACCGACCTCTATGTCTCTGCCGGAGATAGCGCCTCTGTGCGCAAGATAGACCGGCTGAGCCTGCAGGACGCCATCAATACCAATAGCTGGCTGGATGCCACGAGTCATGGTATAGTATACCGCGCCAAATATGACGTCAGTACGGGCTATGAGCTGTACACGCTGGATATACCTGCCCCTACAGGTATAGCCGCGCAGGCGCCCGGATACCTCCACATCTACCCCAATCCCTTCTCTGCTACACTCTGCGGCTCGGCAGACCATCCGCTCGACCATGCAGTGGTGCGCCTCACCGACCTGACGGGCAGGGAGATCATCACAGCGGCAGATGTGACAGCAGATCATCTGAGTATGGATGTGCGGTCACTACCGGCGGGCGTGTATATACTACACATCACAGAGGGGCAGCACAGCTATGCGCAAAGGATCATCAAAAGATAAATGACAGCGCTGCAGCCCTACGACACCGTATACGCCATGCCCAGCTGTATGAGAAAAGAATGCACCTGGCCGATCGTATCAAAGCGGTAGCGCGCACGGCTGCTGCCCTTGCCTACCTTGATACTGTAGCTGCTGTCGAGCGTATTGACCACGGCAAACATATCCTCGTCTGTGCGGTCGTCTCCCAGTGCCAGCACACAGTCATACTGCCTCAGCGGCAGCATGCGGTGCAGTATGGAGCCTTTATTGACCGAGGCGGGTTTCACCTCTACTACCTTATTGCCGCTCATCACGCAGGCATCCAGATTCTCCAGGTAGCTCTGCAGCACAGAGATCAGGTCCTGCGCCTCTGCCCATACATTGCTGCCGGTAGCAGTGCGGTAGTGCCAGGCCAGGGAGGCCGCTTTCTCCTCTATGAAGGTGCCACTGCAGCGCTCTGTGTATAGCTGCATGATGCGCCGTACCTCGGGCAGCCAGCTCTCTGCACCTGTGGCTATCTCATGCCACTGGTCCCGGCGGCGCAGGTAGATGCCGTGCTCTGCTATGATGGTGATGGGCAGGTGGCCCAGCCAGCGCTCCAGGGTGTGGCGGTCACGCCCGCTGGTCACTACTACCTCATTGTGCGGGTCGCGGGCCAGAGAGGAGAGCAGCTCTGACACCTCTGCACCGGGGCTGGCGCTCTGCGGCTCCGGGTGAAATGGCACCAGCGTACCATCATAGTCCAGCAGTATCAGCCGCCGCTGTGCCTGGCTGTAGCACTCCATCAGCGCCTGCCGGTCCTCATACTCCAGCCATGCCGTACAGCGCTCTGCCGGTGCCTCCAGCGCCGCTATGAAGCTGGCGGCCCAGTGGTGCACATCATTCGTCCGGATCTGCTGCTGCATAGTGGTGAGCCGCTGTGCCTGCTCGGCCTCGGGCATCTCCAGCGCCTGCAGTATGCAGCCTGCCACCTCCTCATCGTCCAGCGGGTTGAAGAGCAGCGCTCCGCTCATTTCTTTGGCCGCACCGGCCAGGTCACTGAGCAGCAGTACGCCGTGCTTGTCTTTGCGCGAGGCGACAAACTCCTTTGCCACCAGGTTCATACCATCTCGTATGGGCGAGATCAGCGCCACATCGCAGCCCGTATAGAGGCTCAGCAGTGCGCTGTAGTCCAGCGAGCTAAACTGAAATACCACCGGTGTCCACTTATAGTTTCCGGCCATGCCGTTGATACTGCTCACCATCTCCTCTATCATGCGGCGGCGCTCGGCATATTTTTTCACGGCAGTGCGAGAGGGCACCAGCACGAGTATAAAGACGATACGCTCCCGCCACTCCGGGTATAGCTCCAGAAACCTCCTGTAGCCGCGCAGGCGGTTTACTATCCCCTTGCTATAGTCCAGCCGGTCTACCGAGAAGATGACCTTCATGTCCGGATACAAGGCGCGCAGCTGCCCGCGCTCCTGTGCTACCTCCGGCTCGTCATACGCGCTGTGAAACTTGTCAAAGTCTATACTGATAGGAAAGGCATCCACACGCACCTGCCTATTCTGATACAGCAGGCGGTACTGGCGCTGCTGCAGGCCCAGCATACGCCGCACACACTCCAGAAAGTGATCTGCATAGTCATAGATCTGAAAGCCGATGATATCTGCGCCCAGCAGCCCCTCCAGCAGGTAGCGGCCACAGTGGCGCGGCAGCAGCCGCAGCAGCTCATAGTCGGGGAAGGGGGTATGCAGAAAGAAGCCGATGCGCACATCAGGGCAGCGCTGGCGCAGCATGGCAGCCAGCGGCATCAGGTGGTAGTCATGTATCCACACCGTATCGCCGGGGCGTATGATCTGCGCAGCCTTATCTGCTATGATCGTATTGGCTTTCACAAAGGCATCAAAAGAGTCTTTGGTATATTCTACAAAAGAAGGGAAGTAGTGAAAGAGCGGCCAGAGCACAGAGTTGCTAAAGCCCTCGTAGAAAAGTTTATTGAGCTTGTCATGCAGAAAGACGGGGTGCAGCTCAAACTCGCCCTCATATTTATCATGGCCCTTGTGCCAATCCGCTACGCTGAAATCTGCCACACCCAGCCACTTCAGCTGCTGATCGCCGCCGGGCAGCGAGTGCAGTGCACTGACCAGCCCTCCGCTGGAGAGCTTGATCAGGATATCATCTTCCTCTTGTACAAATGAAACGGGTAGCCGATAGGTAATGTTGAGCAATGCCATACGCAGTGGTTTTTAGAATGAATAAATGCAACAAGCAGGCCAGGGGGATATGCCGCCTACGGTAGCCCGGACCGGGCAAACCATATTATTAAGTACGAATGAAATCCGGCGATATTGCAGGGCAAATTCACTTTGCCGCTAAGGCGCTGAGTGCTTTCGCTTTTTATATAGCCATGATGGCTAAAGAGAAAGGTGTAGTGTTCAATTTACCGTTCAACTACCTGTTCAATCTCACATTGAACATACGGTTGAACGCTCCATTTGAACAATGCCATAGTCCTGTTTAGCGAAGCGTCACCAACAACCGATAGAGTATCCAATATCCAGTATCGGGAATGTGATAGGAACTATCCGGCAGAAAAACTACTTGGCGTAGATATACAGCAGGGCACCATTGGCCAGGATAGGGAGTAGTTTCTTCATAGCGGTCTCCGGCAGGGCAGGGCAGCCGAAGCTCTTGCCACAGTAGCCGTACTGATGTATAAAGGACTCTGCTGCATACCAGGCACCGTGTATGATGATCTCGCGTGCGCGCGCATTGTCATTGATGCCTTTCTCCAGGCCGTCGAGCAGGAGAGAGGGGCCATGCAGGGCGGTCTGTATCTGCTCGCCTATGCGAAAGAAGCCCTTGCTGCTCTTGTGGCTCTCCATCACATTGCTAAAGCTGGTGGCCATCAGGTCGCCGCTGTTCTTGCCATGTGCTACAAAGGTATTGGAGACCACCTGCTTCTTGTCCAGGTCTACTACCACAAAGCGTTTCTCATTGCTCGCACGGGTAAAGTCGCAGATGGCCACGATGTGCTTGGCAGGTTTGTACTTGTCATAGCCGGCCATACATTTGCTGAAAGCATCATACGGTATCAGCCCGCTGAGGTGGCAGTCCGTATAGAGCTGGTGCGTCTGGTCAGGCGCTGCGGCAGCTGCGTGGTGCGCCACCGGGGTAGCGTCGTTTTTCACTCCTGCTCCGGTGAGCAAAAGCACGAAAAGGATACTAAGATAGTGCATACTTGATAAACGAATATACGGCTAACTTAGTCTAAGTTTACACCCGGCAGGCCCTATTTTCAGGAATTTTTGCAATGGGGAATATTATCCCTCTGTGACCGGCACAGAGCGGCAGCGCGATAGCTGATATATGTCAGTGCCTTAGGCCCGTGCATCGTCGCTCGTAGTGCGTACCAGGCCGATGCCCGATACAAAGAAGAGCAGCCCCAGTATGCCATAGACCACGAGGGCCTTGATATCGCGCATACCGCCCTGCGTATTCATAAAGAGGAAGGCGCCGTAGATCAGCCCTGCTATGCCTAGCACCGTGAGTATGCTGCCAAATATCCTTTTGAGATTCATGGTTGTTGTTTTTACTAATAGCCTCAAACCATAAAGCGTGCCAGTGAAGTGTTTCGCTGTTTCAGGTGTTCCACTTGTATGGACAGTGGTACAGAGTGGAACAGTGGTATAGAATGGAACGGAACAAAAACGTTCAACCCTGAGCCCGCCTACCGGCAAGTTGAACACCTGTTCACACTTGTTCACCGTGAACGTGAACGGTTTGGTATTGATTATCAATGGTAAAGTGTTCACGGTCTGTTCACGCCAGCGTTCACGGCTATTGAACACTAGTGTTCATGCCCTATTGAACACCAAGTTGAACACCAAGTTGAACACCTGATTGAACGTTCAGGTTGAACACTTTGACCGAAGTGATTTTTATATTCCTATCTATGCAAATAATAAATTTATTTTGCTATATTTGCATTATCATTTCTTTAGCGGCCTGTGAGCTGATATACTATATACATACATAGTATACATGCATATTCTATTTACTGAAAAAGCAGTAAGGCACTTTTTTTGAATGTACAGTTGGCCATTGATAATGGACAACTATGCATTGTCCATTAGCAATGGTCCGCTATTAAAGTCCGCGCTCGGCTTGTACCCGTTCACCGTTGTCCCACCTTCGCAGG
>JAFDYQ010000058.1 GCA_018267365.1 Bacteroidota bacterium | reverse complement strand
CATTTAGTTTTATACTAAGAAAATAAACAAAATTATGAACGTCTCTACCCTATTTACATCCGGCTCCTCATCGAGATACGCACCCCGTATTTCTGCAGGAGCGTTTGTTTTGCTGTTGTGCATGATTGCCTTCAGGCCGCTACATGCACAGGTGGCATACAATTACACTTTCTCTCAGACATCGGGTACCTACACGCCCATCACCGGTGGTACCTCATTGTATTCCGGCACGTTTGATGATGGGACCTCCGGTCCGCAGACTATACCCTCTTTTACATTTGACGGAGTGACGTACACCTCCATGTATGTCAATACTAACGGCTGGCTCAATCTGGGCGTAGACCCTGGCACTACTACTAACTATACCCCCCTGTCATCCACCACTCCCGGTAGGTGCCTTTCTCCTTTCGGCCGCGACCTTCATCAGGCTAGCTCGGGTACCCCCTCAGTGACCTGGACCGTCGTAGGCTCTGAGATAGTAGTGCAGTGGCAGGACGTTAGGCGCTATAGTACCAGCACCAGTGTCACTGAGCAGTTCAGTTTTCAGGCGCGTATGGATACGGCTACAGGTATAGTACGCTTTGTCTATGATGCGGTGCATGGCGTCAGTACCGTCAGCGCCT
Organism: Bacteroidota bacterium; assembly: GCA_018267365.1. Taxonomy (GTDB): domain Bacteria; phylum Bacteroidota; class Bacteroidia; order Chitinophagales; family LD1; genus UBA1941. The sequence continues at coordinate 12,646 of JAFDYQ010000058.1, read as the reverse complement.
ACCCGCAGGTCGGTCTGCGCGGGTTGGACAATACGCTGGCTACTAACGTGAACATACGTACCCTGGCTATCGGCAACCCATGGACTGCTACCACCGCAGGCACTTCAAACAGTGCTGCCGTGGCATTTGATTCAGCCACAGGTACACTCCCCGCAGCAGGACTCACATTCGTATATACACCGCTGCCGTGCATCAATCTGTCTGCCCTCACGGCATCCAATGTGACGACCGGCGGCGCTACGATCAATTGGGCTGTACCCTCTACACTGCCCCTCAGCTATATATATGAGGTAGTGGCTGCCAACGGCACGGCAGATAGCACTCCGATCCTGACAGGTACAGCTGCCGGTACAGATAGCAACTTTACTATCTCCACCCTGGCAGACGCTACTACCTACCATGTATATGTGAAAAAAGTGTGCAGTGCCACAGACACCAGTCATTGGTCTCCGGCAGCTACATTTACTACACTCTGCCTGCCTACCACTACCTATCCATATCTGCAGTCATTTAGTTCATCGCTGCCGCCATGCTGGACCGTATCCCATGGTGCTACCTCCGACCCTAACTGGGCTGTGACCACATCAGATGCCACACACGGCGTAGCCGGCCCTGAGGCAGGCAGCAATTTCTTGTATCTCGATGTATATAATGCTCACACTGCGGGCAATCCCTATAAGGTGACTACTGCACCATTTATCCTGACAGGCGCTGCCAAGCAGGTATCCTATTATTACTTCCTGGGCACATCGGGTTCATCTACGCCGCTCACTGTCAATATCTCTACCGATGGCGGCAATACATGGACCGCTCTATACAGCCACACCACCTCAAACTCCACCTTCGGCACGAGCAGTTCTACTTCTTTCTGGAGGTCCAATACTATAGACCTTACCACTTATATGGGAGACACGGTGCAGTTTCAGTTTTCAGCTACCTCAAACTGGGGCAGCGGCGTCTGCAATATGGCAATAGATGAATTTCTGATCAATAATGCTCCTACCTGCTATCCGGTCAGCGGCCTGGCCACTACTACCGTAGGTGGCAATAATGCGACCTTCACTTGGAATGTACCTACACACGGTGCTCCCAATGATTACAACTGGCAGATACGTACCAGCGGTATACCTGACTCTACTGTCACAGGCATCGTAGCCACAGGCAATACAGCCGGCACAGTGGATAGTACTACAGCTCTCGCTCCGCTCACCACCTATCAGCTGTGGGTGCAGTCAGACTGCGGCGGCGTGCTGGGCAATAGCACATGGACAGGTCCGCTGAGCTTTACTACTACCACGCTGCCATGCAGTGGTGCGCCTACAGCAGGTAGTGCGAGCCTCGTATCTGCTGGCGTCTGCTCTGCTATCGTCACGCTCACAGGCAGCTCCTACGGCTATACCGGACTGACCTATCAGTGGCAGGAGCGCTATCCGGCAGGATCAGGCACCTTTACCAATGTGCCCGGCGCCAATATCTCTGACACGATCACCCTGCCAGGTGCCGTTACAGACTTCCGGTGTGTGGTGACCTGTACTGCCAGCGGTGTGGCAGATACATCTGCTATCGTCACTGTCACAGCATCTCCCGGAGAGGCAGCAGGATTTTCTCCTCTGGCAGTCACCGGCTTCAATCAGGACGTCATAGCCAATGGCAATAACAATCACAGCGCAAATCCGCCGTCACTCACTACTACTACATGGGTAGATGCGCCAAATGGCTATGACTTCTACGATGCTTCCTACTCATATAATGGTACTACCTACCCCGCCACCTCCCTGCCGGTGAATGGTCAGGTAGTGAGCAACTCTATCACCGGCCTGCTCTATCAGCTCCAGAGCGCCACTACCAGCAATGTGCTCCAGCTGCGCGGTGGTACACAGCTCACGGGTACGCTCACTGCTGTGACCCCTCAGAGCGGCACAGAGGTTTACCTCCTCGGAGTATCAGGTAATGGTGCCTCCACTATCACTGCTGTAGTGCATTTCACTGACGGCTCCTCCCAGACATTTACTAACCTGGCAGTGAAAGACTGGTTTAATGGAACTCCATACTCTCAGGGCGGCTTTGGTCGCGTAGGTAGTGGTGGCTTTGATGGCGGTGCCCCGGGTGGCAATAATCCTCGTATGTATGACATACCCCTGCCTCTGGCTCCGGCCAACTATGCCAAGCTGGTACAAAGCATCACTATCACTAACACCGGAAACTCTGTAGCTCCAAACAATCAGATCGTCAATATCTTTGCAGTGACTATCGCTACTCCTACACCTGCATCATTCTGCGGTGGCCTGGCTACATCGGTATCACTCTTCAATGCAGCTGCGAGCGGTGTGACCTATCAGTGGCAGTCCTCTACCACATCCGGTGGCCCGTACACTGATGTATCTACAGGTACCGGCGCTACATCCACCACTTATACCAATACTTCTACCGGATCTATCTATTATGTGGTAGAGGCTACATGTACAGCATCCGGCCTGACGGCCACCTCAAATGAGGTCAATGTCAATATCAATCCGGCTGTGAATGTGACCGTGACACCTGCTACTGTAAACTTCTGCTCTAATGACACAGGCGTAGTACTCACAGCACACACTACAGGTGCTAATATCACCTATGCATGGTCACCTACCGCCGGCCTGGGTTCTACTACAGACTCTGCGGTAGTGGCTTCTCCTACGTCTACTACTACATACACTGTGACCGCTGTCAATACAGGTGGCTGTACCAGCACTGCCAGTGCAGTGGTAAACTACGTAGTAGCTCCTCCGGTCACCAGCATCGCGTCTACGCCGTCTGAGCTCTGCGCAGGTGCTACCGCCGTGCTCAATGTAGTGGCAGATACTACCGGCCAGCCGGCCCTGACCTACACATGGTCGCCATCAGGTACACTGAGCAGGACTGATACTTCTACTGTGGTAGCATCTCCACCTGCCGGTTCTACGACGTATAGCGTGACCGTGTCTAACGGTACCTGCTCTACTACTGCATCTGTCACAGATACAGTGGGCGCTACGCTGACTATAGCGCCTACAGCTACTACCACTGCTACCGGTACACTCTGTGCACGCCAGACTACATTCCGGCTGGCAGCCAATAGGACCGGAGGTGGCGGACCGTTCACATACAGCTGGACATCATCTCCTGCGGGCTTCACTTCCTCTGCATCAGATACCACTGTAGTCCCTGATACTACTACTACCTACTATATAGATGTGACTGACAACTGTGGCTCGATGCTGCATGACTCTGTGACGGTGACTGTAGTACCTACACCATACGTATCTGTCAGCCCTGCGGCTATCATATACTGTGCGGGCAGCGCACCTCTGGCACTGTCTGCTACCGGTGCGGCTAGCTTTAGCTGGTCACCATCAGCGGGCCTCAGCGCCACCACAGGCGATACTGTCTACGCCTCCCCTACCGTATCTACCAACTATGTAGTGACAGGTACCACAGGCGGCTGCAGCGCTACCGCTACTGCTGTAGTGACACTGGCCCAGCCACCATCTATCAGCCTGGTCACTGCGACACCATCAGCTCCCAGCATATGCCAGGGCTACCGCTCACAGCTGGATGTAGTGGCTTCTACACCGGTAGGACCATATTGTGTACCTACTATCAGCAATACCTTCCTGCACTACCTCGGTAGCTTCTATCTGACGGATACGACCAATACTACTACTTACGTTTCTACCAGCCGAAATTTCTCAGCTGGCACTACCAATAACTATGTAGACCACGGCACCGCTGCTACCACAGGTAGCCTGGCCGCGGATAGTGCTTACAACTTCAATGGTTCTTTCTCAGGTATCTACGAAGGTCTGGCTATCTGGATCGACTTCAACCAGAACGGCATCTTTGACAATAGTGAACTGCTATATGCGCACTATGCCAATAACTCAACCAGCGGCGTGCCTTACAGTGGCAGGTTCACTATACCATCTACTGCGCTGAGTGGCGTCACCAAGATGCGCGTACGCCTCGGCTGGGGTAGCGATACCATACCTGATGCCAACGGCCTCTACTCTTGTTCTCCGGGCAATACTGATGGCTTCTCTACCTATGGTAGTACAGATGATTATACTGTCACTATCACAGGCGGTGTGACACCGAGCGGTCTGGACTACGCATGGTCTCCGTCAGGTACACTGGATAGCGCTACGATACACAACCCTGTAGCCACGCCATCTGCTACTACAGGATATACCGTGACGGTCACAGACCCTAATACGGGCTGCTCAGCTACCATGACAGATACTGTATATGTCAATGCTCCTACTCCGCTCACAGCTACTATATCTGGCCCTACAGGCACCGTATGCGGCGCTATGCCATATACGCTGACTACCGCAGCTGCCGGCGGCTGTACGCCATACGCATATGCCTGGTCTGAGGGTACCGGTACACTCACTGCCAGCCTCGACAGCATACTGCCTACAGCTACTACTACCTATACTGTGACTGTGACTGATAGCTCAGGCAACCAGGCTACAGCTACTTTCACTCTCAATGTGAGCAATCCGCTCGTCACTGCCACTACCGGTGCCAGCCTCTGCGGCTCAGGTACAGCTACGCTGGTAGCTACTCCATCTGCAGGTGCTACTATCGTGTGGTATGACTCCCTGACCAATGGTACACTGCAGTACAGTGGCGATACATTTGTCACACCGACCCTCTCGGCAGATGTGACTTACTATGCATTTGCTACGACTACCTCTCCGGCCTGCTCTTCTGCCGGCACAGCAGTAGTAGCGGCAGTACACAGCAATCCAACCCTCACGCTCAACTATAGCATCGTACACGTATGCGCTACCGGAGAGCAGCTGGCTATCACATCCACACTGCCTGCTCATAGCAGCTATGTATGGTCACCTGTCACAGGTCTCTATACAGATACCACTGCGGCTACACCATATACCGGTGGCAATGCAGCTACGGTATACGGCATGCCTGGTGCTACCACCACATATACCGTGACGCTGTATGACTCTACCACAGGCTGCAGCAGCCACCAGACAGACTCCTTCATCGTGTATCAGCGCCCTACGGCTACGCTGTCCGGTACAGATACTTCAGTATGCCCTGGTGCTGTTCTGAATGGTACGATCACCTTTACCGGTACCGGTCCGTGGACTTTCATCCGTACCACAGATCATGGCGCTCCGGTATCAGCTACTGCTACTACCAGCCCATACGCCTACTCAGATACGCCTGCAGTATCCGGCCCGATCAAGATCACCGTCCTGACCGATCAACACTGTATAGCTAAATACAGCGATCTGGATAGCTTCAACGTGACCGTGGTACCAGGCAGCGCGGCCTTCACAGCCAGCCTGAGCACCGTACACCTGGGAGACTCTGTTACCTTTACCAGCACCAGCACAGGTGCCGTCAGCTACGCATGGAACTTTGGCGATGGTACTACTTCTACCGCTCAGAACCCATCGCACACCTATGGTGCCCTGGGTATCTATACAGTATCTCTGACAGTGACCAACTCGCTCGGCTGTACCTCTACTATCACGCGCCAGGATACGGTCATACCGCCTCTGGCTATATCTGATATCTCTTCTGACAATAGCATGCTGAAGATATTCTCATATGAGAATAAGGTAATGGTAGACTTCAGCCAGTACAAGTCAGTACAGGCTACCATCAGGATATACAACGTGATAGGCCAGGAACTCTCAAACGAAACCCACAACGCTCCTACCACATATGTCAAGGCTGTACCTGGTGCAGAGATAGCATACGTGATCGTATCAGTGAAAATGAGCGACGGATCGATAGTTTCCAAGAAGGTCCTCATCACAAACTAAGAGCAAAACGCTTTAACTTTACGAGGGCTCGTCGTCAGACGGGCCCTTTTGTTATTGCACCAACAGGCTGGATCTGCGGACTCGTTTTCCGCCTTTACCGAAAAATGTTGAATCATTGATATTATTGAACTTAATTGAGTCTCATTAGATAACTACATATTGAAATATGAACTATCGCTACCCCCTTCAGAAGCTTTTCAGCATACTTTTTCTGTTTTTGGCGCTCAGCACACTGCATGCCCAGCAGACCAATATCAAAACACATGGACGCTACATCACAGGCCCTTGCGGTGATACAGTACTCCTCCATGGGGTCAACTATGCTCCCTACAACTGGGGCTACGACAATACGCAGCTGCATCTCTCCGAGATAGCTCAGACCGGGGCCAATGCTGTACGTATGCCCTGGTACGCCTATTCGTCCGCTCCCTATTATACAGCACAGTGGCTCGATACAGCTATCCGTACCTGCATAGACCATCGTATGATACCTATCATAGAGCTCCATAATCTGACTTGCGATGGGAATACTGCAGATATAGACACCTTGGCCTACTGGTATGTGAGGCCTGATATAATGGCTGTGATAAATAAATACCAGAGTAGTCTGATCATCAACTTTGCCAATGAGCTCGGCTATGTCAGCTGGGCTAATAACTCCGCCACTGCGCAGCAGACCTATGTATCCTCTTATCAGACTGCCATCAGTACCCTGCGCAATGCGGGCATCAAAGTGCCGCTCATGATAGATGCGCCTGACTGTGGTATGAGCCTGGATGTGCTCAACGGTATAGCTGCCGGTATTATCAGTTCTGATCCTGACCACAATATAATATTCAGTACGCATGCCTACTGGACGGCTTATGCCAATAATGATTCGGCTACGATGGATCAAATTATCACTACTGCTCTCGCCTCTGATTATCCCTTTGTCATAGGAGAGCTGGCAAACTATCAGGACAATACAGACAATAATGGCAATACCCAGTACTGCCACTGGACGCTAGACTATCAGGCGCTGTTGCATATTTGTATGCGCCACAATGTGGGCTGGCTCGTATGGAGCTGGGACCAGGATCTCTGTGCAGCACGACAGATGTCTACAGACGGCAGCTACGCACATCTGTCCGCCTTTGGCTCGGACGTAGTGCTCAATAGCGGTTATGGACTTAGGCAGGTAGGGCATCCCATGCGCTATTTTGTGAATAACAACAGCTGCGCGACCGCAGGTATCAGTGATGTGGATGCTACAGTACCTGCCATCATCATAGCATCAGGATCGGGTGCGTCGGTGCGCTCACTGGCCAGCACACCGCTCATGGTAGAGGTATACGACCTCGTCGGTCGCAGTGTTTTGCGCACTACATTGGAGCCCGGACAGCAGCTATCGCTACCCACCATAGGGCCCGGCACCCTGCAGATAGGCTACGGTACGCAGCAGAAGGTCAGGAGGTTTGTATCGCAGTAGCGCCATACATGTGTGGATATAGTCGCTGCACATTTTACATCTGCTCACTTTACCGTCCGGCTGTCATCGTGCGGCTCCCACTTTTGAGAGTGCGGATAGCTGTGGCCGCGCTGCGGATAGTGTGCTGTAGTACAGGAGGAAAGAAACCCAGCGAATGTCAGCACTGACAGGAGGATATATATGGTGCGCCTTTTCATGATCTGGAGTTTTAGTGATCAAAACTGTCACTCATCTCTGTCCCACATATCGTACCATGCCATTGTTATTCCCCATTTCAGTGACGTTAAAAAAGGATAAACGGCCGCTTAACCCTTGTTGTTGTTTAGCGTAGCGTCACCAACAAGTTAAACAATGACAAACCTCGGTATCATACTTAGCGCAATCCCCCAGGAAGTCCTACTCGTCAAGTCTCCGACTTCACATCCTCCAAAAACAAAACAGCCCCTCGAGAAAACTCAAGGGGCAGTGATCTGAGGTCGGAAGCGGACGCTAATTCTCTTCCTGTACTTTCCTCCTGTTTCCTATTAATGTCAACAATATACACAAAAAGCTCATTTACATGAGCAATGAGCCATTTTAGCCAACAGATATATGTGATGAGAGGAAAACCTATGAAATGAATACCATATCCAAAACCATATCTAAAAGCTTATAAGATGAAAATTCAATTCAAAATTACCAGGAAAATATCAGGGAAGAAATCACCTATTCTTTTAGTAATCTTCAATAAGATGTTTGGAAAGAAAGGAGTGCTTTACTATGGCACTGGGACTAAAATACTTCCTAATTATTTTGATACAATAACTCAAAGACCCGTTAAAAATAAAGGCACTTTAAAGGGTTTAGATCGAGAAACGCTAAGAGACTTCCAGCTTATAGAAGATAAGCTAAACCAAATACAAGCTGCGGCAAGAATTCTCATTGACCAAATAACTTATAACAAATTAAAAATCGACTCAACACAATTCAAAGAAAAGCTAGATCAACTTCTCCATCCGACCGAAGAAGTAAATCACAAATCTAGTAATTCAGAAATTACAATAAAAGAATATTTGAACCAATACATTTTAGACCTCCGTAACGGAAACAGACTGACTGAACAGGGAAATTGTCTGAAGCCTGGGTCCATTAAAAACTATGAAACATTTTCAGCTCAATTCATATTATTCCAAAAAAGGCTAAATCGAGAGCTTCGCTTTTCTGACATCTCTATGCAACTATACAAGGAATTCATCCTCTTTTTAAATCACAAAAACTACTCTACTAATAGTGTAGGTAAACATATAGTACGATTCAAAAAGCTTTTAAGAGATGCAAAACTGGAGGGACTCTATAAAGGAAATGAACATGAGCAAAAATATTTTAAGGCTCCTGAAGAGGATATTGAAGCAGTATACTTGACTTCAGAGGAACTTACGCGCATAAAAGATCTAAATCTTAGTAATGAGCCTATTTTGGATTTGCACAGAGACATATTTTTAATAGGATGCCATACTGCTCAAAGGATATCCGATTATAAAAGTATCTGCCCAAATAATATCATGTCTACCGCCGCAGGTACCAAAATTCTAAAATTAAAACAAGTAAAGACTAGCTGTGAGGTTCAAATTCCAATTGGCCGAGAACTTGATAATATTCTAGCTAAATACAACTATAAAATCCCCCCCATTTATGATCAACACTTAAATGAATCTTTAAAGATAATATGTAGAGCTGCGGAAGTACTCGACACTATTACGATTGAAAGGACTCGTGGGGGCGAAAAGAACGCGTATTGTTACCTAAATGCGATCTTGTCAAAAGCCATACTGCAAGGAGAACAGGTGCTACTAATATGTACTTAGCGGGTATTCCAACTATAGATATCATGAAAATTACGGGGCATAAAAAAGAATCAAATTTCATGAAATACATCTGTATTACTAATGAAGAGACCGCTAATAAATTAGCCAATCACCCCTACTTCTTGTAATTAACATAAATTGGGGATCTCTAACTTGAAATAGACAAAGATAATCTCTTATTTAGCACTGTCGGAGAGACGCTCGTCTCTTTTATTGCGACAAGTTCTCAATATTATCTCTTTTATCGTCCTTATTCAATTACTAAAATCACACCAATGCGTTACTTAATGCATTTGAGCGTGGAGGACTTTCATGATATTGTCGACACCATAGTCAATAATCGATTTCAGGAGATTCTTTCCGCCCTTCGTACTAGTCAAGATCAAAAAAAACTTCTGAAAATAGAAGAGGTTGCTACCATTTTTCGAGTCACTCCACGAACAATTCGCACATGGGTTAGAAAAAGGAAGATCCGCGATCACTGGATGGGTGGACGCCAATATTTCATTCATTCAGAAATCAACGATCTCTTACATGGGAAGTGAAAATAATCCGACTAAATCAAGCCGGAGATATCCGGAGCGTATCTGTGCTAATCCAGATTGCGTATTTGGGAAAATTTTCACGCCCCATGACAAAAGACAAAAATATTGTTCTCGCGCTTGTGGAAGCCATTACCGCAACGATAAGCGGTCCGAACAACTTCATACTAAATATGCAGAAAATAAAATCCTTAATAAAAATGAGGAAATCCTCGAAAGCCTTATGCGCAACAATGAAGATCCCCAAGAATGTATGGTACACCTAACTCTTCTAAATCTTCTCGGATTCAACTCAGATTACAGTATTGCTAGGGAAAAATATAGAGATGGAAGAATCATTCACTGGATGTATGAATACGGATTAGTGATACACAAGAGCGATCCGAAATGGTTTGCCGTATTGAAAAGGAAATAAAATATAATAAAATGCTTAATAAAACGCACCGCTTAACAAGTAAGGAGAAATTTGGTTTAGTGACCGAACGACCCACTAGACATTCGATAGATTGGAATATGGTCGCAATTTACACAGGCATAACGATAGTGGGCGTAGCTACCTTCGCCTACATCCTATCGAATCATCAAGAAGCCCTCCAAAGACAATGGCAATTTTCGGTACAAGATTCGAATCAGAAAATCACAGAGATTTTAAGGTCTCAAATTTTAAGGAATGAGCTGTTAGAGAAAGAGTTAAAGGTTACTAAAGATTTTTTCACCAATCTTAATTATACGTCAAATGGAAAACAAAATGGAGAAATTGTCAAAAATTCCGAAAGCGACCTGGGGTAGCAAACCCGGAAAAATAGTAATCATAGGTGGGCTCGTACTGGGTGGATTAGGCTTTGCAGGTGTATTTTTTAGGGTATTAGCCTTTACTGCAAAAGGCTTACGTATGTTGCGGAATGAACTTTGAGCCAATCTGTTCTTTAAACAACTAAAGGCTTCTTCCGAAGCCTTTAGTTGTTTAAAGAAGCCTTGATATTACTGCTTTACCCCAGAAAAGCCCTCTATAGTGCTGCCATCTATTGTGATAGCGTACAGAAACACTTTAGAGCTGGCATCATAAGATCCGTTTGCACCAGCGCTGGTATTGGCCCCGGTATAGCTTTCGCCCTGGTATAGCTTTCGCCCTGGTATGTGCCTGGGTTCACAGTTAGTGCATACCCATTGCCAGCAGCAGTCACCTTAGCTGCGAATGGGAAAAACTGACTATTGGCAGGCGTCACCTGTATGTGAGAAGCATCTATACGCGTGATGGTGACTGTTTGATTGCTCGTCAATGTCTGTCCATAGCCATCCACACTATCCGCAAAGGTCCCGACAAACGTCCCAATAATAACAGAAGTAGCATCTGTACATGAAGCCTGTGCTCCGAAATTTGGCGCATTGGCATCAGTGCAGGTGCTTTTTTTACATGAGGATACGGCGATCAGGATCAGAACCAGGGCCAAAGGCAAACGAATCTGTTTCATAAAGATTTTTTTTTGTTGATTAATGATTGATCTGACAAATGTATGATTAATAAGTTTAATTGGGCGTTTATGACAAATTAATTTTAAAACAACTTCACCATTATGCTGTGTGAAAAAGGCACTGCATAAACAATGGCGGAAGGCTTTCGGTCTTAAACTCCGTGAGATCAGGAAATCAAAAGATCTCACCCAGGCGACTCTGGCCTATATGGCAGATATCGAGCTCAGTACACTCAATCGCATAGAACTAGGTAAAGCCGGCACTAGCCTCACCAATATATTCGCCCTCTGCGAAGCACTATCCATTCATCCTAAAGAATTATTCGAGTTCCCTCTTTAGGCCAATCATTGGCCATTTGTAAAATTCCAAATAGCTACCCAAAAATGATCGCAATAGATAGCGATCAATCGCAATCAAAAACCATAAATTGAGATAAATAGCCATATATCTAATTCTATTCCAATCAATCCCGATACAGTCTTAAGTGCCTTATGCTCAATTGGAAGGGTCGCTTATAATATCGCCGCTATATTAGTTGCAAAGCTTACGCACTTAGATTCATTACTCGAAGGCCAATAATAGTGGGAAGGCTCGCCTAACCTGGATGAACGAAATAAGAAGCAGTGATTTGACCGAATCCGCGTTGCTGGCAACTACTTGGACCTAGTTGTCTTGCCGCGCGTTTGGGTATCCGGAGAATGAAAAATATAAAAGGATAAATTAATCCTATATTTGCTCTATTAATTGACATACCAAAGTTTTCATAGGTTCAAAAGCGGTCATCTCGAAAGAGATGGCCGTTTTACTTTATTACTTAATTTGCCATACTTTAGAGATAATCGAGAGAACATCACCGCAGAGATCGGATATTACATCACTGAATCTGATAACCGCAGTATTGATAATATAATGAACAAAGAGACTGCACCAAGACGGAGCTAATTGCTACGCCACCTGCAGACTTACTTTCACTGGCACAAGCAATATTTGAACTAGCACCGGTATACTTGTCAATAGGCATAGTGCCCATCAGGTCGTAGCATATGCCTGATCGTAACGCTCTGTAAGGGAAGGTCTCGTGCCTCACTTACAGAGCGTTTTAAACGCAAGTTTTCATTAGTACTTGCCACAGAGGAGAACAAGATAGACTGGGAATCCCTAACTTTTTTGCGGCACAAGAACGCCACGCACTAACCCACCCTGCATTCTTGCGCCATAGGGGGGACAAGGGCTAGATAGGGCTCAACTTCACAGATCTAATCCCAAAATAGCATTGATATCTTCTTGTTTCAGCCCATTTATATAAAAACTCTTTAAATAATAATTATCATCAACTCCGATATATACCTTATCAGCGATTCTATAATATATCAACTCTGACAGAGATAAAACATCCCAATTAAAACCAATAGCATCAGTAAATATATGTATATCAATTTTTTCAAAAATGACATCACTTCTGTCCTCCACAAATTTGCAATCATAATATTCAGATCCATC
>JAFDYQ010000057.1 GCA_018267365.1 Bacteroidota bacterium | reverse complement strand
TCTGGTCGGTGTAGTGCGGGCTATCCGGTTTATTTGACGCGCCGTATGGTGCCACAGTATGCACCTCTGGTCCATCTTTGGTAAAGCGGATCAGCATGATGTACGAGTCGCCCACGAAGGTGCGGAAGCGGCCATTCTTGTACGGCTGCGGGTAGGCCGCGCGGATCATATCCGGGCCTCCCCCCAGCGGCAGGTCTACATCGCCGCGTGTATGGCGCTGCAGGTCGCCCAGCTGTATATTCAGCGTACCAAAATCTTTAAGCATCTCCGTGCGTGTCTTGCGTAGTGTGGATACAAAAAACTCATGCCGCTTCACCGAGTCCTTGGCATAGACGGTCTCCATATTACCCTTGGTGTCACTGTACAGATTCCAGAAGGTCTTGTAGATCGGCGCAAAGTTAGTATCCGTGACCGGGGCCATACGGTACGAGTTCCAGGCTTTAAATTTGCCAAGTATATCTGTCAGGTCAGGATAGTCTTTGGCGGAGATATCAAAGATATCGTCTATCGGGTAGTCTTTGAAAAAGTGAATGTGATGGCCATAGCCCTCGTCATACTTCAGCGCCAGGAAGTCATTCCAGTCCACCTTCTTGTACTGCTGTATGATCTCGTTAAATCTCAGGCTGCGGCTGGTAGGCGTGAGGGTATAGCCCATGGTCGGGTCATAGTCCGCCGGCTTGGGATCGTCTGCCGGCGCGGTACAGTCAAAAGCCGAGTTATTGAAGTTAAACACATAGCCACACTTGGGGTTGATCACCTGCGGCAGGTCCTTCTCCGGGTGAAAAGTAGTCCACAGTGTTTTGCTCGTATTACCCGGCACAGTATGCAGCCAGTCATAGCCCGGCGTGCGCTCAGGCAGCAGGCCATTGCTCAGGCAGTAGATCGTATCATAGCGGTCTGCATAGATGGTGGTCATCATCGCAGCGCCCTGTATGTCCAGCGCCCGGCGAAACTCCGTGAAGTTGTGCGCCTTATTCATCTGAAAGTACTGCTCTATCGTTTTCACATTCATATTGGCACCGAGCCTGATGGCAAAGATGCCTTTCTTGGTCACCAGTGTAGCGCCATACATGCTCCACCAGACCTTCTTCTTTACGGGGAGTATAAACTTGCCCTTCTTAGCCAGATTCACATGGAGGGTCGCAGTCTTGACCTCCAGCGGATACGATTTGCCATCTACCAGGTAGTGGTTCTTCTTCTTAGGGTCCGGCTGCAGCTGAAATACATCTACACCATCAAAGTTATTGACCGTATGCGCCCAGCCGAGGTATTCATTGACCCCGTGAAACACCGTGACCCCTCCATGAAAGGTACCCCCCATGATATTCCACCCCTCCTCACTGCAGAGGTGCACTTCATACCACGATAGCGGCCCCTCCAGTGGCTGGTGCGAGTTGATGTCGAGATAGGTAGAGCCGTCTTTGGTTTTGGCAGAATTGAATGCGATGCCATTTGAGCCCTTTCCTTTCTCTGCAAAAGGTATGGTAGGCTGAGTGCCATTTACGATTTTTTTCAGCGGGCCATCCACACCACTCAGCAGCGACTCTGCCAGTACATAGCCTGCTACGATATCATGTGGCGATGCAGGAAAAGCTTTCTTTACGATCACCTCCTCGGGATGCAGCTCCGCGTATTTATTGACGGCCTGCGTCATAGCCTCTATGATCCCGCGCACGTGGGGCGATAGGTCCTGCTCATAGCGCGCATCTACCAGCTCGCGTACGCGCAGCAGATTGACCGCATAGTCTATGATAGCGCCGTCTTTGCCCATGTGCAGGCCCGCCATCTTCTTGCCCGCCAGAAACATCCACTGTAGTGTCTTGAAGTCATCCTCGCAGGTGGCCCAGCCGAGGCCATAGCCCACATCTGCATCGGTCTTGCCAAAAATATGCGGCACGCCAAAGCTATCGCGTACGATCTCTACATTGGCCTTGTAGTCTCTCTGTGCAAAAACGGATATGGATACGAGCAGTATAAGGCCCGTCAGAAGCTTTTTCATTCAGTGATTTTAGTGGCGCAAATGTATATTGCACTATATCACCAAAAGGGAAATTAAAACGTTCGCCCGCTATATTTCTACGAAGGAAAAAACAATGCGCGGCAGCACGGATAGTCCGCAGCATTATTGCAATCGTATCACTCCTTCTATCACTGCTTTATGATGCGTCTCTGGAAAACGTGGCCGGCATCATCGCTCAGCAGTACAAAGTACACTCCCGGAGCTAGTCCGCTGAGAGATATACCGGCAGAACCCTTGTTGGCCAATATACCATCGGCCACCTGCCGGCCTGTCACACTGACCAGTCTGTAGCCGGTCAGCTGCTCTGTACTGTTATTATCTATCATCACGGCTTCTGTAGCAGGGGTCGGATATACACGGATCTTCTGCGCCTCACTGATATCCTGCACACGCAGCAGCTCGTAGCAGTTTAGCGAAGCGGTATAAATATAGCCGGTGTCTGTATGCACACCGCAGAAACTATATCCATTGTAAAGATCAGTCACAAAAACGGAGTGAAGACCATAGTGCTGCTCTCCGATCCCCTCTATCCAGGTGAGAGAAAAGAATAACCCCTGCTGGCCGGTGGGTATGTCGGTATTCACATGGATAGCCCGGCGCAGGCTACCACCCACTACCATAGAGTCTATACCCTCTACAGAGTAGAAGTAGTCATGAGACTGGTGCGTAGAGTCACCTATGAATCCATGAAACCAGATCGTATCGCCTACCTGTGCATCAAAGGCATATAGCAGGGTCTCTACGGTATCGTTTGGGTCCAGGGCATAGATACGGTGCTGGGCGTCCTCGCGAAAGTGCATGTGCTGCAGTCCATTATATGTCTCGGCATAGGATGTGCCATGTACCGATACCGTACGCCCGGTAAAGAACTCCGATGTCTCCGAGTGTACGGTGCCGCTCAGAGAGGTATTGTCATGTGCTGCGAGCCAGTGGAGGATAGTATCACTCTGTATCACATCTATATACTGTGCGTGAATGGTCATGGTAGTCATGGCCAGCAGGAGAAGTGTAAAATATTTCATCGGGCGTATGGTTTTAGTTTTTGATTTAATGCATCATAGCTTATACTTGCCGTGGCATCAAAACATCTGCCAAACCCCACCCTGGGGTCATATTAAAATTGAAACTATGGCCGAAAACCAACTGACTCCTGACAGGCTATCCCGCTCTATCACCCAATGGGCAGAGGAGGATCGCCCACGTGAGAAACTACTATTGAAAGGCCGCGCCGCTCTCAGTGATGCAGAGCTCATAGCCATCCTGATCAGCTCCGGCAATGATGAAGAAAGCGCCGTAGACCTCGCCCGCAGGATACTAGACGCATCTCATAATAATCTGGTAGAACTGAGCAAGCTAAGTGTCAATGACCTCAAAAAATTTCGCGGTATAGGAGAGGCCAAGGCACTCAGCATCATAGCCGCGCTGGAGCTGGGCAAGCGCCGGCAGCGCAGCACGGCGATGGAGAAGCCTATCATCCTCTCCTCACAAAAAGCCTACGACTATATACAGGCCTCTCTCTCTGACCTGCAGCATGAGGAGTTTGTAGTACTCTATCTCAATAAGTCGCTGAAGGTGATCGCCCATGATACTCTCAGTCGTGGCGGCGTATCGGGCACCGTGGCAGATACCAAGATCATCCTGAAATCTGCCATAGAGAAACTGGCCAGCTACCTGATCGTAGCGCACAACCACCCCTCCGGCAATCTGCGCCCCTCCCACCAGGATACCGAGCTGACCAAAAAGCTAAAAGAGGCGTGCAAACTGGTAGACATCGTGCTAAATGATCACCTGATCATCGGAGACAACGACTATTATAGTTTTGCGGATCATGGTATTTTGTGATCACTCTCCCGGTGTATAAGCTATTCTAATATCGCTGACATAGACCAGACGTTGACTATCTGCATGCCATAAGTGCACCACCAATGAATCATATGCCATATTATCTGGAGCTTTTAAATCCACGTACACCTCCTGTGCTCTATTCTCCCCAGTGATACGTTCCAGACGGATGAGTTTCTCTTTCACAGGTCGCTCTCCCTTGTAGAACCCGAAGCATAACTGGGTAAAATGCCATACATTCCACTCTCTCACCGGGTAATAAATAGTCGCATAGACACGGTACCATCCGTGAGCCGCATTGAATGATGGAGGTACAATATATCTGCCAGACCATTGATGCCAGCCATTTAGTACCAGACTGCGCCTTCCGCCTATGGTCACAAGCGAATCCTGCTGCTCCTGATCCAAGTCTATATGATAGATATCCTGGAGTGTCGGCTCCAGGCGGCCGGGCATTTCCTCATCGGTATCCAGAAGTTTTTTATCATTTGCAGTAGCGCAAACCTTGCCAAGCGTCCTCCAGTAATATGCCTTAGTAGTATTTTCTTCATCCATAAATGGTGCTCCAAGTATGCCGTTGGATTGGTTGATAAAGAGAATATTTATGCACAAACAGCTCATCAGAAATACACTGACAGGATATCTCCAAAATCTACTGCGGAGTGTGCTGTCCATCAACGATGCAAGGGGGAACATGAGTAAAGGATATGAGTCGATCATCGGCCTCATAGAAAATGAACCACCATACCACCAGCAATCCCATGCTGAGATAAGATAAATATTCAGAACAGTGAATACACCTACTACCCAGAATATCTGTCTATGGTACCTATATAAATGATAAATGCCCACAACTGATAATATCATGACCGGAGTATAGCTGAACCAGCCTTTCTTGTAACTGAAAAGGACTTCTATGACGTGAGGATGAGCAAAACTGAAAGTTTTGTCATCTCCATGGTAGCTAAAGAAAATCCAATGTCCTGCATAGTGTTTCCAATATAAAAGCTGCGGAAGGGCTGAAAACAAAGCGGCAAAAGCAAAAAGGATAGGAACTCTCCAATGCGTAAAGAGATACTTGATGCGTGTCAGCAGTGAATCAGCATTACTAACGCCCCATAGCAATGGTATAAGAATACAGATGATGTCTGTAGGCCGGGTGATGGTAGCCAGACCGCACAGCAGGCCTATCAAGATCACATGCCTTAACTTCCCGTTAGCGGTACTCCAGTAAAGGTCCGTCAGGTAAATGATATACGCATAGACTGTAAAAAGAAACGCATGTGTCATTGGAGAAAATACTACAAAGTTCAAATAGTTAGTACCCAGGCTTACTATTATAAGAACCAAGGCTACGATCCATTCATCAAAATATTTTAGAAGCAGCTTTCTCAATATCCAGATCCCCAGGCAGGAAACTATAACACACCAAAAAATAAGTGATAGTTGAAATGGTAGAGTAAAGCCATCCGCCTTATATCCAAGAATCTGTGCCGTGATGTGCCCAATGGCAAAAGCCGGTAGCGCCATGACGGCCATACCGCATGGATAGTTCATCACATAGCGTCCGGTCTCGGGATGTATGAATGCCTGATCTTTGGTATCACTGGCAGGATGATATGTTTCTTGTATGTAGTCATATCGGTCCAGGCGGCCCAGATCATCGTAAAAAAAGGCTGGCAAATACAACCAATAACCATAGATATCCCAGCTGATCACAGTGTTCGATCCTGTATTATTCCATCTTTTAGTCAAAAAAGGAGCGAAAAAAAAAACAATACAACATATACAAAACGCCAGGAGCGATGAATGTTTCACAGTTGTGATTCTTATATCACTAAATTAAAAAAGCAGTCGTAAAGTTCACTACCATTATCTTTGGCTTCGCTTAAAAAGTGCGAGCCGGCATGTGCCTTTATATCACATGAGAAAACTACTAAACGACAACAAAGCTGGTCTCGCAGGAATACTCGTGTTCTCTGTTTTTATTTTTCCTGCCACTTTTTACCAATGGAACAGCAGACGAAGGGGATAGTATCACTCACTATCTAGTAGCCAGATATGCTCTTGAATATGAATACTAATTTTTTCATCATTGGTCAAAACGTTGGTATTGCGTCCTTCTGAAGCAATATCAATAAAAAAAGGTACAGACAGCCCCCCCTTCGGTTACATAGGTTATGCATTTCAGAGACCTACCAGATCGCTAGAGATACCGAATATGTCACTTGGTGCCGCTACCCCAGCAGCTGCTGCCGCCACCCATGCCGCCATTGTGATATCCGAAATAGATGCTGTGGCCACCGGAGTCAAATTGAGCATTGTAGCCTCCCCCTGATGCCGGTGCATAAAAATCATACCGCATACTATCCAGATTGCCGGCAAAATGTAATTGAGTGCCATTCATAATGATAGAAGCATTGTCTGAGGTACTGATGACCAGCGGGGCTGTGACTGTATCATAGGTGTACCCGCCCGCACCGCTACCGTAGGAGCAGTACTGCGTCACCGTGTAGGTGCCTATCACATTCTGCACCAGCCGCTGCAGTGTCAGTGGCTCCGCCTTTGTGACAGCCTCATTCTTTTTGCAAGAGGATAATAGCACGGCCGCAAAGGCAGTGGCGCAGATTAGTTTCCAGAGGTGATTCATAACTTTAGTTTCCACTAAATTAAAAAAAAGGCGCAGACAAAAAGTCCGCGCCCTCCGTTTACATAGACAGTATATTTAGTGAAACTGCTCCGCCTCTGTAGAGCCAGCGAGGGCTGTAGTAGAGGAGTTGCCTTGTTGTACTACTTGCTGCACTGCGTCGAAATAACCAGTACCTACGAATGACTGGTGCTTGATAGCCTTGAAGCCGTCCTTCTCCAGTGCAAACTCGCGCTGCTGCAGCTCAGAGAAGCCCGCCATACCACGCTCTACATACGCCTTAGACAGTTCAAACATCGCTGTATTCAGCGCGTGGAAACCAGCCAGGGTGATGAATTGGAACTTGTAGCCCATAGCAGCGATATCCTCGCGGAAGCTAGCCATTTGTTTTACGTCCATGTACTTAGCCCAGTTGAAAGATGGAGAGCAGTTGTATGCCAGCATCTTGCCGGGATATTTTGCATGTATACCTTGCGCAAACTCACGGGCCAGGCCGAGGTCAGGGTTGCCGGTCTCCATCCATATCAGGTCAGCATAAGGGGCGTAGCTCAAGCCACGGTCTATACCTTGCTCCAGGCCATTCTTCACATAGTAGTAGCCCTCAGGAGAGCGCTCGCCAGTGATGAACTTATGGTCACGCGCATCTATATCAGATGTGATGAGGTTTGCAGCCTCAGCATCAGTACGTGCTATCACGAGAGTAGGTACACCGCATACGTCAGCAGCCAGACGGGCAGCAGACAGCTTGTTGATCGCCTCTTGTGTAGGCACCAGTACCTTGCCACCCAGGTGGCCGCACTTCTTGGCAGATGCCAGCTGGTCCTCCCAGTGCACACCCGCTGCGCCCGCCTCGATCATCTGCTTCATCAGTTCAAATGCGTTCAGGTTGCCACCAAAGCCCGCCTCAGCGTCAGCTACGATAGGCACCATCCAGTCGCGCTGTGGCTCGCCATCCATATACTCTATCTGGTCGCGGCGCAGCAGCGCGTTGTTGATCCTCTTGACTACAGATGGTACAGAGTTAGCCGGGTAGAGGGATTGGTCAGGATACATCTCGCCTGAGAGATTAGCGTCTCCTGCTACCTGCCAGCCGGAGAGATAGATCGCCTTCATGCCGGCGGTCACTTCCTGTATAGCCTGGTTGCCGGTCAGCGCGCCGAGGCCCGCTACCCATGCGTCAGACTGCAGCCTGTTCCAGAGTTTCTCAGCACCATTGCGGGCCAGAGAGTACTCGATCTTGACAGAGCCGCTGATGTTGATCACCTCTTCTGCAGAGTATGCACGCGTTACATCTTTCCAGCGTGGGTTTGTAGCCCAGTCTTTCTTGAGCGCCTCCGCTCTTTCTTGCTTTGTAGCCATTTGTTATTGTTGGTTTATTGTTGTTTTTAAATAGTCAACAGTCGACTGTCCGCGGTCCACGAATCGGCAACAACCTATTCGAGACTGTTTTTCAGTTTATTTATTCTCATATAAAGTACCTCGGTCCTTCTATAGTATTCATCAAATTCCCTTTGGTCAATGTATTTCCTTGCTATAGCATGATATAGGCACGTGATACATTCCGCACAGCTTCTCGAAGACATCACCAGAAATCTTTTGAATTCAGGTGTCGTATTTCCCGTAGCACCCTCTGATATATTCAGAGAGATCGAATCCGCTGCTCTTTTAAACTGAGAAGTAAGGCTGAACATTTCTTCCTTTGGAAACTTCCTCGTGAGCAGATGTACCTCATTCGCGTACGCTACACCCATCTTCCAGACTTCCAGCTTCTCAAACTTAAAGGCCATAGATCCCTTATTTCAAATTGCGTCTTTCATTCATTCAGTACTGCCGTTATTTCCGTCTCGTTGACAGTTGACAGTCGACCGTGGACAGCTCAGCCACTACGCCAGCTCTCCGTACGCCGGCAGCGTCAGAAACTCCACATATTCCTTCTCCGTCACCATCTGATAAAACATAGATATCGCCTTATCAAATTCTCCCTTCTCATATGCCTCCTCTCCTACGTATTCTATCACCTTATTCACTTCAGATGGCAGGATCTCATCGATCAGCTCTACTGTCACCACACGACCGTCATCCAGCTTGCTGCCATTCTTGATCCACTGCCATACCTGCGTACGGCTGATCTCTGCGGTAGCTGCATCTTCCATCAGGTTGTGGATCGCCGCAGCGCCTACACCGCGCAGCCATGATTCTATGTAGAGGATTCCTACATTGATATTCATGCGCAGGCCGGCCTCGGTGATCGTGCCCGCAGGGAGCTCCAGCAGGTCCTTTTGTGTATAGACTTCACCTTCGCGTTTTACATGGTAGTTGTTTGGCGTAGGCATGTATTCGTTAAAGATATCCATGGCCACCTTCACCAGGCCCGGGTGGGCTACCCAGGTGCCGTCGTGGCCATTCTGCACCTCGCGCAGCTTGTCCTGGCGTACGCGCTCTATAGCAGCATTGTTAGCGGCCTCATCATTCTTGATAGGGATAAAGGCAGCCATACCACCCATCGCATGCACACGACGCTTGTGGCAGGTCTGTATCACGAGCTTCGAGTAGTTGCTCATAAATGGTACCGCCATCGTCACCTGTGCACGGTCCGGCAGCACGAAGCGGCTATCCAGGTTGCGGAATTTCTTGATGTACGAGAAGATATAATCCCAGCGGCCGCAGTTGAGGCCCGCCATGTGCTCGCGTAGTTCGTAGATGATTTCATGTAGCTCGAATGTAGCCGTGATGGTCTCGATCAGCACCGTAGCCTTGATCGTGCCTTGCGGTATGCCCAGTTCATTTTGTGCAAAGACAAACACATCGTTCCACAGGCGCGCCTCCAGGTGAGACTCCAGCTTAGGCAGGTAGAAGTACGGACCGCTACCATTCGCCAGTTGCTGCTTCGCATTGGTATAGAAGAATACGCCAAAGTCAAACAGCGATCCGCTTACGATCTCACCATTCACCGTCACGTGCTTCTCCGGCAGGTGCCAGCCGCGCGGGCGCACCAGCAGGGTAGCGATATTCTCATTCAGCTTATATTCTTTACCCGCTTCATTCTTGTAGGCGATCGTCTTATTGATCGCATCGCGCAGGTTGATCTGGCCTTCTATACAGTTGCTCCAGGTAGGCGAGTTAGAGTCTTCAAAGTCCGCCATGAACATCTTTGCGCCAGAGTTCAGCGCGTTGATGACCATCTTGCGGTCTACCGGACCGGTGATCTCCACACGGCGATCCTGCAGATCGGCAGGGATCGGTGCAGCCACCCAGTCACCCTCGCGGATCTCTTTGGTCTCCGGCAGAAAATCAGGCAGGATGCCCTTGTCGATCTGCTTCTGGCGCTCCTCGCGGGCAGCCAGCAGCTCCAGGCGGCGGGCGTTAAACTTATTATGCAGCTTCACGACGAGTTCCATCGCTTCGCCAAACTGGCCGGCAAAGGCCGCAGGGACCTCGCCATTTATCTTATATGCTTTTGCAGCAGTAGTTTCTGACATGACTTTGATTTGATGGTGCAAAGATGAAAAGCGTTTGTCAAAAAAACAAGCGAATTTTCGCTAAAAATGAATTTTCGCAAAAATTTCGCTACTTTTGT
Organism: Bacteroidota bacterium; assembly: GCA_018267365.1. Taxonomy (GTDB): domain Bacteria; phylum Bacteroidota; class Bacteroidia; order Chitinophagales; family LD1; genus UBA1941. The sequence goes on along the minus strand of JAFDYQ010000057.1, from coordinate 3,405 downwards.
TTTACCGTTCAGCGATGCCATCCCTTTTTGTCATCGGCTAACATTTCAATAACAATCTGCCCTTCTCTATGAGGGATGGCATCGCTAAAGAAGATCATGTTCCAAAAGCTCCGTACCATCATCTATCACGCCCCGGACCTGGCGCAGACCAAGGAATGGTATACCAATCTCACCGGCGTGCAGCCTTATTTTGACCAGCCGTTTTACGTAGGCTTTGACATAAACGGCTACGAACTAGGCCTCGACCCTGATTCCCCAAAACCTACCGGCCCCGGGGCAGTAGCCTATTGGAAAGTAGAAAACATACAGGACGCCGTAGTCAAATGCACAGACACCGGCGCCACCATATATAGTGACATTCAAAACGTAGGCGGTACTATACAGGTCGCCATCGTCATAGACCCTTTTGGAAACCATATAGGACTGATCAGTGAATAGACCTAACCCATCTGCCCTGCCTACCGGTAGGCAGGCTGCGGCATCTTCCCTCTTCGAGGGAGAGGGAAAAACCAGATGAGTAGATTGGGGCGAATAGATTTAATAAAATAAAAGCGATTCCCTCGCTTACCCCTCTCCTTCGGAGAGGGGCCAGGGGAGAGGTGACATGGACAACCTGACCGACGAAAATATCCGCATCATATTTGGCCTCAAGGTCAAAAAACTGCGCAATGACCTGCACCTCTCCCTGCAGACACTGTCGCAGCGCAGCGGCATATCCATCTCCTACCTCAATGAGATAGAGAACGGCAAGAAGTATCCCAAGACTGACAAGATCAACGAACTCTCCAAGGCCCTCGGCACCAGCTATGACGCACTCGTCTCGCTGAAGCTCAATAAGAACCTCGCCCCCGTAGGCCAGATACTCAATCTCGACCTGATCAATGACTTCCTCTTTGAGACATTCGGCATAGACAAGGCGACTGTGATGAACATGGTCGCCAATGAGCCCGTCAAGGTCTCCGCCTTTATCAATGCCCTCATCGAGATCTCTCGCAACTACAACCTGAAGCTCGAGCACTTCTTCTTCTCCTGCCTCCGCTCCTATCAGGAGCTGAATGACAACTACTTTGAGGACATAGAAGAGGCCGTGTCAGCTTTCATGCGTGATACGAACTTCAACAATCACCCTGCGGTGAAACTCGCAGCCTACGAGCAGGCGCTAAAGCAACTGGGCTACGAGCTCCAGCAAACAGATTTTGCCGACTATCCAAAGCTGAAGAATCAGCGCTCCGTCACCCTGCGCAATGGCAAGACCACGCTGCTCTACAATAAGAAACTGACCGACCAGCAAAAGGCCTTCCTCTATGGCCGGGAGATCGGCTTCACCTGGATGAAGATGGACAAGCGCCCATATACCACGCCGTGGCTGAAGGTAGACTCCTTCGATCATGTGCTGAATAACTTCCGCGCTGCCTACTTTGCCCAGGCGCTGCATATCAATAAGGACAACCTGATCAAAGACCTCGAGCTGTTCTTTGATGCGCCGCGCTTCAGCTCCGGCGCGCTCATCGGCCTGCTGGATAAATACAACGCCTCTCCCGAGATGCTCCTCACGCGCATCACCAATGTGCTACCGCGCTATTTTGGCATCAATGAATTGTTCTTCATCCGCTATAGCTCAAAGGACACCGAGAAAAACCTCAAGGAAATATCCAAAGAGCTGCATCTCTCCCGCCACACGGCCAACTTTGAGTACACGCAGACCGAGCAGAACTACCGCCGCTGGATCACCAAGAGCCTGCTCAAGTACACACTCGAACACAAGCAGGCCTACGACACCAAAATAGAAGCCGTGATCTCAGAGAATGGCAACGGCAACCAATACCTGACCATCTCCATCCTCCGCCCCATGGAGGAGCTGAATAATAACAACAACTCTGTGACCATAGGCTTCGTACTCACCGACGCCGTACGCAAGAAGATCCGCTTCCTCACCGACAAGAACCTCGACATCTCCAAACTAGGCGACATCAGCCGCAACGAATTCGAGCCCGTAGCCGAGCTGCGCAAGCAGAAAGAACTGCGTGAGAAAGAGGCGGAGCTGGAGAGATTGATGGCGAGTAGGCTGTGAGGACATACTAATATAGGTGGGTATCTTCATCCTTCTTTTTCCTAGCTAGCTTCATAACTCCTCCCACAACATTCAAGAACCGTTGAGTAGCGTAAATACGTTCTAAATAGGCTTTCAAATCATTGTCATCTGAAAGTTCAATTTTATTGTCTCCAAATACAATCGGATGTCCTTCAATTTCTTCAAATATTAAACTCTCCACTCGTAACAGGACTGGTCTCAATTGTATATTATACCCAAAAGAAAACACTTGGAAAGAATAAGAAGTTAAGTGGTCACTACCAAGATACACTGCAAATTGAAAATCCCGCTTCAAACCACTTGTCAGTCTTAATGTATCTTCAAGTTCAGTTATATATAAGTTTGCCAGACCTTGAGTCGCTGTTGAAAATCCTTCAAATGTGGATTCGACAATGACCTCTGGATATTCGGCTTTGGATTCCTTAATTTCGCCCCAGTTCATATTTTAAAATTTAAATTTGTACATCAAAGGTAAATGATCTGACTGTTCAATTTTGTTTTTTGCTTTATTAAAAAAAGAAAATTTCATTGTACTTTCTATTATACTAATCTCTGTGGCTTTGGCTTCTTTTTGGAACTTCTGACTGACCACAACTTGATCAAGAAAATGAAATTCTGTTATATCGAATGAAAATCCAGATGGTCTAGGAAAATACTTTGTTCCAGGAAAATAACCTCGATTGTACAATTGCCACGTTGGATTAAAATATGTGTTTCTTTCGTCGATTCGTATTCTTGCATTATAACTATTAGTTGCTAAAAAGCCATCCTTATCAATCATAGGACCTTCGTAAGGATTTATATTAAAATCTCCTATTATTAATACCCTTTTACGCAAAGAGCTACCAACCTTATTATCTATCTCATCTCTAAATTTTTTCAAAAACTCTCTCAGCGTCCTTTCGTGATTAAACATTTGGGAAGGTAAATGCACTGAAAGAATAAATAGATTTATTTCTTTAATATAAACTGTAGTATAATATCTTGTCTGCTTATGCAAATCTAACGCAAGTGTCTTTCGCTTAATTATTTTAACTCTTTCGCATCCGGGATTCAAAAAATGCTCAAAGCCAATCTTTATCAGAGTATGCTGATTTTTATCGAGAAAATCCTCTTCTATTTCAGATAAGAAAAAAAGATCTGGCTCTTCAGTTTCTAAAATATCAAGAATAGGCTCGACTGACTCCAATTTATGAGTATTCCAATAAATGCTTTTCCAACACTTCGTCGTCATATTCTAATATAATAAATTTCCCCCCCCCGCACTGGTCTAAGCTTCCAGCTTAGACCTACCAATAAGTTAAGCTTTCAGC
>JAFDYQ010000056.1 GCA_018267365.1 Bacteroidota bacterium | reverse complement strand
CCTGGCCCCCTTGGTAAGGGGGAGTGTCAGCCATTATTCTTTGTGGGCAAATGTGCTGCTACGATGTTTTTGAGGCATTATGTTTCCTTAAAGCCACTTACTACTAATATATAAAACAGCCGATCCCCAAAAGGACCGGCTGTTTTGCGTCAGGCCTGCCTGTCGGCAGACAGGGATCATAGCGGACCAGCCTCCGGCGGGCACGTAGCCCGGAGGGAGTGGTTTAGCGACTGAGGACTAGGAGCGGAGAGCCCGCCCGCCTGCGCGCCGCGGCGGGGACGCCCACATCATCATCATTCGTACTGTCATCCCGTAGCCGCTTCGGCGGAGGGATCTTGTATTGGGGGGAGTGTGTCGAATACAAGATGTCTCCGCTACGCTACGACATGACAAAGGCCGCTGCGCTACGATATGACAGAGGTATTATACACAAACAGCCGATCCCCAAAAGGACCGGCTGTTTGACGACTTATTCTCCAAAGAGGATTTCGAAGAAGTCTTTTTTGGAGAGCGACAAAGAACGCAGTGCATTTTTGATCACGAATTCTGGTACGGGATCCACGTGCGTCTGTACGGTGATGGGGCGAGCCAAATCCTTGCGGGTATAGTGCTCGTGCCCACCGGAGGTTCTGGTATGCTTGCATCCTACCTTTTTCAGAAACAGGCGGTAGTCTGCCAGCGATACGTTTGATAGCCTATGTGTAGACATTAGAAAACGTTTGGCAGCTCCAGGACTTCTTTATGACTGCTATAATTCTTATTGGTGATGATATCCTGGAGTTCCTCATTGGTCTGATACAGATCTGCAAAGTCTGGAGCGGTGATCTTCATCTTCTTTTTGCCACCTTTGATCTGCCAGCCCAGACGCTTTAGCTCTTTGGCCAGTGTTTTCTTTTGGGTGGTGTATCGGAAAAATTCTGAGACCGTCTCCCAGAAGGACGCCTTGGCCTGATTGGAATCATAGCCGCTACCTACTATATCCAGCGCCGGAGCATACATCAGTACCACTCCATCTTCTATAAATGAAAATACACTGAGCTGCGCTGTGAGATGCCCGTCTGACACAGGTAGCGATCCTTGAAAATTAAAATTCTCCATGAGTACTGATCGGGAGTTTGATCAAAAGCAAAGTAAGTGAATTTATTTCTTTCGAGGAAAGCATCTAGGCGGTCGCACTACTTTCACCTACGAAGCCTCTCAGGGTGCTCATCTGCTGCTCATAGCTCCGTGCGGGGAACTGCGGATCTGCAGCCAGTGCGCGGCGGATGAGGGCGGAGATGTTGCAGGAGAGGATGTAGTCGGTGCGGGTGATGCCGCCATTGGTGAGGCGGAGGGCTTTGTCCGTATCTGTGATGCCGGGGAGCGGGTCCAGCAGCAGCTCGAGGCGCACGGGGGCCACGACCTCGGGCCGGTCGTAGAATTGGCGGGTCATGTACTCGAGTTCTACGCTGCGGAGTACGGGGCCGGTGGCGCCGCTGGCGTGGAGCTGGGTGAGCTGGCCGGCATAGTAGTCGGCACCGAGCAGGTCGTACTGCTGCGGCACGGCTATGTAGGGCAGCATGGCGCGGCGGTCGCGCGGATCAGGATAGAGGGTGCGGTAGCGGTAGTCGGCCGTGATGGCGTAGAGGCGGTCCATGACGTGGATGAGGTCCTCGGCCACGTTGTAGACGAAGTTATTGAGTTCGTCGCGGTCTACCTGCTTGGCATCGCCACTGATGGAGAGCGGCGTCTGCGCGAGGAACTGCATATTGACCGCAGAGAGGGCGCGGTAGAGGTGGCGCTCCCAGCGGTCGTCCATCACGCGGATGGTCTCGATGTCCTTTTTGACATAGTCAAAGGGCGGGATAGGCACGGGCTGCTCGCCGAGGTTGGTCTTGGCGGGGCGGATGATGGTCTTTTTGTAGGGGCTAGAGGCGGCCCGGGCACCGAGGCCCTGGCAGATGGGGCAGACGAGCTGCTTGGTCTTGTTGTCCTTGCCGTTGAAGGTAGGATTTGGGATATAGCCCACGCCTTTGCACTCGCCGCACTCCTGCGTGGCCATCTCCCAGCGCTCCGGGAATAGGTGGCTCACCACGGCGGCCTGCAGGTCGGAGTATTCGCGCACGGCTTCATTCAGGCTAGGCAGCATGGCGTGGATGCGGCTCTCGTAGAGGCTGTGGTCCTGCACGGTTTTGAGATATTGCCCGCGGGGACGGATGAGCGGCAGGTAGCCGAGGCAATGCGCTATGATCTGATCGCTGAGGGGTATCCAGGCGTCGGCCTTCTGTATGTAGGGTATGATGTGCTCCGGCGTGACCACATAGTAGCGGTCTGTCTGCATGCTGCGGCCTACGCCGGTGGTGCTCTCCTCACGGTCTGCGGCGCGCAGGATGGCGTACTGATGCTCCACATGGTCTATGATCTGATCTGCGTGAAAGACGATAGGGAAGGGGCGCACGTAGTCGGTCTCGGTAGCGGCACCATCCAGCGGCACGACGAGGATGGCACAGTTGGCATCTGTGAGCATGGCGCGCAGCAGCACGCTAAAGCTCCAGTGCGTCACAGACCCATAGCAGGGGAACTGCGTCTCACAGTAGTCCTCCAGCCTTTCGCCGGGCACGATGCGCGGGTGCTTGATATCCGCGTTGTACTTGATAGACCAGTCGGTGCTGCGGCGGATCTTGCCGAGGCTCTGGAGTACACGGTTGAAAGTCTGGCGGGTGATGGGTTCCCAGATCTTCATGCGGTAGGATTGGACCTCGTCGGATTCGTTGGGCCGGCGGTCGCTGATGAGGGAGTCGGGTGTGTCACCGTCGGCGTGGAGTTTCAGCGCGCGGTACATCTGTACGGCGGCGTCATAGATAGGGCTGCGGCGACGGCCTGCGAAATACTGGGCGAGGGTTTCGGGGGTGAGGTTCATGTTTGTGATTGTTGGTTTATGATGAATGTGCTAATGAGTGAATGTGCTGGTGGGCTAATGGAATGTGGGGAGTGCGAAATGTTTTTTACGCGAAGGCGCTAAGACGCGAAGGTTTTAATACAAAATATATTCTCGCAAAAACGCGAAAACGTGAAAAATGCTTTTGCAGCGGTCGGCCCCTAAATCCCCTAAAGGGGACTTTAACAGCCGGTGTTTTTTTGTGTTTAAGTCTACCCTTTAGGGAGATTTAGAGGGTGGCTGTTGGAGTGTCTTGGTAGGGACAGGTCGCGACCTGTCCCTACAGAGTGGAGGAGGTTGTCATGTTTATGTCAGATTTGGGTTTGTGATGGTATTGTATCATTTGTTATATATCTTTGGATAAATAATATACCTGATGAAAAACTTTTTGAAGTACTTGATCTGCCTTTCTTTCGCTGTCGTGCTGTTATTAGCCGGGCAGGCGTGCAAGAAGACTACCGCTAAAACAGCTGAGCAGCTGCGCCAGGATTCTATCGCGCGCGCTGATTCCCTGGCAGCCCTTGATTTTCGCACTGCATTGGTAGGGGCCTATACATGTGAGTTGCATTCTTCGAGCTGGGAAGCTGGGTCGTCATCGCATGATACTATTATCAGGATAGAGACGATCAATGTAGAGAAATCCACCAACGATACTAACGTGGTAGTGATAGCCGGCAGGAACTATACATATTACAGCCTTAACGATACCACCTTCACTTTTTTGGACCTTGATTTTTGCCGCCCTTTACCTGCTTATTTAGACGGGCATAATATTAATTGCGAAATAGATCATAACTGCTCCGGGCAGGGAGGAGGTTATAGTCAACATTACCTGGGGCATAAGACGTACTGATCACATCCGCTCCCTATACCTATTCCACACCTTTTTATGATGCGGGGTAAATAAAAACGGCAGCCCGAGTTTCTTTTTAAATAGATTGTTGTAGGCCGCTACATGTGCTTTGATGCGTTCGCGCAGCATATTGCCGCCGAGGGAGAAGGCGAGGAAGTTCTTAGTGACATGGCGGTGCCAGTCGTGTTCCTTCTCGGCATAGCTCCAGTAGATGCGGATGTAGTGGTCCTGATGCGGGTAGTGCTGTAGCAGCATCATGGCCGTGCTGAATGCAAACTCATCCGACAGGCCTGTGTCAAACTTCGTCGCTTTCACCGGAGGTGCATCATAGATCCGCTTCGCTTTGTCAAAGAACTTCTTGTTGACTTTATTCTTTTTGAAGTATACCAGCTCGGAGTGCAGGTTGTAGTAGCGCAGCGGTTGCTCGCTCTTTCGTATCTCGGTAGAGAAGCACGCACGCAGGTCCTCCACATTGCACCAGACGGAGTAGTCTGCGAGGGATTTCCCGGTGGAGAGATCAGCATAGCCACGGTTCTCTATAGTAAAGTCGCAATGCGCAGCCAGATCCTCCATCAGTACAGCCATACTATGGCCCGGCAGTATCATGGTATCTACATCCAGAAACAAAGTCTCCTGGTAGGGGCTCAGATCATACATCCATGTCTTGGCGCGGATGTATTGAATGCTGTTGGCAGTAGTGGGATGGCTGGTGGCGGGGAGGGTATAGGCCTCGGGTGGGCACAACTCCATAGAGCTGAAGAGCGCGCAGTGCTCCGCTGCGAGATGCGATACACTCTCCTCTGTATGCACCAGGTGGATAGGCAGGTCGGGATCATTGTAGCGGATAGAGGCGGCGAGATTGGCGGCGTAGCAGCCGTACTGCGGGCTGCCCAGTGCTATGAGCAGGATGCCGCGTTTGGATGTTTTCATAGTGGATGATTAAGCCCCTCCAACCTCCCCAAAGGGGAGGCTAAATGCAGGCGATATGGGATAAAAGGGTTTTTGTATTAGCGTTTCTTTAGCGGCTTGTATTCAAGTCCCCTCTGGGGATTTAGGGGCCTAGCAATTATTATTATACAGATGCACCGGCTGTGCATTGAGCAATTTGCAGTTCCCTTTGCCGAAGGCTGAGAATGGGCCCTTCTGGTATTCTATCTCAAAGTTTTCCTTCTTCTGAAAGAATATGGCAGTATTGATTGGGTCAAAGGAAGAGAGGTTGCTATTATGCAGCAGCACTGTATCATGTGAGAGGGCTACATCCAGTGCGCGCAGCCAGGTGTAGGGCATCTGGTCTGTCTCCAGCAGGTACTGCTCTTCCTTGCGCTCATATAGTTTGATGATAGTGCCGTCAGAGCGCGTGTAGACCTTCGTGTCATCGTTCATCACAGGGTTTTTGAGATAGATGGGCAGCTCTACTTTATTGTAGTAGTAGCCCAGGTTGTTTTCGCCTTCATGCCCCGTAGACTCATTGGGGTTGTAGTAGCTAAAATCAAAAGTGTCCTTAGGGTTTCTGTACTGCAGCAGGGTAGTGTAGCACTCATTCACAGGCACGCGTATGAAGTTTGTAGAGCAACCCAGATAATACCGCTGGTGAATGGTCTGCGTAGAGGAGTATATTTCATCATAGACGAACTGTAGTTTGAAACACTCTCCTACAGCTATAGGGTAAGCCTGAAAGCTATCATTGTAAGTCGCATCATCAAACATAGCCGTGACGTAGCCCACGTTATATAACCTAAAGCTGGATTTGATAAAAGGTGTGTGCGTCTCAAAGGTGCCACTGGTCTGTGTGGTCCACCGGATAGATTCATTGACAGGCACCGCATAGGCATAGAAGCTGCCAGTGTAGGCCGTAAAAAAAGGAGGGCTGATACTATCGCCCGCTGTGATCTGAAAGGCCAGGTTGACCGGTGTGGAGATAGGCAGGCAGGAGCGCGGGTCAGGATAGCAGGAGGTGGGCACATCTTCACGCATCGGGTCCGGCTGTGCCTGCACAAAGGAGTAGCGGGGAAAACTGATCGTATTCATGGTCGTTTATTTATAAGCGTTTTAAAAAAATCAGATAGCAGGCCGCAGCGTAAACTCAGCCATACCGCCAAAGAGGTCATACTTCAGGTCCAGTATGTAGCCCTCCTCATAGGGCCCGTCATTGACATTGTAGCGTATCTTGCCGTACTTGTTATTGCCGTCATTGATATATAGCCACTGGCGGTAGCTCATCGGGTATTTAAATTTCACCACCTCATTGCGGTAGATAGCAGGGTGCTGCGTATGATCTGCCAGCGAGTCCCAGCGCAGGTCGGCGCTCTCATTCAGAGAGATGCCCTCTACAGGGTCATTGGTCAGCTGGCCCTGCGCGGTATAGTTGCCATCGCCTGCGGCAAAGAGCAGTTCGCCGTTTTGCCAGTCAGCATAGGAGTTGAGGATATAGGGCAGCCAGCGCAGCGCATTGCGCGCAGGGCTGATGCGGTAGTTGTATACCGACTGGTCATTCAGCAGGCCCGTAGCGCCCGATAGGCCACCGCTCTCAGACATATAGTCAGGCTGGGGATTGGCATTGTCGGGATCAGGCACATTGTCCTGCAGGCAGATGATAAAGGTGTCATTGTCATAGCGCCAGTCAGTCGTATTGGTATTGAGCTTGCGGCGTGTCACCTCTATGGCATAGCCCGAGGCTATGTACTTGCACTGCTTGTCCAGCGTCTTGCGTATCGTGCGCAGGCGCGTGCGGTACTCCCGCCGCGAGAGAAACTCATCGAGGCCGTTGGCCTGCTCGGCCTCCCACTTGGTATAGCCTGTTTTGAAAATGGATATCGCATCACCCGCGCTCGCATCGGTCTCTATGCTCTCCACATTGTCGCAGGTCATGAGCGTGAGGGTATGATCGTAGAAATACCTGATGGGCTCTATGCGCACGTAGAATCTGTCCGTATGGTCCGTGCGTATGCCATCATGCTCCAGGCCAAAGCCGATCGCGTGGATCGCATTCAGCGCCTCTATCATCTCCTGAAAGGACGCAAACATCGGCGCGTGTGCGGCCAGCAGCCAGCTATCGGGCCCCACCTTGGTCAGCAGCACCTGAGAGCCATAGCCACTGGTGGTCCTGCCACCACCCGGCGCGGCCAGCGTGACACCCAGTACGGGAGCTACCGTCACCACTCCCGCGCCATTCTGCTGTATGATCAGCTGCGTACCTATACCAAAGCCCGGCTCTGCCAAATCAGTAGGTATATTTACCGTGCAGTCTACAGTATCATTTACGATCAGGATATTGCCCGCGCCGGATACGATCAGATTGTCATGATTGGCGAGGGTATATGGTAGCCGGGCATTATCTATAGTGGTGGAGTGAAAATTGCTATAACCCATGTGCCAGGTCTGCAGCGGCGAGGAGCCGCGCAGCAGCAGGCCATTGGTCAGGCCCGTGAGCGCACCTGCGCCTGTGGCGGGCGCAGCGTAGGGCTGCGAGGCGTGAGCGCCTGCCCGGCCAAAGTACTCGCTATACACGCGCAGGCTGTCATTGGTCGTGATCTCTACCGCGCGCGAGAGGGCCTCATTCACCAGATAGCAGGGCGTATTAGTAGCCTTGTAGCCCGAGTCAAAGGTGAGGCGGATGTAGGACTCGGTGGGAGGGGCAGTAGCTACGCCGTCCACAGGGACGGTCGGTGCCAGCATCTGTTGCTCCACTACCACGGGTGTGGACCAGCTGTCAGAGCGGGGAGGAGCACCCGAGGTGATGTAGAAGGTATTGCGATAATTATAGCTACTGCTGAAGAAGACCGTATGCAGCTTAGGGGCGCTCTCCTTGCCGATGATAAAGAAAAGGAAAAGCTTCTCGCCAGGATAGAACTGAATCTTCTCATGATAGGTAAAACGGAAAGTCCGGTAGTCTACTGTAGGCGTATCGCCTGCGGCAAAGGGAGCATTGGCCTCTGTGATATAGTTTACCAATGTCGCCTCAGGATGATACGGATTGCCATAATAATCATATAGGGTCAGGTGGCCGGAGGCCAGCTGGCAGTCGCGTAGTCCCCGTACATAGTAGGTGGTGTGATGGCTTTTCGCATCCTCCCAGGTCAGCCCTTTCAGCAGGATGGCCTCTACCGACTCATGAGGGGCAGCGAGCTTGTCTTCCTGTATGCCCATGATGATCGCTCCCGATATATCTATGTCTATTTGTATGTCATTGTTATCATACGGTATATCTGGAGTATATTGGAATATCTCATTCACAGATTCCGGCAGTGTATTGCCATACTCAAAGTACTGGTCTCCCACACCTCCGGGAAAAGTTCCAAACTCATTGCTCCTGATCGTAGTGTAAGGTATGATCTCGTGCGGATTGTCTGCGAGGATCGTAAACTCATTGTGCGACGAGTCACCGGTATTGTCTTCAGGATTGAAAAAGGATGGGAAGCTATCTGCCAATGAGTGGATTGATTGATCGTTATTTAAAGCATATTGACCATTTTGATCTTTTTCGCCCGCTGTGAAACTATTACTGCCATCACCTGTGGTATCTATCGTAGCGTAGTTGATGAGCTTTACCGTTTTGGGATTAAGTTTAATGTCCTGGCCCAAATGATCATAGGCAGTCAGCGTACCGGTATTATCAAAAGTGCTCAACGAGTCAAGACTCACTTTTTGGTTCATCCGGCTGCGAAAGGTCTGCAGGTCGTAGCCATTCTGTATGGGGCACTCTATGTAGCAGCCGCTGGCGCCGCGTATCTCTTTGTATTGATCAAAGGAGAACTTCCCCTTGTACAGTAGCTCATATCCATCGGTATCACTGCACTGATATTCTATCAGCAGCCGCACGTCGGCATCCACACCATCGGCAGTATGAGCGGCCTTGAGCAAGGAGTAAGCAGCGTCATAGAATTGGAAGGAACCAAGTGAGTCATCTACGGCATCCAGGAAGCCGTGATAGTTTTCATCCCGCTTCAGGTGAAGGGAGACTTTGTCCATGCCTACCGGTTCATCTATTGAGGTTGACGCACCTGTAGTTGTATTGGTGAGAGTAAAACGAAAAGGCATTTGAATTTTTAAAGTTTAAAAGTACTTTTGGAAAAATATGTGTTTATGAAGCATAAAATCGTCGCCATTGCCTTTATTGCAATGATCATTCTTATTGGTTGTAAGAAATCATCCCCCAAGCTCTACTATTACGAAGCCTTCGAAATAGGCCAGGAATATCCCTCGTCAGGTTTACCTTCCGACTCAATGGCCTTCATAGATTCTACTGAAATCAATTATGGTGCTTTCCAAGGAGACACTATAGTGCAGGGGCCAGATAGCAGGTTCAATCTCTCAGGCTCCTACTACAAAAAGCGCTATCAAAACTTCGAGGTCTACCGCTACACCCGCTGATCCTACATTTGTTAAAGTCCATGTCTTTGTTTGCTATATCAGTCATCTGATGTATCATTGATCATTATCTAACCACTCTTAAACATTTATCTATGAAGAAGCTGCTTCTGCTTCCTGTTTTCCTCTTTGTTTTTATAGCTTTCACCACTGCGCAGTCACGAGTAGACAAAGTGCTGCCTGTGATCGAAAAGAGATCTGCTGGTATCAATAGCGCTACCGGCTGGATACAGGATAATAATGGCAAATGGGTCTCTCATCGCAATTTAATAGCTACGGAAAGCGACCCCGTTCCTGACTTTATCAAGAGCAACCGAGAGAACTTTGAGTGGTTTCACTCAGCCAAAGTGACCTACCAGGGAAAAACGTACTACCTATTTTATTATCCGAGGATATCAGGTGAATACAAATATCCGGCTATAGAGCAGGACTGGTACACATTTCCAGAGGTGCCTTTCCTGGTGTATGATCAGGCCAATTATGAAAGCCTAAAAAAAGCCGTTCTGGCAAAACAGTCCGGAGATATCAGGTTCACCACCAATATCGTTCCCGCTATGCCGCCACGCACAGCAGATGCTTCGTCTATACTACCCGATATCGCTACTGCTATCGATAGTCACTCTGAGTTTACCAAGGCTAAAACCTTTTTGATAAACATTCAGAAGGACAATGGAAAGGATGTAGTGCGCTTCACATTATTCAAGGAGGATGGTCTTCCAGAGTTGTGGTTCACCTATTTTGAGGTTCCTTATGAGGATTTCCTCAAGATCTTCGTAGACTGATCAGAACTGCATCCGGTCGTTGTAGCTGGTGATGCGCTCACCACGGCGCACCACAGATTTGGTGAAGCCCTTCTCATCTATCGTCACATTTAGCTGTTTCATATTGATGCGACGCGCCAGGGCTTCTCCTATCTTCTCGTAGTCTATTTTTTCTGCCTGCGCGCGGTGGCTGCTGCGATTAGCCGTCTCCAGTGTTTTCACATCGGGCATCTGAGGCAGCGGCATGTAGCGGTCCAGCGTGCCGGCGTTCATAGCCTCCAGCAGCGGCTGGTAGCGGCGCGTAGCGCTGGCGGTGATCACACTCTCACCCTTAGAGAGATAGGCCGGTATGCTGTCAGAGGTCTCCGTGCCCGGTCCCTCCAGCGCCACCACCCCCTTCGCAAACTTCGGCGGCGTCTTGCTCATGATGATGCCCGCCTGTATGCCCGCAGAGGCCAGCGCAATAGCGGCGTTTACGTAGTTCATCGGTGGGGGCGAGGAGGCCAGTGCCGCCGTGAAGGCTAGTAGCCCATTGATCACTGCCTGCTCGGCTTTGGCCTTCTGGTCTGCCTTCCACGCGTTTTCTTTCTCGCGCGCCTCCTGCATCTTATACTTCTTCTCTATAGCCTTGCGCTGCGCCGCTGTGAGCGTGGTATTCATCAGCTCGGCATCTTTCTGCGCGGCCAGGTGGTCCAGTTTTTCCTTCAGCTCATTGTCGCGCTGCTGCTTCTGATTTTCAAAGATCGCATCGCTCACCTGCTTGGCCATCTCGATCAGTTTCTGGCCTACCTGCTTGGCTATGTCCTCTTCCTTCTTGGCGCCTTCTTTGTCCAGTTCCTCACGCTTTTTGTTGTTCTCCTTCCTATTGGCAGTGATCTTATCCTGTATCAGCTTAGAGTCATTGAGGAAGTCATTGCCTATCTTCTTCAGCAGTTCGTTATTGCCCTTGGCAGCAGCTATGTCGTTGGTGTATTTCTGCTGCAGCAGGCCCATCTCATTCATGAGTGAGGTGGCTACAGACTGGTGGTACTGCTCGTTCAGTTGTTGCTTGGCTTTTATGCTCAGGTTGGCATTGGCCATATCGCGGTCGTATTTTTCTTTCTTGTCGGCTATGGCTTTTTCCTCCTTGCTCACATCGTCCTGATAGGTCTGCGCATTGGCAGCCATGGCGTCATCCATCTTCTTCTTTTCGGCGGCCCTGGCTGCGGCTACGATTGCATCGAGTGCTGCCTTTTCCTTGGCCGTGCGCGCGTCCATGTATGTCTGCCATATCTGGTCCTCTTGCTCATTTACCTGCTTGTACATTTCCAGCTTTTGAGCAGCTGTGAGTTTGTCATTGTGCTCTATGGCTGCGCGCTCACGGCCCAGTACATCCATCTTGATCTTGTACTCCTGTTCGCTGCCTTTCTCCACATCCTTCGTCTCCGCCTCCAGCGCCTTCTGGTAGAATGCCTGTATCTCCTTCTGCGTATCCTGCGTCAGCCTCAGGCGTATCAGCCTGCGCTGCTCAGCTGTCAGCTTTTCATTGTTCAGCTCTATGTCCGTCCCCGCTTTCATATCTGCCAGCCGTGCTTTCAGCTCTTCTTCGCTGCCTGCTTTGGCGGTAGCCAGGCGCAGCTCCGCGGTCTTCTTGGCGCTCTCCAGTGCAGACGCCTGGTCTTCTTTAGCCTTTTCCTGATTGTACTTCTTGTGTGCCTGCCCGGTTTCTTCGAGCATATTCTGCATAGCTGCCAGCTGCGCTTTGAGGCTGGTGGTCTGCTCTTCGGTCAGGTCTTTTTTTGCCATCTCATCGGCTATCAGTTTCATATTGACAGCTATCTGCTCCTCTTTGGCCTTTAGTATTTCTCCCTCGCTCTTGCCCTGCTTCTGCAGGTCATCCGCCATTCCGCTGATCGCATTTTTTTGCTGGCCCAGCAGATCTACAGTGTTCTTAGATATCTTGTCTCGCAGCTCTGCTTTTTTCGCTGCATCAGTTTCTACTTTCAGGTGGTCTATGAGAGCCTTCTGCTCCTCCTTCAGGGCGTCGGCGCGCTTCTGGGCTACGCTCTGTGCAGTCATGCCCTCGGCCTCCAGCAGGTCTCCTTGTTTCTTGTATTCTTCTGAGAGCTTTTCACTCTTCTTGGCTGCTTTCTCCAGCTCGTCATTGAGCTTGTGCAGCTTTGAGTCTTCTATCAACCCACCACTAAAGAAGCTGATCACATCGCGCGCCTTGTCGGCAAATTTGCTCAGTGCACCACCTACGGCATCTATGACCGGCTTCACCTTTTCAAAGACATGAAATTTTTTTTCTACCACCTCCACTACTTTCTTGCCCACGGTGTACATCACAGCAAACTGTGCCGCAGCCGCAGCCGCTACTGCCACTACAGCACCCACCGCTAGTATCACGGGGCCCAGTGCCACATCCAGGCCCGTAGTAGCTACGGTGGCGATCTCTGTAGCAGCGGTCATGGCCTCTGTAGCGCCGGTGGCTATGGTCTGCGCAGTGGTCAGCGCCTGTAGCACCTCTGCGGTCTTCCGGCGTATATTATTGGCGTCGCGCTCACTGCCGGTGGCAGAGGCAGTGGTGGCGGCCACATCGCCCAGCGCAGATACCAGCTTCTTGCTATTACCTATCAGCTTGTCGAATGACTCCGTACTCTCCTTCGCCGCCTTGCTCTGCCCGCCAAAACTTTTGTTGGCCTGTGCCAGCTCTTTGTCTACACTTGCTATCGAGGTTTGCAGTGTGCCTGCTTCTTTGGTCAGCCCGGCCAGTGCAGTCTTGTGAGTCGCTACAGATGTATTGGTCTGGTCTATCTTGCCTTTTACCAGGTCATATTTCGCGGCCAGGTCCCTGTTGGTCTCGCCGAGTGCATGGATCCTGGCTGCATTGTCTGTGATCGTCTTATCATTCTTGACTATCTCACCGCTATATTTTTCTATGGAGGCCACCAGCTTGTTGTACTTAGCGCTGCCTTCGTCACTCGTGCCGTTCATGCCCGTGAGCGTGGCACGCGCCTTATCCATCTTGTCCTTCAGCTCTATATTTTTATCTGCGGCTTTGGCAGACATAGCGCTGTATTTGTCCATGGCAGCAGCGGTGCTGTTGATCTCCTTCTCCGTGGCTTTGTTTTCCTTCGTGAGTGCCGCGAGGCTTTCTTTGCCGGCGTTGATCTCGGCTTTAGCCTTTGCCATCTCGCCCGTCACTTCTGTGAGGCGCTGCTTCAGCTCGCCCTTCTTGACACCCAGATCAGCTATCTCTTTGGCCCAGTTTTTAAAGTCGTCTGCTACGGCCTTCACCGCACCACCGCTGATAGCCTGCGAGAGAGAGGAGAGGGCTTTCACACTTTTCTCTGCGGCCTCGCCGGTACTTTTCACAGCCGTCGCAGCTTCCTTTGCGCCTTCGGCGAAATGCTTCGCTGCCGTATTCGCCTTCTCAAATGCTGCGATCGTATCCTGGCTGCTCTTGCCCAGGCCGCGTAGCGCCTCCTCGGCAGGTTTGAGACCCGATGGATCTCCGATAAATTCTATAATGATCTGGTCACTCATGGTTCAAATGTGCTTTGGGGTTAATGATGATGTGTGGGGTGCTATTGGTGGCTGGTGTTGGTTGGCTGGTGGCAGGGAGATGATGACTAGTGACGAGGTGGCGATGGGACGAAGTGATGTTTGATGCTGATTACTCGATAGTGTATCTTGACAAAGATTGCCTTGGTGATGACAGGCTGCGATCTGTCCCTACAGCACAGGCACTTCATCGCGTTTGTCTTGTCTCTTGGTTCTTGACTCTTACATTCATCTAAATACTTAATACTAACTACTAACTACTAACTACTAACTACTAACTACTAACTACTAACTACTAA
>JAFDYQ010000055.1 GCA_018267365.1 Bacteroidota bacterium | reverse complement strand
ATAAATTATATTCATAATAAATTTATATACAACTACTTATAAACAGAACCATTTTCCCCCTTCAGTCGAAAAACTTGCCTCTTCAAGGCCCTACTACCACCACCTTCTCCCCACTCTGCACCAGCTCCCCCACTCTCCAGACCGGCTGCCCCGCCTCCTCCGCCATCAGTCGAAAAACTTCCTCCGCCTCGGGTGCCACTGCTATCAGCAGGCCGCCGCTGGTCTGCGGGTCGCAGAGGGTCAGCAGGCGCTCGCCGTCTACACCGGTCACCCGGGCCTCATAGCTCTTCCAGTTGCGCATCGTGTTGTCGGCATAGACATAGGCAGCCGTCAGCTCCGCTACGCTCTCCAGCAGCGGCACCTGGCCATAGTCCAGCCGCGCCGAGAGGCCGCTCCCCTCGCACATCTCTATCAGGTGCCCCAGCAGGCCGAAGCCCGTCACATCGGTCATGGCATGTACATAGTCCTGCTGTGCCGCCACCGCACCAAAGGCGTTGAGCGTGGCCATCTGCTCTATGGCAGGGCGTATCTGCTCTGCCGTGCGCAGGCCGCGCTTCAGCGCCGTGGCCATCATGCCCGTGCCGATGGGCTTGGTCAGGTAGAGGGCGTCTCCTGTCTGTCCTGTCGAGTTGCGCCTGAGGTCAGGGATAGCCACCACACCATTCACCGCCAGCCCAAAGAAGGGCTCTGGCGCATCTATGGTATGACCACCCGCCAGTGTGATGCCCGCCCTGGCGCAGGTATCCTTCGCCCCTCTGATGATCTCGCGGGCCACCTCTGCAGGCAGCTTCTCTACCGGCAGGCCCATCACAGCGATGGCCATCACAGGTCGTCCTCCCATGGCGTACACATCGCTGATCGCATTGGCAGCCGCTATGCGCCCATAGTCATAGGCATCATCTACTATCGGGGTAAAGAAGTCCGTCGTGCTGATGAGCGCCGTGCCATTGCCCAGGTCATAGACCGCAGCGTCGTCACTGGTGTCATTGCCCACCAGCAGCAGCGGGTCTATAGTGTGGCCTGCCCTGCTGCCGCTGAGTATCTCTGCCAGTACCGCTGGCGCTACCTTGCAGCCGCAGCCGGAGCCCTTGCTATACTGTGTGAGCCGCGTTGCATCCGGCTTCTTGCTCTCTAGTGTCATCATGCTCTCTTACTTGTATGTCATCAATGTATCTGCCAGTCCCGCTATGCCGCTATCGTTACGGCCCATCCTTGTCAGCTGCCCGGCGGTGTAGGCAGAGAGTCCCTTGTCATAGGCCCTGTCATAGTAGCGCAGCGTGATGCTGACCACTTCATCCAGCCGGCCATCATGGAGTGCCTGTATAGCTGTCTTCATGGCTTCATTGCCCAGGCGGCGCTCTATAGCGCGGATAGCCGCCTCCAGGTCCTCCCTTGGGCAGCCTCCATAGTCTCTGACCAGCCGCGTGATGCGCTCCTCCATAGGCGACTCTATAACATATACCGGTGCCCGCCGCATCTGCCGCCAGAGCGCATCGGGTATCACACAGCGGCCTATACTCTTGCTCTCATCCTCCAGCCAGATGGGCCGCGTCATGTCCAGCGCAGACAGGCTCAGGTGGATCAGGTTCTCGTAGTGCTCCGTGCGTGGCTGCGCCTCCTGCCCTATACCACCGAAGGCCGACCCTCTGTGACAGGCCAGCGCCTCCAGGTCTATGATCTGCGCGCCGCGTGCCGCCATGGCCTGCAGTAGCTCCGTCTTACCAGTACCCGTACGCCCGCCTATGATGCGGAGCGACAGCGGCTTTGCCAGCGTATCGAGCACATGATGGCGATAGGCCTTGTACCCACCCCGCAGTACCGTGACCTCATAGCCCGCCAGGTCATAGAGCCAGGCCATACTGCCGCTGCGCATACCGCCGCGCCAGCAGTGGATGTAGATCTTGTTGTCCCTGACGTGTGGCTTCACACTGCGCACGTAGTCGGCCATCTTGCGGCCCACTATCTCCAGGCCTATCTCTATAGCCTCTGCCCTGCCCTGCTGCACATAGGCCGTACCGACCACAGCCCGCTCCGCATCATCAAAGAGGGGCAGGCTGGTGGCATGCGGTATGTGGCCTGTGCCATACTCGCCTGGAGAGCGCACATCCAGTGTGAGCTGCTGTCGGGATTCCTCCAGGAAGGCGTCTATGTCTACAGTACGTATCAGCTTATTGTCTTTACCCCGCTAATGTAGCTGTTGTTTATCAGGCTATATAGCCCGTTGGCAGAAAGATAAAAGGCGCCTGATAGGGGTCATTTGCCGAAGGCATCATTTATAGTAATTTCATACTATGTCTTTGATCACTTTGTCTATACCGATCTTCTTCCTGCTCATAGGCCTGGAGCTGCTCATCACGCGCATACAGGGTGTGCAGTATTACCGCTTCAATGATGCCATCACCAACCTAAGCTGCGGCATAGGCTCGCAGATCACGGGCATCTTCATGCGCTTCCTTACCATAGGCGTGTACATCTGGATCTACGACCACACTCCGCTGAAGGGCTGGATACCGGGCGACCCTAAGCAGGCAGGCCTGTACCTCGCGGTGATGATCGTGCTCTTCCTCGGCGTGGACTTCTTCTACTATTGGTTTCACCGGCTGGCACATGAGATCTCTGTGATATGGGGCAGCCATGTAGTACACCACCAGAGCGAGGAGTACAATCTGACCGTGGCGCTGCGCCAGGCCTGGGTGCAGGGCGCCTTCTCATGGGTCTTCTACCTGCCGCTGGCGGCGCTGGGCTTTGATCCGGCCATGTTTGTGACCATCGCCTCCATACAGACGCTGTATCAGTTCTGGATACATACCAAGGTGATAGGCCGCATGCCACGCTGGTTTGAGTACGTCTTCAACTCGCCCTCTCACCACCGCGTGCATCACGGCGTCAACCCGAAGTACATTGACAAGAACCACGCAGGGACGCTGATCATCTGGGACAGGGTCTTTGGCACCTTTCAGGAGGAAGAAGAGGAGGTGGTCTACGGCATCACCACACAGCCCAAAAGCTGGAACCCTATCCTGCTGAATGTAGAGTACTGGTACGACCTGGCCAGAGAGGCCGGCAAGGCAGGTAGCATGAGAGACAGCCTGCGTATGTTTTACCGCGCACCAGGCTGGAAGCCTGCAGAGATGGGCGGCATGCTGGCTTACAAAGAGATAACACCTGCCACCTTTGAGAAGTATGATGCCAAGGCTTCTGCGCAGATGACTGCTTACATCTTTATCCAGTTTGTGCTGCTGTTGGCCGGTACTTCTGCTTTCCTCTTCGGTATCAAGGAGATCGCCTTCCCTGCCAGAGTCGCCATCTCGCTGCTGGTCATCTTCTCCGTGCTGAACATCGGAGGCCTCTTTGAGAGCAGGCGCTGGGCTATATGGGCAGAGGCGCTGCGGGCCACCGTGATAGCCGGGGTGCTTTGGTTCTTTGCTTCAAAATATATGGGCAATACCTATGCAATGCTGGCAGCAGGTGTATATTTGCTGGTGGTCCTGACCTGGCTGTGGACTCATACGAGAAAATTAAATTTGAATTGATCATGATATTAAACATCTTCAAAACGGTGCCACCGGAGACAGACCCTGTGCTGTATGCCATACCGTTTTTCCTGATAGCCATAGGGACGGAGCTTTATATCAACTATAAGGAACAACGCGACCTCTACTCTGATCGCAAGGAGGCTTTCTCCTCTATAGGCATGGGCCTCGGCTCTCTCGTGATCAATGTGATAATGAAAGGCCTGGCGTATGGTGTGTACACGCTGGTGCATGATAACTTCGCCATCTTCCCTCAGCTCGCCCCGGCTAATATGGCTGAGTTTCTGACGCTGCAGTGGCATATCTCCCACTGGTGGGTATGGGTGCTGCTGCTCTTTGCAGATGACTTTACCTTCTACTGGCACCACCGACTCAGCCATGAGGTACGCGTGCTCTGGGCAGCCCATGTCAACCACCACTCCTCTCAGTCATACAACCTCGCTACTGCGCTCCGCCAGAGCTGGGCAGAGCAGCTATATAAATACATCTGGTGGCTGTGGATGCCACTGGTGGGATTTGACCCGCTGATGATGCTGATGATGATGTCCATCTCGCTGATCTATCAGTACTGGCCGCATACTGAGACCATAGGCAAACTGCCACGCTGGTATGAGTTCATCTTCAACACACCCTCTCACCACCGTGTACACCATGCCTCAAACATCCGCTATCTGGACCGCAATCATGGCGGTATACTGATCATCTGGGACAGGCTCTTTGGCACCTTTGCAGAGGAGCGTGATACGGAGAAACCGGTGTATGGCATCACGAGCAACATCCATACTTATAACCTTTTCAAGATCGCCGGTCACGAGTTTGCCTCACTAGGCAAAGACATCAGCCGTGCGCCTGACTTGGCTACCAAGATCAAATATATCTTCATGCCGCCGGGCTGGAGCCATGATGGCCCTGACCAGCGCGCCAAAACACTGCGCAATAACCTCGCGGAAAGCGAAAAACGAACTGCTTAAACCCGATACTATCTACATGAGGTCTTTCATCGTCCTGTCCCTTATAGCCCTGTCATCTCTGATACTGCCATCATGCAAGTATTCTTACAAGGATGAACTCATCAATGTCAATAATGAGTTTAGTGTCTCGGTGCCTGACTATCTCTCTAAGTGCGACGACCTGAAGCCCGGTGCGGAGTTTCAATATTGCAACCGCTACCGCAATACCTATGCAGTGGCTTTCGACGGGGCTAAGGACAAAGCATTTCCGGCATACTATGATGAGCAAATAGGCATCCTGAAAAAGGTGCTGGATAAACCCATGGTGAATGACTCTGCTGCAATAGAAATACCGGGAGCAAAAGGAGTACATACAGAGCTGGCCGGCAAGATGCAGGGGGAGATGATATACTACAGTGTGCTCACGCTGGAGGCCAAAGATAAATACTACCAGTACTGCATCTGGACACGCGGCGAGGACCGCAAACTGCGCTATGGCAAAGACATAGATAAGATGCTGATGTCTTTTAAGCTGATAAACCCTTAGCAGAGCCTCGTTTTGTCATGGCATTGTCATAATACCTTCTGAGCTTCTTAAAAATGATCGTGCTCATTGCGCTTGCGGCCATCCTGTCATAGGTTTGCCCCCGTGATCATTCTTTAAACAAAAAACACATTTGATGAAAAAGGTATTTATCCTTCTTGCTACTTCCATTTTGACCATAGGCGCACATGCGCAGCAGGTGCCAAACGGCGGCTTTGAAAACTGGAACGACTCTATCAACCCTATCGGCTGGAATACGCTGGCAAACGGGTTTGGCCCACAGTATAGCTACTTCGCTAAAAAAGATACCAATGCTATGACGCATGTAGAGGGCTTGGCCTCCCTAATGATGAAAACCGACTCTGTGTTTGTACCATCAGCAAGTATTCTCCGCTCTTTCGTAGGTCTTGGCACCATCAATGTAGCCCAAGGCGCTCCCGTGTTTAGCGGCACACCGTTCAGCAGGAAACCTGATACGCTATATATGGCTTATGCATATATACCCGGTGCAGGTGCTGACTCTGCCACCGTGCAGATCAATCTGCGTCAAGGCAGCACTTCCCTCTTCACCGCAGGTACTAAGCTCTTCTACCTGCCACCAGCACCGCAGGGCGGCTTCCTGGCTTTCCCGCTCACCGGCCTCTATAGCGGCACAGGTACGCCTGACACACTCAACATTGTCTTCAAGTCCGGCAAAAGCTCTACAGGTACCGAATATGGCTCTACACTGTGGGTAGATGACGTGCATTTCAACGATACTGTGGCTGTAGTAAATGGTATCAACGATATTCGCACTGCTGCCGCAGTGAACGCCTATCCTAACCCTGCTAATAATACTATAAATGTAGTAGTAGCACAGTCTGAGACAGGTAGCACTATACAGATGGCAGACCTGACAGGCCGTGTAGTATACACAGGTATACTCAGCAATATCAGCAACGCGATAGATGTAGCCAATCTACCTACCGGCATCTATGCGATCAGCATCCGCAGCAATAACCATCTGACTATCTACAAAGGCAAGATCTCTGTAGCTCACTAGTCACAGCCAAATCATATAAAATAGAGAAGCCCTATCATCAGATGATAGGGCTTCTCTATTTTATATGTCTCAGGCAATCTCAATAGCCAAGAATCTTCAGCATGCTATCTGCTGTCTGCTCCTCAGCAAAAAGTTTATAGGAAAGTTTGCCCTTATTCTCATCTATGAGCAGATGTGGTGGTGATGGCAGCAGACAGTGCTTGATGCCGCCATAGCCACTTAGTGTATCCTGATAAGCGCCCGTATGGAAGAAGCCGATATAGAGCTTCTCATTCTCCTTGATATTCGGCAGATACACCTGGTTAATGTGCGCGTCAGAGTTGTAGTAGTCTCCTACATCGCAGGTGATACCACCGAGGTTGACCTGCTTGTATTCTGCGTTCCAGTTATTGACAGGCAGCATGATAAAGCGCTGCGCCAGGCCCCAGATGTCAGGGAGGTTATTCATCAGTGAGCCGTCCAGCATATACCAGGTCTCCCGGTCATTCTGCTGCTTCTGTCCGAGCACAGAAAATAACACTGCACCGGACTCGCCTACTGTATAGCTACCAAATTCGGTATAGATATCCGGCTCGTCTACGCCCTCGTCCATGCACTCTGTCTTGATCTGGCTCACGATCTCATTGATCATATACTCATAGTCAAAGTCAAACGCCAGGGACTGCTTGATAGGCATACCGCCACCGAGATTGATGGTAGTCAGGTCAGGGCATATCTTCTTGAGATCGGTATAGATGCGCAGAGCTTTGTGAAACTCCGTCCAGTAGTAGTTTACATCCTTGATACCCGTGTCGATAAAGAAGTGGAGCATCTTCAGCTTGTACTTCGGGTTGTCGTGTATCTTCTGCTGGTAGAATGGGATAATGTCATTCACACGGATACCAAGGCGCGAGGTGTAAAACTCATACTTAGGCTCCTCCTCTGCGGCTATGCGCATACCTATCTGCAGCGGCTCGCCGTCTAGCTGCTGGTAGCGGTCCAGCTCATCCAGATTGTCCAGTACGGTGATGATATTCTTATAGCCATCCTTGATCGCGCCTATAATATTATCCTGGTAGCGTTGTGGCTTGAATCCGTTGCAGATGATGGTGATATCCTTGGTGATCTTGCCTTTCTCCTCTAGACTCTTGATGATATTGAAATCAAAAGCAGAAGAGGTCTCGATATTGACTTTGCTCTTCAGCGCCTCCTCCAGCACAAAGGAGAAGTGCGAGCTCTTCGTACAGTAGCAGTAGTGATAGTTACCCTTATAATCCAGATTGGCTATGGACGAGTTGAATAACCTCCGGGCGCGCTGTATCTGCTGGCTGATCTTAGGCAGGTAGGTGATGCGCAGCGGCGTGCCATACTCTTTGATAATGTCCATCAGTGGCAGGTTATTAAACCGCAGCGCATTGTTGTCTACAGTAAACTCCTTCTGCGGAAAGTCAAAGGTCTGCTCTATGAGGTCTTTGTATTTTGGATTCTTGTGCATCTGTCTTAGGAAATTGCCTGCGAAATTAATGCATTTAAAAGTTAAAGGCTGTATATTCTTCTTTATGAGATAGCTATCTTTTTTTCTTAGTAATATTGCTCAATCATGAATATCGAGCAGCTCTTAAAATCAGCGACAGCAGGCGTTTTCACCGACCTATTTGGCGGTGAAGTGGCCGAAAGCGCCATTACTATCAATCAGACCAAGAAAGAATTTGAAGGTGACTACACTATCGTCACTTTTCCCCTGATCAAACTATCTAAGAAGTCTCCGGAGGAGACCGGCAACCTGATCGGTGAGGCGCTGCGTGGCAAGCTCGATATCGTAGCAAAATTCAACGTAGTCAAGGGCTTCCTGAATATCAGCTTTACGGATCGCTTCTGGTCAGAAAGACTGGCAGAGCTCAACGCTGAGAACTTTACAGCTTTCCCTGCCAATGGCAAGAAGGTGCTGCTGGAATATTGCAGCCCCAATACCAATAAGCCACTGCATATAGGCCACGTGCGCAATATGCTGCTCGGCTACTCTATGACTCAAGTGATGAAGGCAAACGGCTATGATGTGACCACTGTAAGTATCTACAACGATCGGGGCATCTCCATTTGCCAATCTATGGCGGCGTATATAGCGTATGGCAATGGCGTTACACCGGAGTCTTCGGGTATCAAGGGAGATCACCTGATAGGAGATTATTATGTTCTCTTTGGTAAAAAGGTAGAGGAAGAACTGCGTGCTAAGTACAATGTACCTGCAGACCAGAACGTATACAAAGCCATCGGCAAAGAAAAAGAGGTAGCCCAGCAAGAGACTGAGATCTTTGCCAAGGCCAAAGACCTGCTGCTGAAGTGGGAAGCCGGCGATGCAGAGACCATCGCACTCTGGAAAAAGATGAACGGATGGGTCTACGCCGGCTATCAGGTGACCTATGATGTGATGGGGGTATCTTTTGATAAAGACTACTATGAGTCGCAAACCTATACACTGGGCAAGGACATCATAGAGGAAGGTCTGGAGAAAGGAGTTTTCTACAAGCGTCCTGATGGTGCGGTGGCTATAGACCTCACACCGGACGGACTGGATGAGAAGATACTGCTGCGTAGTGACGGCACCTCTCTCTATATGACACAGGATCTCGGCACAGCGCAGGTGCGGTATGACGAGTGGCACATGGACAAGATGATCTACGTAGTAGCAAATGAGCAGGACTACCACTTCAAGGTACTCAAACTCTGCCTGGAGAAACTAGGCAAAAGCTGGGCAGAAGGTATACACCATCTCTCCTACGCGCTCGTAGAGTCTCCTACCGGCCGCTTCAAATCGCGCGAAGGTAAGACAGCGGATGCAGATGACCTGATAGCAGATGTGCTACAGATAGCCGAGCAGAAAACAAATGAGCTAGGCAAAGTGGATGGTTTCAGCGAAGCTGAAGCAAAGGCACTATATAAGACCATCGGCCTCGGTGCGCTGAAGTACTTTATCCTGCGCGTGAATCCGTATAAGAAGATGATTTTTAATACGGAGGAGTCGATAGACTTTCATGGGCATACGGGGCCGTTCATACAGTACTCGCATGCGCGTATCAGGTCTATCATACGCAGGTATGCAGCTGAGGTGAATGCAACAGATATCCATGCTGCTATGCATCCTACGGAGCGTGAGCTGATACTGCAGCTGTTTGAATATCCTAATGTGCTACGGTCTGCGGCAGATAAATTCGACCCGGCTGAAGTAGCCAACTACGCATACAACATTGCAAAGCTCTTCAATAAGTTTTATAACGAAGTGCCGATACTCACAGCCCCTACACAGCAGGAGAAAGACCTGCGCATCCTGCTCTCAAAAGTGACAGGAGATACGATCAGCAAGGCGATGAAGCTACTGGGTATCGAAGTGCCGGAGAAGATGTAATCACTCCTGTATCAGCGTGATATTATTCTTATCAATATCATTGGCCTTGTCCAGATTCTCCTTGGCCTGCTTGCGCTGGCCCAGGCCCTTATAGGCCAGATAGAGCTGGTAGTACGCACGGCCATAGCGGCTATCCAGTGATATTGCACGATTGCCAAACTCTACTGCCTTCTGATAGTTGCCTAGCTTATTGGCAGCGATGGCTACGTATAGCATTACTTCCTTATCGTCCCATAGCGTTTTAGATGCCTTCTCAAAACAATCTATGGCAAAGGTATACTTCTCAGTATTGTAGTACGCAATGCCGAGTTTACGCAGGCCATCCGCATTATCGGGTGCCTTGGCAGTAAAGGCTTCGAGATAGGTGATCGCATTATTCCACTGGCCTGCACGGAGGCAGAGGTCACCCAGGCGGTAGTTGACCCGCTCGTTGCTTTTGGCATCCTGATAGACCTGCTCGTAAAACTTCTTTGCCTTGTCATACTCTCCTGACATATAATATATATCTGCCAGCATGCGGATGATGTCTTTATCCTTTGGCATATACTCCAGCGCATGCTCCAGGTTTTTGGCAGCACTACTGTAGTCCTCCAGTTCATATTGTGTCTTTCCGAGGTTGAAATAGGCTAGACTATAGTCTTTGTCAAACTTGATGCACTGTTTGAAGTTATCACGTGCTGCGAGGTAGTTGCCCGTCAGAAACTCGCAGACGCCTATCCAGTTGTATATCTCCGCGCGGCGCGGCTCTTTGGCTATGACTGCCTCGTATGCTTCTACAGCTTCTTCATATTTCTTGAGATAATATAATGCCGTACCCAGATAGTAATACACGGAGCTATCTCCCGGTCTGGCGGATAGATAGCTTTTATAGCATGCCACAGCAGAGTCATAGCTCTCCCTGTCCATGAAATAATCTCCCAGCTGGCGGATATCGTTGGCAGCTTCATTGGCCAGATGCATGCGCGGCCGCTCTAGAAACTTGTCATGCTTCAGCGGCTTGGGGGTCTCCTCCAGCGTAGGTGGCTGGATCATAGGTCTGCGGTCATTGCTACCAAACTTCTCAATCTTAAGGCGCATCTTGTTAGCCAGTTCCTTGGAGCCGATAGAATCATAGCTCATACGGAGAAAGTCTGCTACTTCCTTGTCATTAGGTTTGAGAGAGGATGCCTGCTGTAGGTTGAATACAGCCTCCAGATAGTTTTTCTCGTAAAACTGTACTGTACCCAGTGACTTGAAATACTGGAAGTCTCTGGTCTGAGCCGACGCACCTATGGCAAGGCATAGGGCTATGACAATAAATAGCAATTTTCGCATCGGGTCCAGTCTGGTGGTTATTGAGTTTCAGGATCATACGGACTCCTGTGTAAAAAGTTCGTAGGATATGGTCCTAAAGTACAGAATATACCCAGACAGGCCAAATTGTTTCGGGCAATGCCTATTTCATAAACATAGATGATACGGCTGCATCTTTAGATCCTGCAGTGTACTTATAGAATCCCTCACCGCTCTTGGCACCGAGATAGCCCGCAGTCACCATATTCACCAGCAGCGGGCATGGTGCGTACTTAGGATTGCCAAAACCATCATACAGCACGCGCAAGATGGCCAGGCAGACATCCAGCCCGATAAAGTCCGCCAGCTGCAGCGGTCCCATGGGATGCGCCATACCTAGCTTCATCACTGTATCTATCTCCTGCACTCCTGCCACACCCTCGTAGAGAGAGTAGACGGCCTCATTGATCATGGGCATGAGTATGCGATTTGCTATGAAGCCGGGATAGTCGTTTACCTCTGTCGGTATCTTACCGATTTTGACTGATAGATCCATGATCTGCTTTGTCACCTCATCTGAGGTGGCATAGCCACGTATCACTTCTATGAGCTTCATGACAGGTACCGGATTCATAAAGTGCATACCTATTACCTTATCAGGACGTTTGGTCACCGCTGCTATACGCGTGATAGAGATAGAGCTGGTATTGGTAGCCAGTATCGCGCCTGCCGG
This sequence comes from Bacteroidota bacterium, assembly GCA_018267365.1. Lineage (GTDB taxonomy): Bacteria > Bacteroidota > Bacteroidia > Chitinophagales > LD1 > UBA1941. Next base: position 2,856 of record JAFDYQ010000055.1, on the reverse strand, counting down.
AGCGGCTGTATCTATCTGCTGAAATATTTTGAGCTTGAGGTCTATATTTTCTGTAGCCGCCTCTACCACTAGATCTGCCTCTGCACAGGCAGTGGCGAGGTCTGTTTGCAGAGCCAGATTTCTGAGTGTTTCAGCCTTCTTTGCTTCATCTATTGTACCTTTAGACACCATCCGGTCCAGATTCTTTGTGATGGTGGTGATCGCTTTGTCGAGCGCTTCCTGCTTTACATCTACCAGCTTTACGCTATATCCGCTCATGGCAAAAACATGGGCTATGCCGTTTCCCATAGTACCTGCTCCGATCACTACCACTTTATTCATCTATCAGTTTAGTTTTTGTATTGTTTTGGAAACACTATTACCGTTTTTATCTATCAGGCTCACTACATATGTGCCTGCGAGGCCCGTTGTATTCACTTCAAATCTCTCCAGGCCGGGAGCTATCTTCTGCTCCAATACTTTCTGACCCATCGTATTGGTCATAGTGCACTCCACATAGTTAGCCCCGCCTATTGTCTCGATGATCAGTACGCCGGCATGCACAGGATTAGGATAGGCTTTAAAGTCGGCAGAGGTACCCATATCTGTCACAGCCAAAGGGTAACAATCTGCTCCTGCCAGTGCTGAATCCCGGCGTCCGGCATCGTAAATAGCGAGGGCATATTGCCCTTTCCGGAGGTTATTGATACGCACAGAGCCTACTTTGTCCGTCAGGCTGCCGGTGGCGAAGGCGACATCCGGCTCGATCTGCCACAGGCTCCGCGCATCGGGGCGATACATCACCACCAGGCTATCTTCCCTATTAGTGATAAAAGTATTATCCAGATAGCCGGCAGTAGTAGTAGACCCATTGTATGCGATAGTGGCCGATGCTATAAAATCATCGGAGAAGATCCCATCTACATTCCAATACCGATAGTCAGAAAGATGCAGGCCGGATATAGTATTCATAGTCGCATCCGGCGCTACCCAGTGGTGCTCTACTCTGACCAGAGATGAGTCCGTACTCTGCGCCAGATCTATGGTCATACGCGCTGTGCCCATGCTATACTGATGGCTAAGGCCTGCCATCTTTACCCACTGATCTGTCACGGCGTCACTTAGCTTTTCATTAAAATCGAATGCGATATACACCGGTGCGAAAGACAGGTCGGCAAAGTACTGTGTGCATGCACCGGACACAATAGCTGTACGTACTACCTTATGCCCTGCTGAGTCAAAGTAAGCTAACTCCAGCGGCACATTATGAAACAGATGTGAAGTATGGTCGCCTCGCTGCCGAATAGTGACACCCACCTCATAGCCGGTACCATTAGCTACTATGCGCTTGTCTTCTATAGAGAAATCAGGAAAGCCCCCGTCAAAGATCCAATCTGTAAAAAAATCATCAATATTGCTCAGGCCGCTGCAGGTGCGCAGGTAGTCACGGAGAGTGGTACTGTTTACTGCCTTGCGCTTGTATTGCTGCAGGTATCCTTTGATACAGCCAAAGAAAAGCGAGTCGCCCATGTAGCCCCGGAGTGTGTGTGCCCTGTCTGCGCCTTTTTCATAGACGCTGTAATTACTATAGGTCAGACGGCCGGGCATAGGAGATGGTGCCCAGTAGGCGCTATCCTCTACATGTGCCAGGTGGATCACATCATCATGATTGCTACGTATCTCCTGCCTGTACCTGTCAGCGCCATACACTCCTTCATAGAAAATACTCTCGCAGTACCGCGCCCAACCCTCATTGAGCCACATATCGGCCTCATTGTCACAGGTGGCCAGATCTCCAAACCAATGGTGAGACAGCTCGTGCGCCATATAGTTTTCATACTGCAGGTTTCCATTCACTATGGCGCGCATATAGGATATATTGGTAGCATGCTCCATAGCGCCTGCTGTGAAAGGCACTATGCAGTATCCTACCCTATTCCATTCATACGGCCCAAAGCGATCTTCAAAAATGGAAAGGGCATTCTTCAGGTTTCGGAAGGAATTCTTCAGCGCTGTAGTATCTCCCGGGCGTGCCACGAGCCAGATAGGCAAATTACCATTCATAGCCGCATAGCCATCATGCACCACCGCATAATCTGCTACGCTCATAGAAGCGAGATAGGAAGGTATCTCATCCTTCATACTCCAGTACCAGGTGCGTGTGTGGTCGGCATTGATCGTACTGCTATCGGCATAGCCATTGCAATAGGCGCTACGGGAGGAATCTGTAGTGATGGCAAAATGATAAGTGCTGCGCTCTACAAAATTATCAAAACAAGGAAACCACACTTTGCCAAAATTGTGCGGTTCAGCCAGAAAGCTGACACCAATATTAAATGCATATGTATTGTCCCAATAAAACCCGCCAAAATCTCCGGGAGGCTGCACCGGAGTGCCGTGATAAAACACTGTAAGACTATCACGCTGCCCTGCTCCCAGCAAGCGGGTCAGATCCACACTGATCACTGAGTCATTATAATAAAATGGAAGACTGGTGCCGGACCTTCTGACAGAATCTATGGTGAGTCCGAGCAGATCAAGTCTGATGTATGTGACGCCATTCACCCTGGCCTGGTAGGACAGAGTAGCCTGACCGTACAGTACTTTTTGTGAGAAATGAGATACATCTATGCCGAGGTCTATGTGGGTGATGTCTATAGAATCACTACGTGTGTCGGTACTGACAGCAGAGGCATGCAGCATGCTGAGTACTACAATACAAAATGAAAAAACCACCCGTCCGAACATCGGTCAAAAATAAATAAACGGCATTAAATGGCATGAAAAAAGGGGCCTTGAGGCCCCTTTATCAATATGGTGTTTGTTCCGTCCTGAAATAAGTTGACACAAAAGTTGACTTATATAATGAATTCAAAG
>JAFDYQ010000054.1 GCA_018267365.1 Bacteroidota bacterium | reverse complement strand
ACTACTAACTACTAACTACTAACTACTAACTACTAACTACTAACTACTAACTACTCATCGCTCCTCTTTCTCCCGCTCCTTAGCCCGTATGATCGCATCATTCAGCTGAGAGAGGTAGTCGTAGATGCCGGTGTGCTCTATGGCTGGCTCTCTAGCTGTATCTCCTCCGAGAATAAGGCCTCTGTAGAGCCGGATGATGCTATCTTCTGCGGCCGGGGCAGCATCGACAAGATAACGTCCAACTGGCTCCGGGTCAGCTCGTCTACCTGCCGGGAAAAGCTCTCGAAATCTAGCGGCGCATCTTTTAAAAACGGTATCAACGTCGCTATGGGCTCGCGCAAAAAAAAATCGTTCACGCCCTCATGCTTCTTCCAGTGCGCGATCTTCTGCGCCGCATACTTCCAGTCGTAGTCATTGGGATTCTCTGTCTCGTCAAAATACCGCACAGAGGCGAGTTTGTACACGTGGTCTGGTACGATGATCCATTGTACGCGTTCGCGCAGCTGTGCGGTCAGGGTCTTTATCTTCAGCAAGCTCTCTACATTAAATCGTGTGCCCTCCAGTATAGCGTCCATGGCCTCTATGTGCTGGTCCAGGTAGTGGCGGTCGCACTTCATGTCTAGCTCCTTGTAGATGGTCAGCGCCTTCAGCGCGCGGCGGTAGGGCATATTCATCTCGTCTACATGGCGGTAGTAGCGTATGCCGCCGCACTCAAAGGCAAACTCTATCACCTGCTTGCTATCTGGAAAAGGGTTGCGCTGTCTCCGGTGGAATAGTTTTCGTAAGAGTTGATTCATATATATGGTTGATTATTTTTTATTGATGATAGATGCTTTCTATGGTCAGAGCAGGTTTAGGTTTTGCAGCGCCTGCTCCAGGTCTGCCAGCTGGCCTACCTGCACCAATGTACCTGCGCGAAATATTTTGTACTGATATACCGACGTCAGTACCTGTAGCTCATAGTCTGTGCCTATGCGCTTATACTTGCGCCGCGCGGTGCCGCCGCAGCTGCAGCCGCCCAGCGACTGCCAGTGGTCAGGCGTGAGGAGATCGGTCCAGCTCATATGGTTTTTGTTTGTTGAGTGTCTTTTGTGCGGAGTCAGCTGTCGACAGTCAACTGTCAACGATAGGCAGACTTCCCGCATTTATCTAAATACTTAATACTAGCTACTAAATACTCTGCTCCGCATGATGCGCGATCCACATCTGCAGTGCATACCGCACAGCCGCCGCATCAGGATAGTAGGCAGTATGATCATAAAAGACATACTGCGCATTTTCTATAAACTCCATGATCGTATCCAGGTGTACGCGGTTTGCGATCAGCCTCCAGCTACTATTGATATTATCTTCTTTTTGATTCCTGATTTTAAAGCATCTTTCTCTCTCGTTGTAGAGTAGCTTATAATACTCGGATATCACAGGCCACTTCTTTTTGCGCATCATATACTTTGCCAGCCACTGCGTGAAAAGTTCTTTCATCTTCGCATATGGCAGTTTATAGTTGTACTTCGCCATCATACGATAGGCATACGGTACAAAATCGCAAGCCACAGTGTCCTGTATCTTATTGATCAGCGCCGGGCTACCCTCATAGCGAGGGTCAGTGATGTCAGCTATGTGCAGATGGCTGTCATGCACGCAGTATTCCAGTCGGATATGTTTGTCAGGAGCGCAATACATAGGGTTCAAAAATTTTTATCCAGAAATCGCAGTTGCCGCTGCATTTATCGTAATACTTACTACTAATTACTTAATACTCGCTCAGCGTCAGCATCCATACTCACTCACCCTATCCAGCAGCACACAGAGAAAGGTGCAGATCCCCGCTACAGCAGGTATGAGCAGTATAAGCAGCGCAAAACTCTGCCAGAAAGTACCCGCATGACAAAGCGCCGGCACAGGCATCAGGTCTGCCACACAGCACAGCGTGCCGAGTGTCAGTGTCCAGAAGCTGCTCATGCAGATGGGGCAATTGTAAAGTGGTTTGGTAAGCGTGTAGGGGAGGAGTGTGTCGAGTTTTTCTTTGACCGCGCGAAAGATCATGCCGGGCCACTGAAAGCTCACATAGATGCCGAGTATGGCAAGTGAAAACAGGAAGGGTATTTCTATCAGGTTCACGATGCAAAGATAAGTCAGGAAAGTGGATTTTGCACCATCATACGCCATTTATACTTATTCACAAAAATGTCATTAAATATATTTCCGGCAAACCTTGCATAGCTCAAACCCTACCGTTCATTTCTCGTGATGGTATACTATCATAGATCCCCACACGCGCATGCGTCTTTTTGTTTATACCCTACGGAGTATAGCAAACAGCAAAAGGCAAACAGCAAACTGCAATGTCACCGATTGGTTGTGAGCACACGATGACCACCCTTATGTATGTGTTTGATTCAGAATATGCATCGGTGGCATCTGCGTACAGCGGCAGCTTTGCTTTTTATCGCGTTCAGCTTCCTGTTTCATATTACGGCTATCATTTCTCGTAGCTGTCACAATATATAACTTGTATACAGGCATACCCATTTTAGGGTATATCGGCGGTTTAGTCTAACTTGTGAGCACCCCATACACCCTGATCTGTTGTTTTCATGAAGGCCACCGACGACCTCTTCCTTTTAGTCAAAGCGCTATCGAGCAGCGAGAAGCGCTATTTCAAACTATTCTCAAAGCGCCACGTCAAAGAAGGCGAGGTCAATAAGTACGAGATACTCTATGATGCCTACGATGCTCTGCCGGATGAGGGACCCTATGACGAGTTGCAACTGAAAAAGAGCCTCACAGATGCGCGCGTGAGCAAGAACTTTGCCGATGAGAAAAAGAACCTGCATGAGATGATCATGAAGGCCCTGCGCAGCTACAGCGCAGGTACGTCTATAGATACACAGATCAGCGAGCTGCTGATAGACGAGGAGCTCTACCGCAGCAAGCGGCTCAACACCCTGCGCCGCAAGACACTGGATCGCGCCATACAGATGGCAGAACGCTACGAGAAGTACGACATCCTCCTCACGCTGCTGGTCAAGAAATCTTATATGAACCTGGAGCTGAGCCATGATACCCTGCGTGAGCAGGCAGATAATATAGGCGTGGAGTATGAGCGGGTGCTGCAAAAGATTCAGACCATCTCTGCGCTGCGCAATGTGAACGACTGGCTATTTATACAGGTCCGCATGTACATGGCCGCGGGGCTACCACAAAATTTCTGGGCAGAAGCGGATCAGAAAATCAATGACCCTACTTTTAAAAATTATACGATAGGTCTCAGCTACAGGGCTGACCGTTTATATTATAGTTCGTGGAGCCTGTATTTTCAGCTCAGGGGCGATGCAGTGCAGGCTTATGAGCATCAGGCCAGATTGTATGAGCTCTATGAGGCATATCCTCATATGCGCGAGGCAGATCCGGTTATGTATCTCATCACTATTAATAATTTGCTATCCAGCCTGCTCTCGATGGGAGACTATGGCCATATGAAGGCATTGCTGGATAAAGTAGAAGCTATACAGCCTGCCAATGAGGATGAGGCGGGAGAGGCTTTTCAGCTGCTCGCGCTGTACAAGATGATCTACTATCACAGCACAGACCAGGATGAAGAGACCATCAGAATGGTGCCCTGGATCATGGATGGCATGAAGCGCCACCACCGCAAGGTCAATAAGGCACGCGAGATCGCACTGCTATACAATATAGCCGTGGCCTATATGATGCTGCACAAATGGAGTGAGGCGATAGACTATACCGAGCGGGTGATCTGTGATAAGTCTGAGGCCCGACAGGATATGAAGTATGGCGCGCGGCTCTTCCAACTCATAGCCCGCTACGAGCTAGAGCAGATAGATCTGCTCACAAACCAGATACGCAATACCCAACGCTGGATAGACAGCCGCTCACCCCTGTCTGACGAGTACAATAGTATTTTGAAACTTCTCACCACGGCAGTGAAGCAAGGCTACAGCTACTTTAAGGTGCTCAACGGTCAGATACCGGATACAGTAGACAATATCAAGGCCTACACTGTTGCTCGCATTTGGTTTTATGCCAGATCCCGATCGCAGTCTATGAGGACTGCAGCAGCGCAGCTACGTACAGCACCGGTCTAGGTGGCCCGGCCTATGATGCCCATGGTGCAGTGCAGAGACTGTCCGCTGCCAGTGGTGTAGTATATAGGTACGGCGCAGCGTACCATCGTAGCTGGTCCCAGTGCAGCTGCCAGTATATCCCAGGCCCTTTGCGTAGAGCGCTCTACACGCTCCTGTATGTCATAGTCGGGGTGCGTCTTTGCATTGATAAACTTAGGCCAGGGAAAGTAATAGCGTAGTTCCCCGTTCACATACTCCGTGATACCATTCAGCGGTGACACCCGGTAGATATCACATACTATGATCGGCACGGGGATCAGTGTATAGCGGCTGCCAAAACACCCATCCAGTGTCTCCCGTACTGCCGTGCGAAACTCCTCCAGCTGTCTCCGCATGGAATCTATCACCGCGTCTCCTATGCTATCCTCATCTATATAGCCTGCCATAAACCGGTGGTGCCCCGCAGCATCTCTGCCGGCATAGGCCAGGTACAGATCCAGATGGTATAGACCCTCGGCAGGGGAGGGGTCATCCACCCCCGTGAAGTGTATCTCTACGTCCTCCGCCAGATGATAAAACTCTCTGATATCACAGGTAGCATGCGCGCCAAACCGCTGCTCCGTGCGCCTGCCAGCAAAGAGATGCCCCTCTACCTGCAGGCAGTCGCCTCCCTCCAGTGAGGGCAGGCCTGCATCGCGGCAGGCTATGGTCTGGTAGCCCAGCCGGCGCAGCGCCGTGCGGAAGCGGTGGTCGTAGCGCAGGGATCTGTAGTCCTGGCTGCTGCAGTCGCCTATATACAGCGTACGGCGGCCGTCAGGGCCAGTGGCCCCCAGCAGCACATCTGCGGCGGGTATAGGATAGGAGTGGGGAGTACCGCTTTTGGTATTGCGGCTGCGGGAAAACTCTACCGGCAGCACCTCTATGCCCAGTGCGGTGATCTCGCGCAGGATCTCGCGGGCTGCTGGGCTGTATTCCGGTACATTCACCAGCAGCAGCAGGCCGCGATGCACATTCATGGCGCGCAGCCACTCCAGATATATGGGCAGGTCTGCCGTGCCGTCCGCCTCTATCAGGCATACCTCGGTGATACGGCCCTCAGAAGGGCTCAGCAGTCGCTGTCTTGTATATGTAACTGTTTGTATCATGTTCTGTTGGTCAAAAAAAAAGGCGGGAGAGCAGCCTGATGATACGATACTGATCTCCCGCCTACGTTTGGGCTGAAAAGTGGTCTTTGTTTATCTCAGGTTATGGATGGTAGAATGTCAGGTAGGCACCGCCAGATGGCATATGGGCTACCAGATAGTTAGGATAGCTGCCGCTGCTGCCGTTCAGGCTTTGATTGTCTATGCAGATAGAGATGGTAGTGGTCATTCCCGATGGGCGAAAATCACCATTAGTACCCTGCACATATTTTGAATGCGTGTCCGTGGTCACGCCCAGGCTCAGGTTGGCATTGTTGGTATAGCTCTCAGACTTCAGCCCGCTGGGTGCCGTGGTCGGCGCCACTACAAATGTGAAGGGATTGGTCCCGCTGCCTATCGTGCCGTAGGTGTACCATTTGGTATAGGAGTTGCAGGAGCAGGTGATAGAGGTTTGGCCGGGGGCTGATATGGTTATGACGCCGTCATTGGATACGGCAAAGGTCAGATCGCTCAGTTTAGAGACTGTGAGTGTGCTTGGCATAGATTGATAGTTTTTTCAAATTTATAAGTATCTATCCATCCATCCTATACCCTTTTCTGGTGATTTTTTTATTGGACAGTCTTTGAGGCTGAGCGCATTAGATATAGCATTGACCGGCAATATTTGACCCGGAGTTTCGCTTTGGCAGACTTCCTATTTTATCGCTACTTATGGTTAACCCTTTCCGGGTATGGTCCCTAGGTTTGTGTCATCAAAATCACCCACTATATGATGAACTGCAAAAATCTGACAGACCTGACCGGCCGTGAGCGCCAGATACTCGCCCTGATAGGGCAGGGCCTCAGCAGCAATGAGATAGCCGAGCGTATCCAGCTCAGTGCAAACACCGTCTGTACCCACCGCAAAAATATCCTGCGCAAGACCGGTGCACGCAATATCATCTCTGTAGTCCTGATAGCCGTACAGGAGCGGCTGATACGCATAGACACTACCGCCCTGGCCTAGGGCTGAGATATACATACCTGTGGTCCACCTGCCGGCGAGTCTAAAACCCAATGCTCACTGGCGGGTTTTTTTATGCTATCTGTAGCGCACAGCAATAGAAACCAGGCACCGCTCCCCCGGCATATTATATACTACCAAACCGTAGTACTGCCATACTGAACCCATAGGCGCAGTCTTTGCCGTTCTTCGCCTCTCGTCGCGCTCGCGCTCCTCTTGGCACTGCATTTGCCCCGCATGATCTATTGCTCACTCTGTGGAGCGTCATACTCAAAAAACATAACATCATGGCAACAGCAAAAAAGTCAAAGTCGGCAGCCAAACCTAAGGCCGCTGCAAAGAAAGCAGCAAAGGCCGTGGCTAAGAAGGCCGCCCCTGCTAAGAAAGCAGTCAAAGCTGCAGCAAAGAAAGTAGCTAAGAAAGCTGCTCCTGCTAAGAAGGCAGTCAAAGCTGCCTCAAAGAAAGTAGCTAAGAAAGCAGCCCCTGCTAAGAAGGCAGCAAAGGCAGCCGCTAAGAAGGCTATCAGTAAATCTCCAGCCGCCAAGAAAGCCGTAAAGGCCGTAAAAAAGGTAGCAGGACAAGTGGCCGGCCAGGCGCAGGCATTGGCTAAGAAGGCTGAGAAAGCCGCACCAAAGAGCGTGAGGGATGCAGCCAATAAGGCGATTGCCAAAGGCAAGCAGTTTCTGGATAAGGCGCTCGGCACCAAGACAGCTGCCAAGCGCAAAACATCGGGCAGTACATCAGGCGGGACCGGCTCAAAGAGCACAACCTCCAGGAGTACCTCTGCCTCCGGATCATCCGGCAGTACAAGCAAGAAATCTGATGCTCCCCCTGCCAGGCGGTCCGCCTCTTCTGCCGCAGTACGTCAGGCCTCATCTGAGCCTAAGCGCTCTGCCAATACATCTAAAGGTGCATCAGCACCAAAGGAAACCTCACAGCGCAGTGACGCGCAGGAGGGCAGGCAGGATCAGTCTATACGCATAGACACTGACCGCCCCGATGCCATAGGTGGCGGAGACACGGCGCCGGTAGATGATGTGGAGGGCCGCAGTGACGGCAATATAGATATGGATACAGGCCGCATCTCAAAGCCGCAGCGCCTCCACGGCCCCGATATGCACCTCATACCCGGCCAGGGCCGCCACAGTGATGTGCATAAAGGCACCCTTACCGAAAAGGAACAAGCCTACCAGCACAATGAAGAGATAGCCTACCACCGCGAGCAGGAGCGCATGAAGAACATAGCCGACAAGGCAAAGAAGGTCTTCACCACTCCCCGACAGTCCTAGTATTCATTAGTCCTTCATATAGCAAAAGCGCAGCTGATCTATGGCTGCGCTTTTTGCTTTGTTATGGTATGCAATGGGTGCTAAAAAGCAAAAGATCTATTTATACTAAGCTGTAATGTTGAAACAGACTCAATCACCAATCAGATTTGCTTTTTATCTCAGAAGCCATTGCAGTTTTTAGATTTTTGAGGATATCCGAAACACCGCTGTAAATTTGCTCGTCCACGTAGCGCTTATATTGGAGATTATTACTTTTCGCTAGCATATCGTAGCCGGTCTCAAGGGCCATCTTTTCCTTACCATCATCCATCACAATATCTGTTATAGAATATTTATACTTGCCATCTTTGACGGAGATAGAAATATTATACCAATGTGTATCAGTTTCTTTAGTTCCGTTGGGTTTCTGATAGGTTTTTAAGAATGATGCCTGCCTAATTAGCTGACCATCTGTCGGATTGTTCACAGCCAACTGGTCACTTTTATAATAGTTAACCATCCAATTTTTGGCACGTTGAAATAGCTGATCTTTGCTCACACCATCGATAGGGATGACTTCTTCGAATTCTATTTTATTTTCGGCATTTCTAGGTAAATTATCCGGAGCATCCTTAGCCACTGTAGGATATGGAGAGGGTATCTCTTTTTTGGGTGTTTTACCGTAGTATTCATAAAAGCAATTAAATTTTTCAGTTAGCACTTTTGCTCTGCTTGCTTTAACATCCTTCTCCATTTGCATCTTATTGGCAAATTGAAGTCGTATAGCGGTTAAAGCTCCGTTTTCAAGTGCTTTTTTGAACATATCAATTTTATCAGGCGTCAAAAACACACCTAGTTTAACGGTTGTGACGAGTTTACCCAATAGATTATTCATCTTTGAGGTGGTACTTGTATTCTGCACTATCAGGCTAAGTGGTTCTCCTTGACTAAATGCTAGGTAGATAGGTTGGCCTTCTTGTCCTCTATACTGTGATTCAAAGGATGCGTTTTGCGCAGATTCTTCGTACTTATCTATAAAAATAGTTAGTAGATCGTTGTTCCCGTATCTTCCAAATTGCATGGAAATATACCAATCAGAGGTATTAATAAAAGAGTTTCCGATTCCACTCTCATAAAGCATAGCTTGCCAGGCTATATTATCCATTTTGGATATCTTATCTTGTTTTTCTAGGTCCGGTTTACAGTTTTGTGCTTGCAAAGCGGAAGCTATCATCAAAAATAGTAAGATGAAATTTGTTTTCATTTCGCGTAGATTGGTTATATAAAGGGAAGGCAATGTAAATTATTTAGAGATAAAAAACACCTATGTGTCGATGTTTTTTATCTCTATTCATGCTTTATAAACAAACGGAATATTCTGACTAAAATGGAAAGGTGTCGAACTGTGATGTAATATTTTGAAAGCAGTAACCAACTTTTTTCAATACTACTCTAGAGTATCTTCTTTGATTACCATACTACTCGCTGCAGTCATCCCCAAATCGGCCATCCCGCATCCACCATCCAGAATCCTCGTTCTCACTCCACCGTACTATACTTTTTGCTCATTAGTTCGCGGCCGTTGAGCGTAGCTTTGATATAGTATTTGCGGCCCGGGTCCAGTACCAGCGCGGGGTCTTTCTTCTTATCATTCACCTGCAGGATGTCTACGGGTATGGCACAGTCGCCCAGGCGGCTGTACTCATTCATATAGTAGGCCAGCACCAGGTAGCTGGCGGGCAGGATATTGCGGTCTAGTATGCGGGAGATAGGGTAGTACCGCCGCTCGTCGCCCAGCGTGCGCCAGGTGGCGCGGCTGTACTGCAGCTCAGCACGCGGCGTGATGATATAGTAGTCATAGAGCTGTATGGTGCCCGTGTCAGGTGCGCTGCGGCGTATGCGCAGGGGGCGGCCATCAGCGTGGGAGAGCAGCATGGCGTGGTCTGCCGGTGCATAGCGGCGGTAGATATCATAGTCATAGGCCGCGCTGCTATGCTCGCGGAGTAGCGTCTGGTCTACCACTACCATCGTATCCTGTGTCAGGTGGCGCAGTATAGCGCCCATCCACGGCTGCTCAGAGCGCTGTCCGTGACCATAGCCACAGAAGATGATATAGCGGTCTATCTGCTCGTGCATGAGCTGCTGATATATCAGCAGCGCTTGTGTTACTTCCCGCTTGCCTATGAGTGCATCGCTCCAGGCCTCCAGCATAAAGCTGTCTGCCGCCACAGGTATCCAGTCGGGATAGTCTGCCGATATGAATGTCAGCGTACTGTCGCGCCTGGCTGTGTCTATGGCGTAGATGCCCTCCTCATACGCATGCAGCCGGATACTATCTGCCATGAGGCGGCGCAGCAGCGCGCCATACATCACCTCCCGGCTATAGTAGCCCGTATGCATATCAGGGTAGCCATACTTTTCCCGCAGGGTATCATGCCAGGCCAGCGTCTCCATAAAAATGTCCTTGTAGCCCATCTTCCGCAGGTCGCTGATCAGCGGTAGCAGGTTGGTGCGCGAGGTGGGGATATTGTGCGCCTCATTGATCACCAGGGCGTGTGTGCGGGCCAGCGCCGGGCGCAGCGTGGGCAGTATCTCAGCGGTGACGAGCTGCTCCGCAGTATCGTAGTTAAACACCTCCAGGTCCCGCAGCTTCAGGCCATGGTAGCGGCTGTCCGTATCATCAGCCAGCAGGGCCTCCCGCTGCGCACCGATCATAGACAGGTACTGCGATACCTCGTGCAGGTCGCGATGCATGCGGTAGTGGTCATAGTCATAGTAGAAGGTATCGCACTGCGCCGCAGCACAGAGCGAGCAGGCGAGGGAGAGGAGCAGCAGGCCGTAGCGCATCAGAGAGCTTTGATATGAAGATAGGCATTTATCTGCGGTGGGGTGGTGCGGGACCAGGCGCGGGCGGCAAGTTTTTCCGATGAAGGGGGGGTATGGCGTGGTGGCAGGTGAGGGGTGGCTGGTGGCGGGTTTTTGTGCGTGTAAGTATTTGGTAGCGAGTGTATTGTGTGGATTTTTAGTGGCGGGTGACGAGGGGCTGAGTGACAAGGTGACGAAGGGACGGGTGACGGAGGGACGGAGTGACGAAGGGCGCGGTGACGGAGTGACGAGGTGGCGGGTGATAGGTGGCGGGTGGCAGGAATGCAATGGTGTGAAGTGTATAAGTGGTGCCTGTCAGTCATTGCAAATATCATTTCTTTTTGCTATTATTGCATTGAACTAAATGATGTACCTATGTCTGCTGCTATAGGCAATACCTACGCCGAAAAATGGACGCTGGAGCGTACCCGCCTGGCCCTGGACCTGATAGACCGCTACTCTCGCAATGATCCTGATATGCTCTATATAGGGCAGGCCCTGGAGTCTGTGGGCACGCACCAGGATACGTGGAAGTACTGGCGCCGCAAGTGGCACAAGCAATATGAAGTAATCGACTTTATGAAGATGCTGCTGCAGCGGTTTGAGAACCGCATTTTCGCGCGGATGGCCAAGAAGGAGATACCGGAGCGCGTGGGCATGTTTGCCCTGCGGCACCACTACGGGTGGTGTGAGGACCGCAGCGGCCAGGTGGAGGATATCAGCTATGTGGACCGCGAGCCTGTACGCCAGCCTCAGGCGCCTGACGAGGCTGCCCCTGCGCCTGCCGATCTGCCCCGCGAGGAGCCGCCTGCTCCTGCCCAAAAGCCCGCTACTGACAAGGCTATGACGCTGACCCCGCGCCGCGTGAGCGATGAGAATGCTGCCTCCCTGCGCGCGAGCTATAACCTGCGCCACCCTGAGGCGCCGCTCACTGTGGCGTATCCCTTCTACCTGGGCACGCCGCCTGCGGGCGCTGCCGTGGTGCGCTATGGGGAGGGGTATTTTCTGATGGAATAGAGGTACATGTTTCGCGTTGCAAACGCGATGGTGGGTGAATCCTCGTCATAGACGAGGACTAGATGGGGGCACTACCTCTCCTCGAAAACGAGTTGATATTTTTGATATAGTTCGATATAAATTTTGTCCATCAAAGTAAGCAGCGTGAACCAGAGGTAATAATTATTGTATTCATAATTAGGAGCGGCTAGAGTATTTAATGTCGGTAAATTCTCTTGATACGACAGAAGATTGTGAGCACATCTATTTCGATGCCTATACAGGTGATCTTCGTAGACCTTTTTCAAAGAGTAGATATTGTTGGCTTCGGCAAGAAGAGTGTTATCGTCAGTTGCGAAGTGATTATATTGGTAGACATTTATAAGGTCTTGATACTTTGAAAAAGATTCTTGGGTCCATGATAAGATTGATGTTCCTAAAAATATAGTTTTGATTTCACTACGACTTGCCCGCAGTAAATGAGCTCTGCCTATCTCATTTGCTACGTTATACTGCCCGTACTTTTTTATTTGTACCAGTAAATCTTTATAAACTTTTGCCTTGTCATCATAATTTGAGTATTCACCCATTGGTTTTCGTGTAAAGTCGTAGCGATACTCATAGTCATCTGTTGCAAGTTCCCAGCATATACATTTCATCTTTTGTTCATGAAAACCAGTCATTTTTAAAAAAGTTGACTGCAAAACGTACTCTGTCAATGGGAATGCTTCCATTCCTGTGCCTACACTTGCACTGGCCGATACTACGTCCTGTAGAATATTTGTTATCGGAGACTGGATAAAAGCTGTATGTCTACCCATTAATATATTGATTATATATGTCTATTGAAGAAGTGATGCGATTCCGCAGATATTTAAGTGCACTGGGAGATTTTTTATGTGCATCTACGGTTTTGAACTCACTGATTTTTGCTTCGATATCATTTATTAAAGATTCTTTCTTGGTGACATCAATGCTTTTATCTCTGAAAACTATAGCATAAATAAGTCCGAATAAATATGTATCCATTTCAATTATGGATGAAAATTGTGTGGGAATGGAAAGAGCAGTTAGTGTTTGCTCTAATCTATCGAATCTTGATTGGAAAGTACCATCTGGGAAGAGTTGCGAAAAAGGTTTAAATAATGTAGAGGGTTCTTCGTCTGCAACTGAATAGATGTATTTCTCATAATAATCTTCCATTTGAGATTTGTAACCAGCCGCTACATAATTAGCTTGACTATCTTTGGAATATTGGGATAGGAGCGCCAGGAATCTCAGAAAATCGACCGCGCTCTCACTATTGGAATTCTTAATCTTAATCTGCTTCATAAAATCGGGATCGAAGAAATTTCGCAATCCTGATTTTAAGAAGTATAAGGAAGCTCTACTTTCTTGTGGGATTAATTTTTGCCCAGCAATGTTTATGCTGCGAAATACTGTTGAATAGTATTTTTGTTGAGCTTGTTGCGTACTTTTCTGCGGTACTAAATATGAGAAACCTAAGAAAGTTTTTGTTAAGAATTCTTCGTTGACTTCAAAGTCTACCTCTTTGTAGTTGCCGGTTTTTGTTTTCTCTAGAATACTCTCTTTGCTATTGCCTTTTTTAGTTAACTCTTTAAAATCCCACTTTAGTATATCGTCAAATTGATCCTCCTCGTCGACGTCATCATCATTTTCGTTCGCTAATTTTTCAATATTGGCTTTGAAATAATCCTTATCTGGGAATAGACCTAGATAGGCTAACAGAACTGTAGTCAGCCTTTGCTGGCCATCAAGAATTAAATTTTGCGTCGTGTCATTTAGGTTAAAAGCTCCAATAGTTATGGGCGGAACAAATTGCTTGTTTTTTAATGCCGTAATCAGAGTTTTAACTTTCTTTTCGTCCCATACAAAAAAACGCTGATAGTCCGGTAGTACAATGTTTTGTTTTAATATTAATTCAATCCAGTGTTTAAGTGAATACTGGCCATAAAATACTCTATTATCCATACTTTTCTTAATGATATAGTTGTTGAAAATCGCGTACTCTTTCTAGTAAAATGCGGATGTAATTCAAGCGCCCTCCTTTAGTTTATCATGATTCTCCACCGTGGTCAGTAGCTGTCCCGAGTGCTGGAAGATATCATCGAGTGAGGTCACCTCGATCTTGGTTTCTTTCTTGTTTTCATCGAAGGTGCCGATGTATTTTTTGCTGCCGTTGAGATAGAGGCGGCAGATGGTTTTGCGGTTGTTGTCGTCCAGCAGGATGGCGAAGTAGGACTGCGCATCACGATAGGCTACTCGGGCTACAGGTATCTTCTGACGCAGGATGGTCTTGACTATCATGAAGGCTTCTAACTCCTCCTGAGTGGTGATTACCTTTTCCTCAGCCGCGGCTGCTTGTTTTTCTTCTGCTGCGGCTTCTTCTGTGGCTTCGCTTTCTTTGGTGAGGGCGGTCTTGAGCCGTTCAGTGATGAGGTCTGTGATGTATAGAGAGGACGTTTTTTTGAGCAGCGCAGTGAACTGATCCAGCACTTTAGCCGTGACCATGCCAGGTACTACCTGCTTGGCGAAGTGGCGCACGAAATCAGGCGATGGATTATTGAGCTCCTGATTCAGGATATTTTTCAGCTCGCCCATGTACTTGAGCTCACTGGCTGTAGTGAGTATGCTATCTACGTCAAAGTAGGACTTGTGAAATTTCTTTACCTCTTCGATCTGGTTTTCTCGGAGGTCGGTCATATTGATCTCGAGGAAGGGCTTTTCATCCATCTTATTGGGTGCCGCGAGGTCTGAGTAGAAGCGGTAGATGATGCCATTGGTCAGGATGCCGAACTTGGCTTTTGATACATGGAAGTAGCGCAGTAGCTGGCCATCATGCAGGCTGAGGTTCTGGCCCCAGTGTTTGCACTCGATAAGAATGGCGGGTGCACCTTTGATAAATATCGCGTAGTCTATTTTCTCGCCTTTCTTGGTGCCGATGTCGCAGATAAATTCAGGTACGACTTCATTGGGGTCGAAGACATCATAGCCTAGTGCGGCGAGGAAAGGCATGATGAGTGCATTTTTTGTAGCCTGCTCTGTGGCTACCTGGTCTTTGAGTTTGATGACGCGCTCGCCGAGTTGCTTGATTTGGTCTTTGAAGTCCATAGATTGAAAGGTTGGGTTGTTGTGATTGGGTAAGCAACAAAGGTTGGTTTTGCAAATGATAAAATCAATACCTAGAAAAGGGTATATTTTGACCTGTTGTGGTCGGGGATTTCCTGCCTTTGCCGGCAGGCAGGCTTCGGTTTTGTCGCGCTTATTTTTGATGTTTTGAAAAACCTCGGAATGACGCCTTTGGGTTTGGCGGTCGGCTGTTTTGCGTCAGGGATCGGAGCGGATGGCCCGTAGCGATAGCGAGGACCAGTAGCGGAGAGCCCGCCCGCCTGCGCGCCGCGGCGGGGACGCCTATAATAGTTTTGCCTTTGGTGTGGTGCTGCGGGGGCTTATTTGCATGATTCGGATTGCCACGTCGCTGTCGCTCCTCGCAATGAACTGTGCTTACAAACAAGCTTTAAGACCGATTTTTTCATCAT
>JAFDYQ010000053.1 GCA_018267365.1 Bacteroidota bacterium | reverse complement strand
AGTCATCTGACTGTATAATGTCTCAAACAAACTCAAAAGCCACTCCTCGCAGAGTGGCTTTCTTAATTGGGCTTTGGTATAGGATGGGTGTAGTTATTTTCTTATCCGAGATATGTTTTAAGTGATTTGCATTTGCTGCTGCTTTTGAGACGTATGATAGCCTTGTCTTTGATCTGGCGTACGCGCTCCTTGGTCAGGTCGTAGCGCTCACTGATATCCTCCAGGCTCATAGGCTGCTCTACTCCGATACCGAAAAACAGCTTCAGTACCTCGGCCTGCTTCTCCTGCAGGCAGGAGAGTGACTGCTCGATCTCTGTGCGCAGCGATTCCTGATAGGCCATCTGACGGTCTGCAGATATGGCGTTAGGATTGGCCAGCACATCTATGAGCGCATTCTCCTCACCATTTACAAATGGTGCATCTACCGAGATATGGCGACCCGCCACACCCAGTGTAGTACGTACTTCGTCCTCATCTATATTGAGCAGGGTGGCGATCTCCTCCGGTGTAGGCTCTCTGTCAAACTCCTGCTCCAGCATCTGAAACGCCTTATTTATTTTGCTCAGAGAGCCGACTTTATTCAGCGGCAGCCGCACGATACGGCTCTGCTCGGCCAGTGCCTGCATGATGCTCTGACGGATCCACCACACAGCGTAAGAAATGAACTTAAAACCTTTCGTCTCGTCAAAACGCTGTGCAGCTTTGATGAGACCCAGATTGCCCTCATTGATGAGGTCAGAGAGAGTTAGACCCTGGTTCTGATATTGTTTAGCTACTGATACTACGAATCGAAGATTGGCTTTGGTCAGCTTCTCCAGAGCGGCCTTGTCGCCTTGTTTGATCTTTTTGGCTAGTCTGACCTCCTCTTCGGCAGAGATCAGGTCCACCTTACCGATCTCCTGGAGGTATTTCTCCAGAGAGGCACTCTCACGGTTGGTGATAGATTTGGTGATCTTAAGTTGTCTCATAAATGGGTTGGATTGGTTGTATGACGAATTTGCTCAAAAAAGCCTGCAGCTGCAAGACTTTTACCCGTATTTTTCGACCTTTCGTTATAAAAACTGCTATATATACCCTAAAATGGGTAGACCATCAAAGTTTCCATAATATACTGTTTAAACATGGTTTAGAAAAGAGAAATATTTTAAATGAAATATTTTATAGATGTATTTTTTTGCCTCAGCTAAGGATAATATAAGGTACAAGGCATGCCTTGTCAAGGCTATCTGCCCGGTATAAAAATAGGACGAGAAAGGGGGGCTATTTAGCGATCACTACCTCAGTGCCGGCATGCACATATTGATAGATCTCGTTGATATCTGCGGTGCGGAGAGATATGCAGCCGAGCGTCCAGTTGATGCTTTTATCTATGAGATAGTCGTGATGATCAGGTACGCCATGTATACCTATACTGCCGCCTATACCCCTGCCGCCCGGTATCTGTCCGCGGCGGCGGTTAGCCTCGTATTTCCGCCGGCTATCAGCTGTAGGGTAGTCTATCCAGATAAACTTTTCCCATGACCTGTGAGGATATTTGCTGAGTACATGAAAGGTACCCTCCGGTGTACACTGGTCGCCTTCATACTTCTTGTCACTGACCGGATCACCGCCAAAAACACATGGATACTCACGTAGGGTATGATCGCCTATGCTCAGCGTGAGTGTGTGACCCAGCTTTGAGATGTGGATCGTCACTGCGGCGGGATCGAGCTGATAGAGGGCTATCTGCTCAGGCAGGGACAGGCGGCGGTCCTGTGCCTCCAGGGCGCAGCCGGCCAGGATCAGCAGGAGTAATATGGCAGGGCGCTTCACATCCATCATACTGTGCTAACGCTGCCCGCTCGCCTTTTATTTCATAGATCCGGGTCACAATAAAAGTCAACCGCAGGCAGTACTGTATAATATCTCTACAGCGTTTTTCGTTTATTTACGTAATGAAGACACTCTGGTCATCCTGCCTGATCTGTATATCTCTGACTGTCGCGGCCCAGCGTGGTGTGCCGCCCCGGCCTGCCCTGCCGCCGGCCACTATGCAGCAGCCTCATCTCTCCCGCGCAGACCAGGCGCGCATGGTCAGGCTGGAAGACTCACTGCAGCGGCTACTCAATATCGTGCTGTATGATACGACAGTCAAAGTAGCTGATCAGAGCATAGACTATGCAGGCGCGGTGATACTCAGTATGGCCTCCGGCAAGGCTGACACCAATGTCTATATCAAACCACCGCCAAAAGTCGACTCGGTAGCAGAGAAAAAACGCTTTGAGCGGCGCAAGCAGGCCTGCTACCAGTTCATACCCAAGCTGATCACTGCGCTGAAGATGGACAACTCCTTTTACTATCCATTTGACTCACTTACTGAGGTGAGCAAGATATATCCGCCAGATAGCACCTTCCGGATACTGACCTGGCAGATGCACTACCCCAAGGGCCGCTTCCGCTACTATGGTGTGATACAGATGCGCTCAGAGAAGATGAAGATCTATCCGCTGCGCGACCTGCGTGATACGCTGCCTTTTCATACACAGCAGGTACTGACCAAAGACAACTGGTACGGCCAGATCTACTACCGCATCATAGAGCGGGTATATAATAAGAAGACCTACTACACCCTCTTTGGGTTTGAGGCGGCTGATTTTATCTCCCGCCGCAAGATCGTAGACATACTGACCTTTGACGCCCATGGGGAGCCGCACTTTGGCGCCCCGCTCTTCTGCTCTACTGACAGCAGCAGGCGCAAAGTGCGCGACACGCTGGACCGGTTCTTTATAGAATACAAATGGAACGCCTCCCCCACACTAAACTATGATAATAACAAAGACATGATCGTCTTTGACCATCTGGCTCCGCCTGACCCCAGGGCCAAAGGCGTCTATGTGGCTTATACGCAGGATGGCACCTATGAGGGTTTCAAATGGATGACCAACCACTGGGAGTGGGTAGAAAAGGTGTTCAACTTTGCCATCAATGAGGATGACAATCCACCCATCCCGGCGCCTCTATTCGGCATACCCAAGAAGCAGCCTACGCTACCTACAGAGATAGAGCACTAGAAACTGGATAGGAGATGCTCGATACAGGATGCTGGATGCACGATGCCCCGGGGTATGGGAGTATTGGGTAGGTATAGGTCGCGACCTGTATCCACCAGCTAATGGGCCAGAAGAAGCGTAGGCCGCTACGCTGCATTTCCGGGTTCTTGATTCTTACTATTGTTTTTACCCCAGAGGAGAAGTACTAAAAACTGTATACTGTATGCACGATGCCTAGGGTATAGAGGAGTATTGGGTAGTGACAGGTCGCGACCTGTCACTACCATCTGATGGGCCAGATCAGGCGTAAGTAGCTGCACTACTTTTCGTGGCTATTGATTCCTGGCTCTTGATTATGAATGGCTTTGCCACAAAAAGAAAATCCCCTGCCGGATGGGCAGAGGATCTCTGAGTATGATCAAGGTGCCTTGAATTACTTCTTGAGGCCTGCGATTCTTTTCATGAGCTTGGACTTCAGGTTAGAAGCCTTGTTCTTGTGGATGTTACCCCTCTTTGCGAGTTTATCCAGGAGGGATACTACCTTTGGCAGGGACTTCTGAGCGTCAGCCTTCTTGTCTGCTGCGCGGAAGTCACGGATCAGGTTACGGGTAGTTTTGCCGAAATATCTGTTAGCCAGCCTTCTTTTGCTGTTCTGGCGGATTCTCTTTTCTGCTGATTTGTGGTTAGCCATTGCTTCTATTTTTCTAAAAGGACTGCAAATATAAACTTCTTTTTTATAAATCCAATAGAGTCAGCCGTAATTTAGGTTATAAACATTTTTGCAAAAATGTTTACATTTTTCACTTGCTTATTTATATTTGAGACAGTTTTGGTAAAGTAGTTCCCTCCGGGCTGTCGTTTCCACAGATTGGTGGACCTATTTTCTAAGATGGATTTTTTAACCAATCTGTTTAACTCATTATGAACATTTACGTCAGTAACATCAACTTCCGCGCAAGGGAAGAAGATCTGCAAGCCGCATTTGAAAAATACGGCGAAGTATCTTCAGTCAAGATCATCAAGGACAAAGAAACACGCCGCAGCAAGGGCTTCGGTTTCGTAGAAATGCCTGATGACAATGCAGCCAAGTCAGCTATAGAGGGCCTGAACGGCTACATGCTGCTGGATCGCAGCCTGCGCGTGAACGAAGCCAAGCCACGCCCGGAATAGTACGACTCAAGGAAACAAAAATACTGCTTGATAAACTAAGCCACCTACTCTCAGAAATCAATGATGCCTCATGCTGCAAAGTATGAGGCTTTCTTTTTGTGGTCAATAAGACATAGTCGGGATAAAATTGTATCTTGGCACTGGTACTAAGTGCGATACAGATACTTGCTACGTAGCAGTGTATGATCAGGCCATAGTACGATACATCATGCTTGATGCATAGATGCCTCATAAAAAGACCTACCGATGAAAAACGTGATTTCAGAAAACAAAATCTTCCTGGCGCTGGTGGCGTGCTGGCTGATAGCCGGAGCCGGCATACAGCTACTGATACCCAAAGGAAGTGAGATACTATGGATCAATGATATGCACTCGCCCCGGCTGGATGCATTCTTCAGATGGATCTATACTTGTTTTGGATTCAACACTTCACCTCCACTGTTTATAGCGCTTCTCATTTTTGTGGTTTTCTGGAGCTATGGCCGCGCACTGCAGGCATTTATCAATTCATACATTGTGCTACTCGGTATAGACTTCATGCACAAGTTTGTCACTACCAGCGAGCTAAACTCCAGGCCAAGTGTTTTTTTTGGCCTGCAGCGATTGCACACCCTGCCTGATATCTTTTTGAATGGCCAAAGCGGCTACCCGGCAGCGGCACCGGCCGGGACTTTTGCGCTACTCCTGTTCGTATTGATACATATCGCTGATAAAAGATGGAGCTATATTT
Organism: Bacteroidota bacterium; assembly: GCA_018267365.1. Taxonomy (GTDB): domain Bacteria; phylum Bacteroidota; class Bacteroidia; order Chitinophagales; family LD1; genus UBA1941. The sequence continues at coordinate 10,458 of JAFDYQ010000053.1, read as the reverse complement.
TTTTTGCTATAGCTCTTTTATATTCCATATCGCGCCTGTATGTATTTCAGAATTTTTTTGACGCGGTATATGCAGGCTCCGTCATAGGTGTAGGCAGCACACTGCTGGTGTCACCTATGCTCGACTCAAAGTACTATCAAAATATCAAGTGGAAAGACAGGTCTCTCTACAGCGATATCAGAAAGCTGATCAGCAAACTGATAAAATCATAACGCCGAAGGTCATACATTTCTGCCGGGCCTCAGCTTTTTAAAAAAGCGCAGGTAAGAATCGATATCAAACAGTTTGGAGTCATTGGCGGCCTTGTAGGTGAGGAAGATACCGATCGGAGTCAGTACCATGGTAGCCATCCACATGCCTGCAGGGGCGCTGATCACCATCTTCTCTGCAGTCTTCTCACCTATGATAGAGGTGACGTGATAGATGATGAAGAAGATGATAGAGTAGAACAGCGGCCAGCCCAGGCCACCCTTGCGGATGATAGAGCCCAGCGGCGCCCCTATGAGGAATAGTACCATACAAGCTATGGAGAGTGTAAACTTACGATAGATCTCTATCTCGTGCTTTACGATCTCAGAGTTTTTGAAGTCTACCTGCTTGGCCACGATGTCAGCATAGTTTTTGATATTGCGTGCCTGGGTCAGCGCGCGCTCCATGATCTTATTTTTCTCCTCTGCTGTAAAGGTGCGCAGCATATCATCCGCATTGCGAAATCCGAGGTTAAAGTTGACGCCGGTCACAGCGGGTAGTTTCTTCAGCGTATCGAGTCCCGTGCGCATATTGCCATAGTAGGGTACTACATAGGTGTGCAGGCCCTTGACCAGGGCATCACGCTCTATACCTATGGTATCCATCTGATGCACCAGCTGCGGCACATTCATCATCTGCTTCATGTCTTTGAAAAAGTTCTCGTCTGTCCGTGTCAGCTTAAATCGCGAGAGGTCAAACTTCTTGTCCCATGATCCGAAACTGGTGTGATACATCTCATAGTTCTGCTGGTCCGGTTTCTTGGGGGCGAGTTCCTTGTATTCATCGCCATTCTCCAGGTGCAGGGTCAGGGCCATATGCTTGTCGTCTTGGGTCATAGAGCCTTTTGCTGCCGTGATGATGTGGTCGTCTCCCTGGCCGCTGGTGTGGTCATATACCAGTATATTGTAGAGCAGGTTGCTGTCTTCATTCTTCCGGGTCACGCGCAGGCTGAAGCCGTCTATCTCATTAAAGAAAATACCCTCTTTGATAGCTACAGTAGGTTTCTGGTGCTGGATATCATAGATCAGTACGTTTCGCTTCAGATTGGCTATGGGCAGGATATTATTAGAGAAGAAGAAGGCAAATATGCTGATAAAAAAAACGGCTATAAACACCGGTAGCATAATGCGCTGCAGAGAGATGCCGGCAGATTTGGCCGCGGTCAGCTCCATATGCTCGCCCAGACTGCCGAGCGTCATGATAGATGACAGCAGCACAGCCAGCGGCAGCGCCATAGGTACCAGCTGGGCAGAGGCGTAGAAGATGAGCTGGGCCAGTATCCAGGTGCTGAGGCCCTTGCCCACCAGGTCATCTACATACTTCCAGAGAAACTGCATGACCAGCACAAACAGCGAGATGCAAAAGGTCAGCACAAAAGGCCCGATGAAGCTTTTGAAGAGCAGCCAGTCAAACTTCTTGATGGGCAGGTGGCGCGAGAGTGATATTTTAGGTAGTGATATGATAGCGGGGCTAAACTAATGAATAGTGAATAATGAAAAGTGAATAATCTATAAGAGGGAATGATGGGTGAGCGGTAGTGATGAATGAAATGCCGACCATACTTTGTATCATAAGATTATCTTTAGGCTTCTGGTATGAATAGATTTTTACTGACCCTTTTCATGGCGGCGGCTCTGACAGCCTCTGCCGGCACCTTTGAGATCAAAGATGGCAGCTTCCTGCTGGATGGCAAGCCATACCGCATCTATGGCGGGGAGATGCACTACGCACGTATCCCCCGTGAGTACTGGCGCCACCGCATACAGATGGCCCATGCTATGGGCTGCAATACGCTATCCATCTATGTCTTCTGGAACTATCACGAGTCTGCACCCGGTGTGTGGGATTGGCAGACGGACAACCATGACCTGCGCGCCTTTGTCCAGATAGCCAAAGAAGAAGGTATGTACATAGTACTGCGCCCCGGCCCCTATACCTGCGCGGAGTGGGATTTTGGCGGGTTGCCGTACTGGTTTGCCGGTACGCGGGTGCGCACGAGTGATCCGGCCTATCTCGACTCCTGCCGTACGTATCTCAAAGAGGTCTACAGGCAGGTAGATGGCCTCTTCATAGAGCAGGGGGGCAATATCATCATGACACAAGTGGAGAATGAGTATGGTTCTTTCTCCTTTGATATGCAGTGTAAGGTGTCACACCGAGACCGGAGGATATACATGGAGAAGCTGGCGGCTATTTTCCGTGAGGTGGGTTTCACGCATACGCTATTCACCTGTGATGGTGGTATCATACCTGTGATCAACTTTGCCCGTCTGGGCCATATCAATGGGCTTTTCCCGGGTACAAACGATAGCAAGTTTCTCGGCACGGCCCGCCATACCGTCCGCAGGTTTTACAATAAAAAAGGCCCCTACTACATACCGGAGGAGTATGCAGGCTGGTTTACCCACTGGGGAGATGCGCATGTCTTTCACAGAGATGTGGAGAAATATAAGACGCACATAGAGGAGCTACTCAAAACCGATTTTTCTTTCTGCTACTATATGGTGCACGGCGGGACCAACTTTGGCTTCTGGAATGGTGCCAACCACCGCGCGCAGAATGATGTGTGGCCGGTGATCACCAGCTATGACTATGGCGCGCCCATAGGAGAAGCAGGAAACAGGACACCACTGTATGACTCACTCAGGGCTGTGTACGCACGATACACGGGAGCGAAGCTGCCGGAGGTGCCTGCGCCAGTGCGGAGTATGGGTATAGACAAGATCGAGCTGAAGTGTGTACAATCTACTATGCGCCGCAAGCCTTTCATCTATAAAGACGCTCCCACTATGGAGCAGTCGGGCCACCCATTCGGCTATATAGCCTATGAGAAGACATTTGTAGAGACGACAAGAGGTAAGCTCTCAACGGATGGCCTGACGGATTATGCCCAGATCTACGTCAACGACTCTTTGATAACCATTATTAATCGTGACATGCCTGCTGGCAAAATCGCCCGTAGCATAGCAGTGGATATACCATTGGGCGGCAGGCTGAAAATAGTCGTGGAGAATATGGGGCGCATCAACTTTGGTAAAAAGCTCTGGGAAAATCATAGAGGTGTGACCAAGGGAATCCGAATAGACGGGAAGATCGTGAATAACTGGGTCGCCACAGCGGTATCGGAAGATCCGAGTGCTGCTCATATGGAAGAGGTTGCGTATCAGCATGGAGAGCCCATATACTACAGCGGGACTTTTGCCCTGACTGACGCAGACGATACCTATCTCGATATGCATGCCTTCGGCAAAGGATGTGTGTTCGTAAACGGCCATAACCTCGGCCGCTACTGGGAGATAGGGCCACAATACTCGCTGTATGTGCCAGGTGTATGGCTACATAAAGGTAAGAATGAGATCGTGATCTTTGATATGCTAAATCGAAAGCAGCAGTACTACATCTCTGCGACCGACCATCCGGTAAATAGGTGATATTATTGATGGAAGAGCTATTTTAGACCTTATCAAATTCATATGCATCTACCCAGATATACCTTGAAAGGAGATAAATCCCTCATGGTCTTTCAGTTTGTAAGTGAAGGACCGAAGGGTAAAATACCAAAGCTCATAAAGTATAGTGAGACTAACTTTAAGGACATGTACAATCTGGGTTTTGGAGATATGGATGCTATAGGCGAGATAGATGATATGGCTATCTCTGATAATGGGGATAGCGATATGGTACTAGCCACCGTAATCTCTACAGTATATGCTTTCAGTGATAGATATCCGGACTACTGGATCTATGCCACGGGCAGTACAAAATCCAGAACACGGTTGTACCGGATAGGAATCTCAAAATACATGGATGAAATTTCAATGGATTTTGATATATACGGACTCAGGGGCGATAACTGGGAACCCTTCAAGAAAAACATAGACTACGAGGCCTTTTTAGTACAGAGGAAAAAGCTTTAATTTTGTAGTATGAAGATCGAGGATCTCAACAGTAAGAAAGTACCTATCGTCCAGATAGATGATGCGCTGGCGCAATATAAATCTATGCCTGTCTTTCAGGATAAGGTAGATAAAGCTAATTCAACAGTGATGCGAGTGGGATTGCCTCTTTCTAATGTACCGTACAATGATAAACCACCAGTGGTTGGCAAGTTCAAAGCATCACTCATGGACTTGACTCCCCGGGAGCGTGAAATTTTGAGACTTATTGGAGAAGGATATACAAGTAATCAAATAGCGCACACACTACAAATAACCACCATAAAAGTATATACTCACCGAAAGGATATTTTGCAGAAGACAGGTGCTAAAAATATCCTTTCTGTAGTGATAGCAGCTTTATACGAGAAGCTTTTCTTGCTGGAAAACGAATTGCGTCACTCGCATTAAACCTTATCAACCCGCGCCGAGCTGGTGCTTCAGCTCTTCTATCTGGCTATCCCAGAGCATGGTCTGGTCTTTTACCTCCTTGTCATCGGCAAAGTCTGTGACCTCCAGGATGGTATCGTTGGCTATATCAGACTTGTAGATACGAAAAGAGAAGAACTCACCATCGCGGCCATCGAGCCAGTGGTATTTCACATATTCATCTTCTATAAACTCTACGATCTGGGCCTGCTCGCGTGAGCCGCCCCAGCCAAAGACGATAAAATTGTCATTGGCATCGCAATAGTCTGAGAACCATTGAGCAAGGTTAGACGGGTTGGTCACAAATCCAAACAGGATAGAAGGAGACGAGCGGATGATATATTCTAATGTGAATTTCTTTCTGGCCATTGACTAAAAGTATTTTATGTGTGATAGGTACCGATGGCAAGTATAGATAAATATTTTGTTTATCAAAATCCGTGTTATGTTTTTTAGGTGTATTTCGCTGTCGGGTAGGGTATATCTACGGCCAATCCGTGAATTCAGACTGCTAATGGAGTTATTAACAGTTGTCTTTATCTACACATATATTATGCCCGGTCATTGCCTGCAATAATTATATTTGTCCGCTTCTCATCAAATCAATCCCGTATGTACGACATCCGCTATCATGAGACCGACCTGAGCGACAAGAGCTTTCTCGTGACGGGAGGAGCGGGCTTCATCGGGTCCAACATAGTGGAGTACCTGCTGAAATATGGCGCTAAAAAAGTACGCGTACTAGACAATCTGCTCACAGGCAACTATAAGAATGTCAAGCCCTTTGAGGGCAATCCGGCGTTTGAGTTTATGGAGGGCGACATCACGGACTCAGATACCTGCCACAGAGCCTGTGCAGGCATAGACTATGTGTCTCATCAGGCTGCCCTGGGCTCCGTGCCCCGCTCTATCAAAGACCCGGCCCGCACCAATACGATCAACGTAGGCGGTTTTCTCAACATGCTGATCGCCGCCAAGGACAGCGGCGTGAAGATGTTTGTATACGCCTCATCGTCATCCGTATATGGGGATGAAACTACCCTACCGAAGGTAGAAAACAAGATAGGCAATCCGCTCTCCCCATACGCTGTATCAAAGTATACCAACGAGCTATATGCCAGGGTCTTTCATGCTAACTATGGACTGCGTGTCATAGGGCTGCGCTATTTTAATGTCTTCGGGCCCAATCAGGACCCCAATGGCCCCTACGCGGCGGTCATACCACTCTTTACAGACAAGATCATGAAGCGCGAGGTGGTGTATATCAACGGTGATGGGGAGCAGACCCGGGATTTTACTTTTGTAGAAAATGCTGTACAAGCCAATATCAGAGGCATGCTGTGCAGCAACCCTGCCGCTATCAATGAGGTCTTTAATATAGCCTATGGCGAGAACTACTCTGTCAATGAAATGTACGACCGGATAGCCGCGCAGCTGGGCAGTGACCACCGCCCTACGCACCGCGATCCGCGCGAGGGTGATATCCAAAACTCCCTGGCCAATATAGACAAGGCAAAGACTCTGCTGGGCTATGACCCGCAGTTTAGCTTTGGCAGGGGGCTGGAGATCACGGTAGACTACTTCCGCAGAATGTAGGCAGGTTTTGGCAGGATTTTGTGTAGAGTTAGATTGTTACAGTAATCTTTTAATATTATTTTCGTAACATGAATCTCGTAGCGCAGTGGTATAATAATGTCCGCCAAAACTGGCGTGAAGCAGCTACGGATGAGCTTTTCACCAAGGTCTTCTGGGGCAATTTTATTTTCTGCTTTGCCATCTATATGGTGGCCATCCAGTGGCTGAAGTTCAATAGTACCCGTATGGGCACGATAGTCAATGATCCGGCTTATTACTTTTTGCAGCCGAGGGACTTCTCTGTTTATATAGCCTTCTGTACCTATAGCTGTATCATACTGGCCATACTCTACCTGGTACAGTACCCCTATCTGCTCAATCGTGGTTTTACCGCTTTTGCAGCACTTTTTCTGATCAGGGCCTTTTGCATATTTATGATACCACTCTCACCGTCTCATGACATGGTGACGCTGCATGATCCGTTCACAAATTTCATGGCCAATGAGGAGTCTATCACCAATGACCTGTTTTTTTCGGGCCACGTAGCGGACCTGGCTTTCTTCTTTTTTATAGTGGCTGAGCGGTGGATGCGCAGGTATATCCTGCTGGCTACACTGTGCCTGGCGGTGATGCTGGTATGGCAGCGGGTACACTATACGCTGGATGTAGTGGCCGCGCCCGTTTTCTCCTACTTCTGCTTCTGGGCCTTTGTGCAGAAAGACGTCATCTGGAGCCCCTTTTTGAAGAAGGCTGCAGACGAGAAAAGCTCTCCCGGCCACGTACTGTAGCCAGCGCAGGCTCGGCATCAGCCTTGCCCCAGTCTGTGAATCCCTTATCTACCGCCTTTTGCATGTATTTTAAAGCTTTTGTACTATCACCCCGCTGCGCCGCTATCACCGCGTGAAAGTAGAGCTGGTCAGTATTGTCAGGATCGGCCAGCTCATATATAGTGGCAAAGTGCTCAGCATTGGCCACATCTCCACGCGCTATGCACTGACTGGTATAGGAGTAGCAGCCCAGACTGATGAAACCCAGCAAGCGCTGGTCTGTAGGATAGGTGCTGGCGCGTAGGTGGCTGATGGTATTGCTCCACCATGGTATATCCTCGTGCTGAAAAGCTTGCATCAGGATCTGTTTCTGATTGGTTTCGCTTTTCAGCATATCTTGCTTCTGCGCGGACTCCCTTTTGTACAGTTCTGCCGCGCTCAGGTCTGCAGCTTTTTTCTGATAGGAGGATACATCTGTCAGATGCCCGAGAAGATCTATAGCCTCTTGGTGCCGCTGGTGAGCATCCACTGCATTATTAGCGCGGGTAGCGGCGGCTATTTCTGCGGCTATGTCGGCCCGGTAGGCACGGATGAGCCCGGCTATCTGAGAGGCCGCAGTATCTCTGGCCTGCCGGAATGTCAGCCAGTAGAAAGCCTTTTTATATACTGCCCGCTCCGGCCATTCATGCCGCCCGGCAAACTCTACGAGCGTGCCTGTACCAGCGGGCAGTGTGGCAGCAAAGGTGAGAAGGTCGGAGTAGTTCATATCTGATGTACCCGCAAAACCCAACAGCACGACTGGGTGGGATGGCTGAAATGGAATGGTGGCTCCCGCGTATATTACTTTGTTGATGTTAGCATTATCAGATGCAGTTTGCAGCGCCACTTTAGCCCCTCCCGAGAAGCCGGCCAGACAGACATTGGCTACCTCATAGTGCAGGCGGCTGTGGAGGTCATTGACTATGTTACCTAGATACGCTGCACATTGTGCACCATCCAGGCCGTTGCGGGAATTATTAGATCCTGCCAGAGCGATGCCGAACTGATCTGCCAATTTGCGGTATTTCTCTACGGGTAACCATCCGGCTCCATGAGGATCAGCAAAGACAATTATCGTAGGCGGTATGCCCGCACTATCTGCCGTATGTGGAATATATAAAGCGTAAGACTGTGCTGTATCTGTAGGCAGTGACACGCGCAGCAGGGAGTCGCTTACTGCATGATAGGGTATCACTTGTATCTCATTGGTTACAGGTGGGGCCGCAGTGTTTGAGTGCTCTGTTTGGCCGCAGGCAGACAAAAGGCCTGCCGATAGTGCTAGGAATATAGACCTGATCATGCGTGGTGATAGGGTTCGTTATTTAATATGGTGAAGGCGCGGTAGATCTGCTCCAGCAGGATGACGCGCACGATCTGGTGGGAGAAGGTCATGGCCGAGAGGCTGATGGAGCCATTGGCGCGCTGCCGCACCTCCTCCGAGAAGCCGTATGCCCCACCGACCACCAGGACCACGGTTTTGATAGAGGTATTCATCCAGCGGGCTATCTCATCGGCAAATTTGACGCTGGTATAGGTCTTGCCCTTTTCATCCATCAGGATCAGGTAGTCTGCAGCTGCCAGCTTTCTGAGGATCAGTTCGCCTTCTTTTTGCTTTATCACCGCCTCGGTGCCTTTGATGCCGGCATTATCTATATGGCCATATTCAAAGGAAATGTAGCGCCGGATACGCTTGTCATAATCGGCCTCTATACGGCGGATAGATTCGTCTGTTGTCTTGCCCAGCAGGATTACTTTGATCTTCATTTGCAAGGAGCAAAATAAGGTAGTTTTGGGAGCCGTAGTAGGTATTGGTAAATTAAAATCTATATTTGCCCGCTATAACAATCAAACAAAAGAAAACACAAATGTCTAAGTTAAAAACTCTTGCAGCGCTGGTACTGATCACCATCACGCTCGCGTCTTGCAATGATAAATCGAAGCTACTGGTCAATACCTGGAAGATAGATGACCTGAAGCTGAGCAAGCCTATCCCGCCACAGGCCCAAGGTTTCTTTCAGGCTATGGTACAGCAGATGAAGGACAATGTGCGCCTGACCTACAAGGCTGATGGCACCTTTACCTATCAGGTGGCCGATCAGACACAAAACGGCAAATGGACACTCAGCAAAGATGGCAAGCAACTCGTATCTACAGATGACAAGGGTCACTCCATCACCTACACTGTGGTAGAACTGACCAAAGATAAGTTTGTATCCAGCTCTACAGATAAGGGTGATACTGTGACATTCTTCATGTCTCCGTCTAATGGCGAGCCTATCAAACCGGCACCTGCGGCGGCCCCTATGACAGAAGAAAACAATGCGGAAGGTATAGACTCAGCTACAGCAGAGTCGGCTGCTCCGGCAGAAGCTCCCGCCAAGAAATAGTCTGAACAAATCTTAATAAGGAAGGATTCCCGTTGCCGGTCAGCGGGAATCTTTTTTATTTTTGGGCAAACCACAAGACCAACCAATGATGAAGAAACTATCTGTACTGGTGCTGACGGCCCTCGTAGCAGTCAGTGCTACTGCTCAGTCTAAAGCTAAAAAAACACCTGCGCCTGACCCGGCTAAATTTGCTCTGGTAGAGGGAGGTACCTATACTATGGGCACAGCCAAAGGTAAAGAACCTGTGGAGGGGCCGGAGCACAAAGTAACGGTCAAGGACTTTTACATCGCCAAATATGAGCTGACCTTTGATGAATTTGATCGTTTCTGCGATAGTACTAAACGAAAGCTGACAGATGATATGAAATGGGGACGTGGCAAACGTCCGGCCATGATCGTCTCCTGGATGGATGCAGTGACCTACTGCAACTGGCTGAGCAAACAGGATAAACTCCACCCCGCCTATGTGATAGACGAGGCCAATAAAACCGCTAAATGGCTCGACACAGCCAATGGCTACCGCCTGCCTACAGAGGCAGAGTGGGAGTACGCAGCACGTGGAGGCGCCAAGAGCCAGGGCACTAAGCACGCCGGCTCTGACCACCTGGATGAGGTGGCATGGTATAGCGCTAATAGCGACCAAAAGACGCAGCCGGTAGGCCAGAAGAAACCCAATGAACTGGGTCTCTATGATATGAATGGCAACGTGTGGGAGTGGGTCTGGGACCGCTATGATGGCAATTACTACCAGCACAGCCCGGAGAGTAACCCTACTGGCCCGGATGAAGGGCCATACCGGGTGACCCGTGGTGGTGCCTGGTACAATAAGCCGGAGTATGTAGCCATCACCACCCGACAGAATAATACACCTGACTTTCGGCAGAATAGCGTAGGCTTTCGCCTGGCCAGAAATAAGTAAACTTCTTGAAAAGCAGATCTCAGATAGCCACAGATTTCTGTGGCTATTTTGTTTACCATCATCTCTTCCTCAAAGCTTCGCTTCATTCTGAGATGACTGTTTCTGGATGCAAGAAGGGCTACCCATAAGGCAGCCCTTCTTGCAAGCATTTCGGAGTA
>JAFDYQ010000052.1 GCA_018267365.1 Bacteroidota bacterium | reverse complement strand
GGCATAGCAGAGGCGCTTTTGAGCTTCCCAGAGGCAAGTTTTCCGACTGTAGAGGCATTGGTACGAGAGGGTTTCAGCGGGGTGGGGTGGCGGCGCGATCAGACGAGGCTGACCGACCGAATACGGCAATAGTGCTGACAGATAAGACATTAGATGAGGGTGGTATAACCATCCTGATATATGTACCTGAGTATCAATCGGAACTGGCATGGAGATTGGACGAGTGGGGTATGGCTGCTACAAGATCAAAAACGGGAAAGAAATCTAAATCTCCAGATCCCTGCTGGAAGGGCTACGAGAAACTAGGCATGAAGATAAAGAACGGCAAGAGACTACTCTCCATGGGACGGTGAAAATGAATGCAAGGTATAGCCCCCTTGAGACAGCGTATATTGCATAAACTCAACATCAATCTCATTGCGATACTCACCCTTAAGTTATTCGTCAGTTACATTCGCTGCACTGAAATCATATTCGGAATATAACCAAATAGGAGCGACATCCGTATTTTCATCTATCACCCTAGCCGGCATTTTAGCTATTACCTCTACTTTACCAGCGGGGAACCATTGATTGGATATCAAATTGGTAGCAATAAACTTATTGTTGGAATAGTCAAATGTGGTAGTTAATTTAAGAGTGCCATTGCTTATATCTATATGACCGGATGGATTACTTTGTAAATTTGCGGGCTCTTCATTTGAGGGATCTGGACCTCCAAAAAAAGTACTCCATTTAGATTTATCTAAGGTTGAACCATTAAATTCATCTTCAAAAGCTAATACCCAAGTAGCACTAGATAAAGGCATACAAATATCTTCTTGTGTATACTCAGCATTATGTGTTGTTTCTCCTTCATGAAACCACACACTCTGCACTACTACTTGGGCCAACTAGCCCGTGGCCTCCAGGATACCAACTCGGATTACACTGCGCCGTAGCCATGTCAATGATTCCAACTAGTAGAGTAAATATAAATAGGCATTTGATGCTCGCTTTCATCTAAAAGTTCTTTTAATTTTCAATATGATAGTTCGTCAAAATCCATGGTACATCTCCTGAGGGTCGATGCTCAACTATTTTGACTATGCCATAGTTTGATGCGAAATAAATATCTGCGGGATATTTAAAGCGAGCGGTGTTTGTACTACTGTTTCTAACCCTAAAAACTTTTACATTTGTAAATGTTTTGATTGGCTCTAAAACGGAACTTTTTTCGCCCTCGTACCAAAGATAAGTAGTGTCCTGCGCAGTAGAGGGGGGAGTTGAGCCTATCCCTCTTTGTATTAAACCAGAGTCCTTCGCATTTATCTCCATTATATCGACTTCAGTCGCAAGAGTCGAATTGAAATGTTCCAAAAATTTGATACGCGAATCTCCGCTGAGTATATACATACGCGTAGTATCTGCTGATGAGCCAGTACGATAGCTCACTATATTCTCTGAAAGATCGTCCAAATAGTAAGGCCCGCAATACAAGCTTGACTTCGCGCCACCTGGTGAAATGGTTTGATAAAGATGATTAGGAGTATCCTGAGGATTTCTGTAATGTACTTTGTTGATACTCTCATAAACGTACTGACTATCAGTGACGCCATCTACAGAATCACGATAAACCCAATAAGTACCTACTTTAAATAGATACCCGAAGAACCGGGTATCTATTTTTGAATAAGTAGTTACATTTTTGCAGCTTTCCTGATGGCAACCAGCCAAGCCGAGCAGAACTACAACAATAACTAACCAGCGATCTCTTTTCATATCTCAATCATTTTACTATATGATAACGAAGAGCACTCCAATATAAATCTCCACTAGGTGTATTGTATTCTGCCTTTTGCAGAATACCATAGTCAGGCCAGAAATAGTAGTCTACGAAAACATATTCGCCGCCCTTCCGGAGTTTTACTCCGGAAGTAACTCTTATAAGGACTTACAGTCCGTAAAACCTTCAAATCAAAAAGTCTATATATAAGATACCACGACCTTCTCCATAATCTATCGCCGAGCTATACCTGTAATCTATCGCCCGGTCTACCCACTCGGCACGTACCGGATTATCATGAATATAATCCAATTTCTGCTGTATAAACGCATGACTAATCAATTCCTTTGCTTCATTGCCTTCCTGCCAGAACTTATAATTCTTTATTTTATTTCATTCCGACCTGCATATTCGAAGCGGTTCAACATCCATTCCCGCCGGCTATCTGGTGCTTCTATGATGGCCTCAACCACCCGACGACTGGTAAAACGCTTGAAATCTCTCAGAATATCTGATAGATGATGGCCGGCTCGAGCAGATGCGATGAAATGCAGGTGGTTGGTCATCAGTACCCATGCGTGTAGCTGCAGCCCCTTCTCGCGCTGGCAGTAAGCCAAAGAGTCTGTAATGATATGCCTATATACAGGCCGGGTAAAAACATCTACCCAGTCTACAACTGTAAGTGTCAGGAAGTAAGTTCCTTCGGCGCTCATAGGTTTATTGCTACCCATAGTTTCTGTTTGGTCCTAAGATAAATCATTTGGCCGTTTTGGCATATCTGCCGCAGGCTGTTTTGGCACTACAAGTGCCTATAGTAGCCTACTTCCGGAGTACAACTCCGGAAGGGCGGGTTATAATTAATCCTACTTTACAATTATCTATTCTTCCCGATTCCCCCAGTCCCCAATAATCTATAGGCACGTCATATTGGTGGAAAACCCCAACTGCATATACTGCATATGGCTCAATCAAAAGGCTTTTTCCGATTCTGATTTGATATCCGATTCTAAATGTCATATCTATTTTATAAAACCAAGTTGCTTCGTCTCCACCCCTTCTATCAAAGTACTCGTAGGGATAATCAACTGATCTATAAAAGAGATTTGTTTTGCTGTAGTTTGAAATAGTAAAGATGTGATCAAGTCCAATTCCTATTTTAAAATGCTTTATCATAATGCCTCCAGCGAAGCTGAATCCTGCTTCAAACATTCTATAATAAGTGTATTTCATGTAGACTAGATCTCCATTCTCTCGGTAAGCACCCCATTTGTTTTCCAGCCAATGATTTTGTAAGAAAACATCCGCCTGGAGATAAGCCTGTGCCTTTTTCTTTGGATCACTCGTGAGATGAAATGTAAACCCATAGTTGATATCAGGATGGATGATTCTATGATAGTCTGTCTTAGCAATTGAGGATGTTGCCGTCTCCTTTCGGGCAGTGCCCCCCATCAGCAGTGACGTGCCCACACTAACATGCCCTCCAATATCAATGATACCATTGAAATTTCCTGCAGTGACTTCGTAGCCGATGCATATTAGTAGCAATAAGAAAGGTATTCTCACTTTGCACTATTTAGTTTAGTCTTTAACGCATCAATTTCTTTTTGTTGCGCAACCACATACAAGGTAAGTTCTTCAATTTTCTGCAATAATGTAGCGTCCATTTTAGCCACGTCAATTCCGTTTTTGCCAGAGTTGTCATAAAACTCTATCAAGCTTCCCCAACCATCTGATCCTGGATTGACAAAATCTAAAGCCGTACCACTGGTTCCGTCATGCCTTAAGAATTACGCGCTGCAGATAGGAAGTTAGATAAAAGAATTTTACACCGCTACCTCCTGTGCAAACTCTTCATACTTGCTCACGAGGTCTTTGCAGCCGATGATGATGGCGCAGCGCTCGTGGAGCTCTGTGGGCTGTATATCGAGGATCCGCTGGGCGCCGTTGATAGCGCGGCCACCGGCGTGCTCGGTGATAAAGGCCATAGGGATGCACTCATAGAGCAGGCGCAGCTTGCCGCGCTTTTCGCCCTTGGCGGCTGGATAGAGAAAGACGCCACCTTTAATGAAAGTACGGTGCATATCGCCCACCATGGAGCCGATGTAGCGCAGGGAAAATGGCCCCTTCTCATGGGCTATGCACCAGTCTACAAACTGCTGCGCCGTGGTCTCAAACTTACCCAGATTGCCTTGGTTCAGCGAGTAGATCTTGCCACCGCCGGGGATAAACATGCGGAGGTGCGTCTGGTAATAGCCATTGTCATCTGTGCTGAGTGCAAAAATATGCGTACCGCTCCCAGTGCTGAAGACGAGCATAGTAGAGCTGCCATAGAGGGCGTAGCCTGCTGCTACTGTCTTGTAGCCCGGCTGGAGAAAGTCCCCGCGGGTCACCTCACTACCCACCGGAGAGATACGCTCCAGCACAGAGAAGATGGTGCCCACCGGCGCTGCAATATCTATATTGCTAGAGCCATCGAGCGGGTCTATAGAGACGATGTATTTGCCACCGACATTGAGCGTGACTATGTCTTCATTTTCCTCGCTGAGATATCCGGCACAAATACCGCTGTCACGGCAGACTTTCATCATCACATTATTGCTGTGATCGTCCAGCTTCTGCACGGTCTCACCTTGTACATTGGTCACGTCCATAGAGCCACCGAGGCCCATAGCGCCGAGGTTGCGCACGGCATGGGAAAGCTCCTTGGTGCCATCGGCTATGGCGATGATAAGCTTGGCTATATCGGCTGCGGCTGTCTCGTGCAGAAATCCTGCGAGGTCACGTCCTTTTTGCATGGTGTAGAGGTGTTTCTTGTATCCTGTAAAGATAGGAACCTGCTCCCATACGCCCAAAATAGGGGCTTAGATTCCGAAATACACTTAACCGCTGAGGCGGAGAGACGCAACGAAATTCCTTTGAACCACCTGCCTTTGCCGGCAGGCGGGCATAGAACAAAAGACATAGAAAACAGCCTATTATGATTCACTCGTGACAAAAAACTGTGACTTTTAGTCGTAGTGGGCAATGGCTTTCTTTACTTTGCCGGTGGCATCAAACCAGAAGAACTCAGCAGACTTTTTGCCGAGGATGGAGTGGTAGTAGATCACTATAGTATCTACCCCGTATAGTACGTCTATGAGATCAAAACGCAGGTCCGTATACTTCTGCAGCGCCGCACCCCAATAGGCACCGACCTTATCTTTGCCATGGAGGGTGCCGGACGGTTCATTCATCAGTGTGACGATAAATGGTGTGGTCATCTCAAAATCATCAGTGTAATGACTGAGTACGCGTGGGAGGTCGTGGCTATTCCAGGCGGCGATCCACTCGGCAGCAAAGTGATGGGCAAATTCTTTGGTGATCATAGTACTGGCTTTGAACTGCAAGTCTAAAGGAAAATGAGGAAAAGGCAGATGAATTACAGGATTAGCTATCAACAATAATAGTGCAAGGATATTTCAGTAGTTTCATTACGAGAAGTACTTCGCTATGATGTCAGATTTTTGCCGTAATGAAGACGGGATATACACTCGCGTGCATGGCGAGAGAACGGGCAAGATATATTATCCTGATCTATTCACTGATATCTGTTTCAGAGTAGAAGAAACCAATTTCTGGTTTAATAACCGAAATGATATAATCTCACAAGCGGTCCAACATTTTTCTCCTGATTCGATTTTTGCAGACATAGGGGCCGGCAATGGCTACCAGGTGACGGGCTTATTGAAAAAACTTCCTTCCTTGCAGTATTATTTAGTGGAACCCAATTACAATGGTTGTATAAATGCGAGTACCAGAGGGCTGGATAAAATCTACAACTGTATGGCACTGGATTTTGACTACAAAGAAGCGAATGTTGGTGCAGTAGGGTTATTTGACGTGATAGAGCATATCGCAGAAGATTCCATTTTTATGAGAGAGCTGGCAGATAGGCTACCCCTCAAAAGCTACGTATATATCACTGTGCCATCCTATCAGATGTTTTGGAATGATATGGATGAAATCACCGGTCACTTCAGACGCTATACCAGATCAACGCTTAGTGAACTGGGCAAAACCGCAGGACTAACACCAGTGTATTCCAGCTACTTCTTCTCATATCTTACCCTGCCATACCTGCTATTCAGGGTGGGTCCCTATAGACTAGGGAGTAGACTAAATCAAGAGGAAGTAATACAATCAGAATTAAAAGCCCATAGTCTTAGTGCATTGGTCTCAGCTGCATTCTCGCCCCTGCACCGAATGGAAATGACAATGTTTCATCACAAAAAACCTATACCTTTTGGCAATAGCTGTATTGCAGTATTTCAGAAACAGCACCCATCAAAATAGAATGCTCCGGTACGAAGTGTCGTACTACTCTTTTACCACTTTGTACAGGACGGCACGATCCTGGCTGTACTGCTCTTGTGTACACTCTTTGCCCTCTACGCAGCCTGAGCGCGGGCGCAGGTCACCGAGGCCATTGATACGCAGGCGCAGCGGTTTGATACCCGCCTCCATCATCATATCTGCCACCATGCGTGCGCGGGTCACTGAGAGCTCCATAGGATAGTCCTCATCTGCGGAGGCCATACCATAGATCTTCATCTTGAGTTGCGGTATATCCTGCATCATTTTTACGATAGGCTCCAGCTCACTCCACAGGTCTGACGGCACCCTGGAGCTATTTTTATCAAACTGTATAAAAGGCATGCGCGCTGCAGGGTCAAACTCATCATGCTCCTTGAGGTACTGTATGAGCATGGTATATTGCGGCTTTTTGTAGGAAGTAAGGTCGAGGATCTGCTTGCTGATCTCATATCCCTCGCGGAAATAAGAAACAAGATAGAAGTAACCGCTGTCTACTACGAAGGAGTATGAACCCGCTGAATCAGTCGTAACCTCCTGCGAAACGAGGCCATTGAGCCTGCGGATATTGATAGAGACACCCTCTACCGCCTCCTCGGTCTGACCATTCTTGACCAGGCCATGCGTGGTGACTGTCTTGCGTGCTGCGGGTGCGCTCGTATTGAGCACTACTACATGGGCTGTGTCTATACGCACCTGGTCAGTACTGTGCACGTCATGACCTACTGCGGGTTTAGTGTCCTTTTTTTCTGTATTCTTCACTACGGCCACCTGCTGGTCGCTTATGAGTTTGTCCCGCTCAGATATTAGCTTTCTGCGCTCCGCCTCCTCCTGCGCCCGGCGGGCCTCCAGCTCGCGCTGCTGCCGCTCAGCCTCATTCCTTTTGGCATTGATACGCGCCGCCTCCTCGGCATGCTTCAGGTCATCCTCCATCTGGCGCTTGCGGATCTTTTCCTTATCAGCCAGCTCGCGGGCCAGCCGCTTGCTCTCTCTTTTAGCGGCCCTGTCCTGAGCTTCTTTTTCGCGCCTTTCTGCCAGTGCCCGGGCTTCAGCCTCAGAGCGGGCCTTTCTCATTTTGGCCAGGTCCTGCTCTTTCTGCTCGCGGGGTTCCTTTTCAGACATGGCACTATCTGACGGCACTACTGCGTAGCTGATCTGGCCGGATTCTTTCCGGCCACTCGTTTTGCTCTTGGCAGATACTACTTCGGTGGCGGCTAAAGCAGGCTGCTCCGCTTTGGCCCTTTTGGCTTTGGAGGCAGCTATAGCGCTATCGGCACGTGCTATGGCCAGTGCTTCTTTTTCCTCCTGAGTCAGAGGTTTCTGTACTTCAGATTTTTTCTCTTCCTTCTTTGCTACCGTACGTGGCGTGCCACTCCGTGCGCGGCGTGCCTCGTCTGCTGCCAGAGCGCTATCTGCACGCGCCAGTGCCTGCTCCTCATGCGCTATACGCTGCTGCTCGGGAGTGAGTGTGCCGGCAGACTTTGCTGCCTTCTGCGCTTGTGCTGCTTCCTTTTCCTTGCGCTCCTGCTCTATGCGGATCAGCTCTTCCTTCTCCACCTGCTCCTTCAGCTTAGCCAGACGAACTCTTTCCCTTTCTTCATCCTCCCGCTTTGCCCTGGCTTGCTTTTTAGCTTCTGCCTCCGCCGCTGCTTGTTGTGCCTTTATCTCCGCCGCTGCTCGCTGCGCTTCTTTCTGTTTAGCTTCTGCATCTGCTGCCTGCTGTACCTTCAGAGCTGCGGCCTGCCCGGCTTCTTTCCGTTTAGCCTCGGCGGCTTCATCCTCCTGCTTCTGAGCCAGCGCTTCTGCATCCCTTTTTGCCTTCAGATCGGCCTCCGCCTTTTCTGCCTCCCTTTTCTTTAGCTCTGCTTGTACTTTGCGTTCATTTTCGGCACGCTGACGCGCGGCAGCCTCCTTCTCCTTCTGGTCTCTATCAGTATTCAGCGCTTGCTTTTCATCCTGCTTTGTAGCATCTATGGCTTTCAGTTTCTGGTCTATAGAGGCTATGGCAGAGTCCTTGCTGCCCAGTTTGCGGTCCAGCTCGGCTATGGCTGCACTCTGCTGGCGCAGACGGGCGGAATCCTTGCGGCCCATGACCTGTACTACAGGCTTGAGGTTTTTATTTTCGGGACGCGCATACGGGTCATACTCCGGACGTTCCTTTACGAAATCTCGCGCAGGGCCCAGGCGGATATCCAGCCGAAAGTCGAGCGGCTGATTGAAACCGATGGTAGAAATATTGAAGCTGGTATCCTGAAATTTATTCATGATGCCGGGAGACCGCTTGTCTATCTTAAAAGTATAGTTCGTTTCAAAATCCATTTTGAGGTTGTAATAGCCATTTACATCCGTGAAGTATTTATCCTCTTTGCGCGTCATCACATTGCGGATAATAATGCCTGCATCCTTGATGGGTATATCGTCTTCCTGGTCCAGAATGTAGCCCATAAGCCTCAGGCCATTTTTACGCAAAGCAATACGGAGACTGCCTGTGGCCAGAGTGCCAAATTTATCAGTCGTGATAGTGATGGTGGTATCAGAGCGGCCCGGGTAGGTGGCCTTGATGTC
Organism: Bacteroidota bacterium; assembly: GCA_018267365.1. GTDB lineage: Bacteria > Bacteroidota > Bacteroidia > Chitinophagales > LD1 > UBA1941. The sequence continues at coordinate 9,354 of JAFDYQ010000052.1, read as the reverse complement.
ATAGGTCTGATTGGGCTTCACCTTGATCCGATAGGACCCATCGTAATAAGTCTTGTAGCTGCCTACGACCTTGCCATCCTGATACTGGGTGATCTGCGCCTGAAACAGTACAGTGGCTGCGCTATCGTTGTCTGTCACCTTGCCCAACAGGCCCTGCGCCTCCGCCCCTGCGACAGAGCAAAGAAGGATCAAAAGGAGGGCATAGTACTTTTTCAAAACGGGCACGGGGCTGTGGTGTATTCTGACAATTGTTTTACGCATGGCCGGCTATAAAGTTCTGGTGCATAGCCGGTCAGTATAAAAGTACATTTTTAAGTCAGGCTGCATGGGTACGGCTCTGTCATTTTGCTCTGAAAGGGATGTGCAGTGTGTCAATTTTGGACACCCGGTATGCCGGCACATGAGCGAAAGGAACTTTTCGTTCACCGCCATTATCTATCAGTTCGTTCAATTTAGCTGCGGCAGCGCACTATTCTTAACCTTTAAAACGTAACTATGCCAACCAAAATCATAAAGATGAAACGCTATGTGACCCTCATGCTGGTTCTTTTGATCTCCTACAGCAGTTTTGCATCCTTTAGTAATGTGCCGCAGGCCTACCTGGTGAGCTATACTCTAGTCAAAAGTCACACCAAAAAGACACTCCACGCACTATGGAAAAAGCATCATATACCGACCATAGCCCTCCCTATACGCTACGATGTAGATATCTATGAAGTGATCTATAAGGCGCCATGGATAGACAGCTCTACCTGGATCAACTGCTCCGGTATAGCCTATGTGCCGAAGACCAAGGGCAAGAAGGTGCCGACGTTTATGTTCGGACACGGTACACAGATCAGCAAGGCGCGCGATATCAGTGATGAGGACTCACAGCAGGGTGTGGTGCTCGGCTTTGCTACGGATGGCTACCTGGGGCTCTACCCCGACTACTATGGTATGGGCAAAGGCGATGGCCACCATCTCTATCAGCATGCCTGGAGTGAGGCGATGTCATACGTCTATATGCTGTATGCCGTAGAGGAGCTAAAGAAGCAATTGAACTATGAGACCAATGGCCAGCTCTTCCTGACGGGCTACTCCCAGGGTGGGCACTCGTCCTTTGCCGCGCAGAAGTATATCGAGGCGCTGCATGACCCGCGATTTAAAGTAACGGCTACCTCTCCTATGTCGGGTGCGTATGATATGACCGGAGAGCAGGCCAAGTATATGTTTGTAAAGTATCCGAGGCCGTTTTATCTGCCATACCTGATCATATCGTATCAGCTGGCCTACCACGTGTTTAATGATCCGAATGTCTACAATGCTTTCCGTACGCCATATGATACGCTGCTACGGGGATTTTTTGGTGAGGTGCGGGACAAAACTTATGACGACCTGGACAAGGTGATGCCGGCAGTGCCGAGTGATGTGGTGAAGCCTGAACTGGTAGAACAATTTAGGAATGACAGCAATTTTATTTTCCTCAAGCGCCTGAAGGAAAACAACCTGACCGAATGGGTGCCAGAGGCACCTGTACAACTATGCTACTGCAAGGGTGACCGTGAGGTGAACTATAAGAACTCGGAAGTGGCCTACGACAAGATGACAAAGGCCGGCAAAAAAGATATCAAGCTACTCAACCTCTCCGATCACCTGGATCACAATACCTGCGCGGCCTTTGCTGTGATCTCTACCAAGGCCTTCTTTGACAGGTTTAAGAAGCATGGGGAAAATCCTAAGCTGAAAGACCTCTCGCCATTCAAAAAGTGGGTGGCAAGTATCGTGAAAAAGAAGATAGAGAAACAGTACATGGCGGATGGCAAGGACCATGCGTATATGTAGGGTGTATATCTAAAATTCAGAATCTTAGCCTGCCGATACCATGCCACTCGTGCTCCACATTATTCATAAGAAGTGCATGATCGAAACTAACAGATCCTTTGGGGAATATTGACTCGTTTTCAAAAAAACCTGAATGGGCTTTTTTGACATTCAGTGGTGTGACTTTCCATTCTTTGAGAGCTAGTTTCAGTCCATCGAAAGATTTGCCATCAGGAGAGTAGCCGATGCAACCCTTTTCGAAGAATTCAGACGCGCTATCTAAGCTACCGAAAATAGAAGTACTATCTAGATCAGGCGCAATGTCAGCCTCGATGGAGATCGCTGTCTGGTCCGAGCTTGATACATGAATATCGTAGTGGGCTGCTGTTTCCTTTACATCAAACCGGGCAAGGTAATGCCTGCCGGGAAATACCCTGCCACCTACCAAAGCATTAAACCATAACGAAGTGTCTCTGCGTGGAATATACACGCCCTGCCGCGTTTCACCATTTTCATCCCACTCGACGGCTATCCTGTGAGCTGCGTTCTCAGATGAGATACCAACGAAGTTGGGAAGCCCTTTGACCTTGATATGCTTTAACCTGATGAGGCATACTCCTATGATGGCTTTCCCATTGTAAATTTGGGGGCGAAATGGTGCAGGCACATAGTGACTGACCACCTCCGGATCACCTACATAGTTTATCAAAATACGCCTGTCTATGTAGCCGTGTATAGTAGGGATTTTCATGGTGCTTCCTTTTAAAGTACTGTTTGCTCGGCAAAGTTATACCACGCAACACCCACAATGTCACACCTTAGCGTATTTTCACTTTTGTTGGCCAAAGATAAGTCTCAGAACCTGTTATCTCAGAATAAGCTAATCCCATTTCAGAAGATCTTTAATAAAAGTGATGTTATTTATTTTCACCTTCTTCACGCCTGGGTCTGAGATAGACTTTGATATACTGATCAGAACTGACCGTAACATGATCGTTGCGGTAATGCTCTATATGGCTCTGCCAGTCAGGCTCGACGTGCAGCGCTAGCGTTGTGTCATTGATCCACAAGAGCTCCTTTATATTTTTATCAGTAACCTTCAGAGTGGTATACTCTTCATAATAATTAACCCCTGCGCTATCTCTGACCCCGATGACATAAATGTCAGAAGAGGGTGGCCGGGGTGGCTCATACATCACTTCATCACTCATGTAAAATGCCAGACGCTTGTGATCAGCAGAGATAGCTGGCGGAGGAAAAGGAGCATCAGAGTGTGCCTCAAAGCGATAGCAGATATTGGTCAGGCTATCGATCATAAAATTGGACCCGATCTCAAACTCTCCCACGTCCCATGCTTCAAAAAAATATAATCTAAGCCGTGGGTCTCTACCTTGATACCTGCTGAAGGCTCCATGTATCCTGTGGGAACCCTGAGATGTATTGAGCATCAAGATCTTCTCTGTCAGATAGTGGAGTCGGGCACAGCACGTGCGTACCTCATAGGAGGAATCCGAAGGCAGTATTCTTCGCGGATCGGTGAGAAGTAGATCGTGATAGTTGTTTCTATATTTGAGAAACTGTGACCGGCTAAGGGTATCGGTATCGGCCTCCGGAATAGAATCCGGATCACCTACCCAACCCTTGAGCCATATGGTATGATCTACTGTATCCTTCAAAGCTGCACGCTGTTTTTCACCAGAGTAGCCAGTAGCAAATGTCATACTACCGTACATAAAAAGCGCAATAAGAAACAGCATTTTCATACTAAGATTTAGTTCTGATTGTCCTCTTCCAACTTCTCCCTGAGATAGTAGCCCGTATGTGATTCCTTCACCTGCACCAATCCCTCTGGTGTGCCCTGATAGACCAGATGGCCTCCCTCATCGCCACCATCGGGGCCGAGGTCTACAACCCAGTCGGCGCATTTGATCACGTCCATATTGTGCTCTATGACCACAACACTGTGGCCTACCTCTATGAGCTGCTGAAAGGATGACATGAGCTTATTGATATCGTGAAAGTGCAGGCCGGTTGTCGGTTCGTCAAAGATGAAGAGCAGCGGCTGTGTCGTAGCGCCTTTGGTCAAGAAGGATGCCAGCTTGACACGCTGTGCCTCGCCACCGGAGAGCGTACTGGATGACTGGCCGAGCTTGACGTACCCGAGGCCGACATTGCGCAGCGGCGCGATTCGGGCTATAATGTCATTCTGCTCTGCAAAGAAAACCATCGCCTCATCTATGCTCAGCTCGAGTACGTCGTAGACATTCTTGTCTTTGTACATCACCTCGAGTACATCTTCTTTGAACTTGCGGCCATTGCAGACCTCACACTTCAGGTGTACATCTGCGAGGAACTGCATCTCTACTACTACTTCGCCTTCACCTTTGCAGTTTTCACAGCGGCCTCCTTCTATATTGAAAGAAAAAGTACCAGCAGTATAGCCGCGTATCTTGGAGAGTTGTTGCTTTGCAAAGAGCTCGCGTATGGCATCGTAAGCCTTGACGTATGTCACAGGGTTAGAGCGGGAGCTACGGCCGAGTGGGTTCTGGTCTATCATCTCCACACCCGTGATCTTCTTCATGTCACCACGCAGCTCACGGTACGAGCCCGGCTTCTCCCCTCCCCCATCAAACTGGCGCATGAGCGCAGGATAGAGTATCTTTTTGATCAGCGTCGTCTTGCCGGAGCCGCTCACGCCGGTCACTACCACGAGTGAGTTAAGCGGAAATTTTGCATCTACATCTTTCAGGTTGTGCTGTGTGGCACCGATGATAGAGATAGAGTTGGCCGTGCGACGACGGATGCGGTCATAGTCTATTTTGAGGTCGCCCTTCAGGTATTTTCCTGTCAGGCTCTTCTTATCCTTTGTGATGTCTTTGGCAGGGCCATTGTAGACTACCTCGCCACCGTTGATCCCTGCCTCAGGGCCCATATCTACTATATGGTCGCAGGCCTTCATGATGTCCTCGTCGTGCTCGACCACTATCACGGTATTGCCCAGGTCGCGGAGGTTTTTCAGTACCTCTATCAGGCGAGCGGTATCGCGCTGATGGAGGCCTATGCTCGGCTCATCGAGGATATACATAGAAGAAGTCAGGTTGCTGCCTATGGAGCGAGTGAGGTTGATACGCTGTGTCTCGCCACCGCTGAGGGTATTGGAGAGGCGATTCAGCGTTAGGTAACCGAGGCCTACGTCCATCATGGTCTGCAGGCGGCTATTGACCTCCAGCAGGATGCGGTCGGCTACCTTTTTGTCTTCTGTGCCGAGCTTGATCTCTTTGAAAAAGGCATACAGATCCTTGATAGGCATCATAAGCAGCTCAGAGATATCCTTGTCAGCTATCTTGACATACTGCGCGTCCTTTCGGATTCGTGAGCCGCGGCACTCGGGGCAGGTAGTCTTGCCGCGATAGCGGGAGAGCATGACACGGTATTGTATCTTGTAGCTTTTCTCCTCCAGGTACTGGAAGAAATACGTAAGGCCCTGGAAGTACTCGTTGCCCGTCCAGAGCAGTTTCTTTTCCTCTGCTGTCAGATCCTTGTACGCGCGGTGGATAGGGAAGTCAAAGTAGATGCCTTTCTTCAATATAGGCTCCAGCCACTCGCTCATCTTCTCGCCACGCCATGGGGCTATGGCACCCTCATAGAGCGAGAGTGATTTATCAGGTATGATCAGGTCCTCATCAATGCCTATCACCGAGCCGAAGCCTTCGCAGTTCTTGCAGGCACCGTAGGGATTATTGAAGTTGAAGAGGTTTTGTGACGGCAGCTCGAAGCTCATGCCGTCAGCCTCAAATTTATTGTTGAAAGTTAAAACGGCCCCCAAACCCCCAATGGGGGCTTTAACAGCAGACCTCACCCTTACCCTCTCCAAAGGAGAGGGAGAACCTTCATTTAAGTTCTCTTTGGGAGTTTGGACGTGGCCTGCATTATCGGGGGATTGTGTTTCTACATAGCACTCGTTGCCACCTTCATTGAAAGCTGTGAGTACGGAGTCGGCTACGCGCGATTTGAGCTCTTCCTCCTGCTTGACGATGATACGGTCCACGAGCACGCGGACGGCTTTGTCTTTAGCTTTAGCTATCTCTGGTTTGTCTATCAGGTCTTCTATTTTGCTCACCTCATTCTGCCACTTGACCCGGGTGAAGCCCTTTTGCAGCAAGAGCTTCAGCTCTTCATTGAGCTTGGTCTTGACCGGCGCATCATAGTAGATGAACGCTTTGGTGCCATCGGCCAGTGAAAAGATATGATCTACTACATCTACTACCTCGTGCTTGGTCACTAGCTGACCGGAGATGGGCGAATATGTCTTGCCCACGCGCGCGTAGAGCAGACGCAGGTAGTCATAGATCTCCGTGAGGGAGCCTACCGTAGAGCGCGTGGTGCGCGTGGAGACCTTCTGCTCTATGGCTATGGCCGGGCAGAGGCCCTTGATATAGTCTACGTCAGGTTTGTCCATGCGGCTAAGGAACTGGCGTGCATAAGACGTGAGGCTCTCTACATAGCGGCGCTGGCCCTCGGCGTAGAGCGTATCTATGGAGAGCGATGATTTGCCCGAGCCCGAGACACCGGTAAAGACGATGAACTGATTCTTTGGCAACTCTAGGTCTACGTTCTTGAGATTGTGAACGCGGGCACCCTTGATGAGTATTTTAGTATCGGCTTGTTTCTTTATAGGGAGGTCAGTAGCTTTTTTACTCGTGGTGGTCGGCATCAGAAAAATTTAGATTTTGAGCCTTGCGGCAAACCGCAAAGATAAGGGTTTTGACTTTCATCTGCTGCCTGTGGCAGAGGTATGAAATGCAGTGTTAAGAAGTTTTGGGAGGCGGGTGGGGGAGACAAGATTTGTGGCAGGTGGCCGACCCTCTTTGCGGCCATACTGCCAGACCTACCTCTCCCATCTGCCTTCGGCATCTTCCCTCTCCTAAAATAGGAGCGGGAAGAACCTAACTTCTGCAATAGCCCTCATAACAGTTAAACAAATCGAAATGACTAGAAGAAGTTTAATCCCGAAAAATAATTTTTAGAATTATTTGGAAATACCGGAATACCTCCATAGCTTTGGATATATCCAAAACACAAAGGGCTATAGAGTAATCTTCTACTTTCAGTAATGCAGACCGCAAGGGAAATAAGTGAAAAGAATGTCTGCGCGCCTTTTTTAGACCATTTTATCAATCATATTTCGTCAGTAGCTGTATCGGTATTCTGCACTTGCCTCAATACTACATACGCACTACTCCATACTCAAAAAACTGTCGCCTATAAGCACATAGACTCTACTTTTTAGATCACCACTTAAAACAGTACGTCTATGCGCACACCACTCATGACAGACCAGGAACTGCTCCGCCAGTACCTCGCAGGCAATGAAACAGCTTTTGAGCGCCTTGTAGCCCGCCACAAAGACAAGGTCTATACTTCTATCTACATGATGGTGAAAGATGCCTACCTGGCGGAAGATATCTTCCAGGAGACCTACATCAAGGTGATAGATACACTGCGCTCGGGCAAGTATAACGACGAGGGCAAGTTTATCCAGTGGGTGATGCGTATCGCCTACAACCTGTGCATCGACTATTTCCGCAAGGTAAAGCGCGGGCCCGGCATCGTGACCAGTGAGGGTGACGATATCTTTAAGTACATGAAATTTGATGAGGTGCCTAATGATGTCCACCTGGATGTGATGAAAGGTGAAAACAAGCTGAAGGACCTGATAGAGATGCTGCCGGAGGAGCAAAAAGAAGTGGTGATGCTCCGCCATTATTTCGACTTCAGCTTTAAGGAGATAGCCGAGTATACCAACGTGAGTATCAATACCTCTCTGGGCCGTATGCGCTACGCGCTGATCAACCTGCGCAAGCTGATAGAAAAGCATAACGTGGATGTGAGCCGCATCCGCATTGTATAAGTCTTTGATTGTTCTCGATAAAGCGCCGCCGTCTGTCTATCAGTCGGCGGCTTTGTTTTGTGGCCATGCCTCAGAGCCCTTTTAACAATAAAGTAGTACCTTTAATATTGTTAAAAACCCCTTTTATGAAGAAAGTACCTATACTTCTCTTTGCATTCCTATTTTCGCTCTTCTCATATGCACAAGCTCCGCCACAAGGCATCAGCTATCAGGCTGTAGTGCGGAATGCATCTGGCGCTATCGTAGCCAATACAAACGTTTCGATCCGGTTTACGATCCATGATCAGACGGCCAGTGGCACGGTTGTCTTTCAAGAGACGCATGCGCAGACGACCAATCAGTTCGGCCTCTTCAATGCTGTGATCGGTACAGGAGGCGGCAATCTGAGCACGGTAGCCTGGGGCAGCGGGCCTAAGTTTCTGCAGGTAGAGGTGGATGTGAATGGCGGTACCAGTTATACGGACATGGGCACCAACCAACTGATGAGTGTACCCTATGCCCTGTATGCAGGCAATGGAGGCGGTGGTGCTACGGGACCTACCGGCGCCCGTGGGCAAACTGGTGCTACAGGTAGTGCAGGTGCTGCCGGGCCTACAGGTCCCACCGGGGCAGGCGGAGGGGCGACTGGCCCCACTGGTCCAGCAGGAGGTACCGGAGCGCAGGGCATACAGGGCGCCGTAGGACCTACAGGGCCATCGGGAAATGATGGCATAACCGGACCTACCGGCGCAGACGGCGCTACAGGTCCGCAAGGAAATACAGGAGCCGATGGCGTAACAGGACCGACAGGTACGACAGGAACAGGTGGTGGAGCTACAGGACCAACTGGGCCATCTGGTAATGATGGTCTCACCGGACCTACCGGTGCGGACGGCGCTACCGGTCCGCAGGGAAATACAGGAGCTGATGGAGTGACAGGACCTACAGGGCCAACAGGAACAGGTGGCGGAGCTACGGGACCGACAGGCCCGTCAGGTAATAATGGTCTTACTGGTCCTACTGGTGCTGATGGGGCGACTGGCCCGCAAGGAAATACAGGCGCTGATGGTGTGACAGGACCGACAGGTCCGACAGGAACAGGTGGAGGCGCTACAGGACCAACTGGACCATCGGGTAATGATGGACTCACTGGCCCTACCGGTGCTGATGGCGCGACTGGCCCGCAGGGAAATACAGGCGCTGATGGCGTGACCGGACCTACCGGTCCGACAGGAACAGGTGGTGGCGCTACAGGACCAACTGGCCCATCGGGAAATGATGGCATAACCGGACCTACCGGCGCAGACGGCGCTACGGGTCCGCAGGGAAATACAGGCGCTGATGGTGTGACAGGACCAACAGGTCCGACTGGAACAGGTGGCGGAGCTACAGGACCTACAGGGCCATCAGGCAATGATGGCGCGGCAGGGGCGCAAGGTGCGACAGGACCTACGGGAGCGAACGGCCTCAATGGTGCAACGGGTCCGTCCGGTGCTGATGGTGCAGTAGGGCCTACCGGTCCTGCGGGAGCTACTGGTGTTGGCGGAGGTGCAACCGGACCAACGGGGCCATCGGGTAATGATGGCGCGGCAGGAGCGCAAGGTGCGACCGGACCTACAGGAGCGAACGGACTCAATGGCGCTACGGGTCCATCCGGTGCT
>JAFDYQ010000051.1 GCA_018267365.1 Bacteroidota bacterium | reverse complement strand
AATCGGGAGTTCATAAATTGATTATTAATCCGTCAACCTATTTTAGGACGATACAAACGGCCCCTCTAAATCTCCCCTATGGGAAGACTTAACAGCCCGAAGCTACCATGCGAAAACAGCCGCCACGTCGAAATCTATTGGCTTTTGGCAGACAATTGACATATTTGCAGCCACGATACTAAAACGAACTACGCCCATGATACAGCGCAAACAGACCATTTTCCTGATCCTATCTATCCTCGTGATGATCGGCTATATCTTTGCCCCGGTGGTCAAGGTAGAGATCGGCGCAGCTGCCAATTACCTCTACGTCACCAACCTGGTCTTCTCAAAGAATGTCAACTTTCCGGTGATCGGCCACTACTTTGTGCTGCTGCCGCTGGATGCCGCCTTTGTAGCCATGGGGCTAAACCTGCTCACCATTGTACTATACAAGCGCCGCCCGCTGCAGATAGCCCTCTGCTGGCTCAGTGTGCTGCCGCTGCTCTTCAGCTTCTGCTATGTGTACTACCACTGGTCCGTAGCGCCATCTACCTTTGACCAGTATTTCTATTTTGGCAACCTGTCTCCGCTCATCGCTATTGTCTTCATTTTCATAGCCATGTTCTATATCCGCAAGGATGAGGAGTTGGTAAAAAGTGTTGACAGGCTGCGCTAAACCTTGCGGGTGTCAGTGGCAAGGTTTACTTTTGCGCCTTACCTCACACCTCCATGAGTGATGCCATCAAGCACGAGTGCGGAATAGCACTCATCCGGCTCCTTAAGCCTCTCGACTATTATATAGAAAAATACCGCACGCCGGCCTACGCGCTGAATAAGCTCTACCTCCTGATGGAGAAGCAGCACAACCGCGGCCAGGACGGCGCCGGAGTAGCGGTGATCAAGCTGGACCCGGTACCCGGCACGCACTTCATAGACCGCTTCCGCTCTACGCACCAGCAGTCTATAGCCAAGATATACGAGCACATCTTCAGCCACTTCCCGGCCAACCGCAAAGCATCTGACAACCCTGTAGCCGATGCGAAATGGTACAAAGAGAATGTGCCATTCATGGGAGAACTGCTGCTGGGCCACCTGCGCTACGGCACCTATGGCAAGAACAGCGATACCAACTGCCATCCCTTCCTGCGGGAAAACAACTGGATGACGCGCAACCTGGCCATAGCGGGCAACTTTAACATGACCAATGTCAATGAGCTCTTTGCTAATCTGATACAGCTGGGCCAGCATCCGGTAGAGCGCAGCGACACCATCACGGTGATGGAGAAGATAGGCCACTTTCTGGATGCAGAGGTGCAGGTCATCTTTGATAAATATAAAGACCAGGGCTACGGCAATAAGGAGATCACAGACTTTATCATCAAGGAGATGAGCGTGCGCCGCATACTCACGCGCGCAGCCAAGAACTTTGACGGTGGCTTTGCCATGGCGGGCATGATAGGGCATGGAGACGCCTTTGTACTGCGCGACCCTAATGGTATCCGCCCGGCCTACTACTACCAGGATGAGGAGATCGTGGTCGTAGCCTCTGAGCGGCCATGTATACAGACTGCCTTCAATGTCAACTTTGACTCGATCAAAGAGATCAAGCCGGGCTATGCGCTCATCATGAAGAAAGATGGCCGCGTGAAAGAAGAGATGATCCTCGAGCCGCAGGAGCGCAAGGCGTGCAGCTTTGAGCGGATCTACTTTAGCCGCGGTACAGACAAGGAGATCTATGCCGAGCGCAAAGAGCTGGGCACACTGCTCGTACCGCAGATACTGGACGCGATCCACAATGACGTGGAGAATGCAGTATTCTCCTTTATACCCAATACGGCAGAGGTGGCTTTCTACGGCCTGATCAAGGGTGTGGAGGACCATCTCACCCTGGAGAAAGTAAAGGCAATACAGAAGAACCCCAAGATGAGCGCTGCCGAGCTGGAGAAGCTCATCCACTGGAAACTGCGTATAGAGAAGACTGCGGTGAAGGATGTGAAGATGCGCACCTTTATCTCTGATGACTCCAGTCGTGATGAGATGGTATCTCACGTGTATGATGTGACATACGGCAGCGTGAAGCCCAACGAAGATACGCTGGTGGTGATAGATGACTCTATCGTGCGCGGCACCACGCTGCAGAAGAGCATACTGAGCATACTGGACCGCCTGAGCCCAAAGAAGATCATCATCGTGAGCTCGGCACCACAGATCCGCTATCCTGACTGCTACGGCATAGACATGAGCCGGATGTATGACTTCATCGCCTTCCGCGCGCTGATAGGCCTGATCAAAGACCAGGGCAAAGAGCAACTGCTACAGGATGTCTATGAGCGCTGCAAGGCAGATGATGAAAACCCGCCGGCCGAACCGGTCAATCACGTCAAGGCACTCTACGATATGTATACCGATGAGGAGATCTCTGCCAAGATATCAGAGATCGTGCGGCCAAAGCAGATCTTTGCAGATGTGCAGGTGATCTTCCAGACAGTAGAAAACCTCCATAAAGCCTGCCCGAAAAATCTGGGCGACTGGTACTTCACCGGAGACTATCCGACACCGGGTGGTACACGCGTAGCCAATAAGGCCTTTATGAACTACATGGAGGGTAGGAACGAGCGGGCGTATTGATTCTTATAAAGGCTTGAACTGCTCAAAACCCTGCTTGCAGCTAAAGCAGAAACGGATAGCCCTGCAGAGCGTAGAGCCAAAGGTAGAGCGCAGCGTGGTGTCTGTGCTGCCACAATGTGGACAGCGGACGCGGTCCAGCATCTCTGCAGTGAGCTCGCCATCTGATACAGGCGGAGGGGCTATGCCGAATTTTTCAAGTTTGGCTTTAGCCTCCGGCTTCATACGGTCGCTGGTCCAGGCGGTGTCCATATCTACGATGACCTCTACTGATGAGAAACCCATAGCGGCGACTGCATCGTGTATGTCCTTCTTCATGGTATGAATGGCCGGACAGCCTACGAAGGTTGGTGTCATGGTCACGGTAGCCGTATCGCCCCCCTCATGAGAGACTGCGGTGATGATGCCCATATCTACTACACTCAGCACGGGTATCTCAGGGTCCTTGACAGACTCTAGTGTGGCCCAGATATCGGCGTCCGTGATATTTGTAGTAGTGTTCATCTGAGATCTATGTAGATGGCTAGTGCGCCGTATTTTGTTTCTCGTTCTTTATCATAGAGTTTCTCCGTTTCCTCCAGCATCCACTGCATGGTTTTGTCAGATCTACCCAGCGCTTCTAATCCGACTGCGTCATATAGTTCTGCAAATGTGCTGAACTGTCGGACGTCCGCAACTGTGGCCTTTAGCGTATCATCTGCATTTACGGTACTGGTGAAGCATATCATGTCCCCGACCTTTATCTTCTGCCGCTTTTCGTCATAGAGCCGCACTTCTACCTTCTTGCTGCCGGCGTGTATCATAGCGAGGCCCTCGGGGTTCAGTGACATGGTATGCGTCGGGCTTTTATCTGGTTTGCACATGCTCTTTGATACTATTGTATAGCCAGCGGCGTACAAAGTAGATGGCCAGCGCGCTAAAACTTATACTTCCTTCCAGCAGCTCTTCGCCCTCGCCGATCACAGGTATGAACTTGAGCGGGTCCGGTACAAAGAGCAGGATAAAGAATATCACGCCGATGATGAGCCAGATCTTGCCTGGCTTACGATCTGTGCGGGTATCCTGATATGGATTTCTTTTGACTACAGCTTCCATTGTATTGACTTTACACCTCTCCCATCTGCCTTCGGCATCTTCCCTCTCCAAAGGAGAGGAAAGAACCCGGTGTGGTAAGAAGGTCTTTTAACTTATAAACGTATAACGTAGCAATACCTGTCATTTATTGCCTTTTACCACTCTGCTGATGGGTCTATGCTGGTCACCTCGGTCATCTCGGCGAGAAGCGGCTTGAGGTGCTCTGAGTGATAACCCTTGCGGCCACCATACACCGCCTTTGTCGTGTCTACAGCTGGCATCTGCAGGCCTGCGGCTGTCACGATTGCTGTGACCTTCTCCAGCCAGAGCTGCTGTAGTTTTGTCTCGCCGGCAAAGACCCCATCAGCGATCAGCGCAGCGTCATAATCCGATGGCTCGAATATGCCGAGCGCGTATGGGAAAGCATAATTGAGCGCGGATTGCATGCGGGCTTTGGCCTCCTCTGTGCCGGCAGATAGTTGCTTCACAAAGGTGTCAGCATGCATCACGTGATACCTGATCTCGCCCCTTACTTTTTTGGCCAATGCGGCGAGGGGTGCAAAAGAAGATGCCTGCAGCAACTCATAGCGGATCGCCTCTGCATGGTCAAAGAGGAAGTGGCGCATCAGGCTAAAGTCATACTCGCCTATCGGCAGCTCTACGAGCTGGCAGCTGCGAAAATCCTTCTCCTCTCGCTGGAAAGCGAGGACGTCAGGATTCTTTTCACCAAAGCTCGTGTAGAGGATATTATAGAGTGCTTGTGCATGGCCTATCTTGTCCTGAGACATAGAGGAGAATGCGAGGTCCTCTTCTAGCATCGGCCCTATACCGGTCCACTCGGAGTTGCGGTGGCCTATGATCAGGGCGTCGTCTGCCATGCGGTAGAGTAGGTCTTTGATTGCTTCGTTGTTCATACTATATGAGTTTATCGAGCTTGAGTGATTTTTTACCGCAAAGAACGCGGAGAACGCAAAGATGATTTTGGTTTGCTTTAGAGTTTATTTTTCGCTTGAAAGGCTTCTATGCGCTCGCGCACCTTGTAGAAGGCTGGATCACGAAAGGTCTTCTCAGGTGTGGTTTCGAAGATAGCTTCGTCTTCACTGTTGAAAGTATACACATCGGCCGTTTTTACGACCCAGAGGTTAGCAGTCTTGCCGCGGCGGGCAAACTGCTCCTTGGCGAACATCAGCGCCTGCTCAGGTGTAGAAGCGTGCACGATACCGGCGTGGACGGGCTGTTTGCCGCGCTTCTCCTGATGGAATACTTCCCACGTCACCAAGTGTGATGCGGTCTGTTCTCCGTCGTTTACTCTCTTGAGGTCTAATCTGTTTATGCGAGGATCTAATGACATATCCTGTTTTCCCTTTTTGTATTTCTTAAAATCTTTACGCCTTTGCGAGCATGGCATTTTTTGTATTTCATTTTGCGCTAGTGAAGACGCATAATAATGCGTCTCTACAGCTAATGCCTAGGCCATTGGCGTGACATATCTTTCCTTCGGATTGATCAGAGCCTCGCGCACCCAGCGGTGGGCTAGCTCGGCATAGCGACGCACCTCGAGGCGCTCTGCATTGCAGGGGCCATCGCCATTGATCACGCGCTTGAACTCGTCCCAGTCAGGATCGCCAAATACCCAGATGCCATCGTCACCGCGGCGCAGCTCAGGGTCGGGCAGTGTCAGGCCCAGCTCATATATCTTGGGCACGTACTGATCGAGGAACTGGTTACGCATATCGTCATTAGATGCCAGCTTTACTTTCCACTTCATCAGCTTCTCGCTGTGCTGCGAGTCGCGGTCAGACGGGCCGAAGAAATGCAGCAGCGGACGGTACCAGCGGTTGAGCGCTTCCTGCAGCATCTCGCGCTGTACCTTGGTACCGGTGGCGAGGTAGACGAAGTTGTCGTGGCCCTGCTTCAGGTGAAAGGACTCCTCGTAGCAGATGCGCTCGAGGGCGCGGCAGTAGGGACCGTAGGAGCCCTTAGAGTTGATCACCTGATTGACGATAGCTGCGCCATCTACCAGGAAGCCGATCACTGCTATATCCGCCCAGGTCTTGGCGGGATAGTTGAATACATTGCTGTATTTGCTCTTACCGCTGAGGAGGTCCATGAGCATCTGCTCGCGAGTCTTGCCCAGTGTCTCGGCGGCGCTATAGAGCAACTGGCCGTGGCCTATCTCATCCTGCACTTTGGCTATCAGAGCCAGCTTGCGGCGGAAGTTTGGAGCGCGGGTGATCCAGGTGCCCTCGGGCAGCGCACCGACTATCTCAGAGTGTGCGTGCTGCTCTATCATGCGGATCAGCTGCTTGCGGTATTGCTCCGGCATCCAGTCGCCCGGTTCTATTTTCTCTCCCCGTGTGATGCGCGCCTCAAATACGGCGAGCTTCTCCGGGTCTTCTACGGCGGCGTTCATCACTTTGGCCTCTTCGGCTGTCAGGCTGGTATTTCCGTACATAATGTTTGCTTTTATTCTCCTTTCCTCCTCTCCTTGGAGAGGGTTGGGGAGAGGTCATTTTTTTAATCCTTTCAAAAGTAAGTTTGACATACTCTCTGCTATTTCTTCTTCTGAGAGCTTCTCGCTGCTTTTATAGAGATCATAGGTAGCGTTGAGGGCTGACAGGATGGTGAATACAGCGAGCTTCACGTTCACCTCTTTAAAGTCTTTATCTGCCACGCCCTTCTGCACGATATCGCGAAAGCCCTGCTCATACTGAGAGCGCAGCTTTTTAAATCTCGCCAGCTCAGGGTCCTGCAGGAAGATCCACTCATGGAAAAAGACCGTAGAGCCATCGAGGTTAGATGCTATCACATGGATATGGGCCTTGATGGCGGCGCGAAGCTTTTTAGCCGGGCTTTTCTCATCGGCCACTGCTACGCTGAACGCCTGAAAGAACTGCTCAGCCATGTCAAAACACATCTCGTGCAGGAGTTCTTCTTTAGAGGACAGGTGATTGTACAGGCTGGCTGCCTCTATGCCTACCTCGCGGGCCAGGTCACGCATGGACGTAGCGGCATAGCCGCGCTCTTTAAACATCTTGCGGGCTGTCTGGCGGATCTCGGTACGCCTGTCTATCTTGGTAGCTGTAGCCATGATTGTTTACTAACGTTCGTTAGGTAAAGGTACAAAGCTTTTACTTTCCGCCAAATCTATCTTTCGTTAAAAAACTTAATGAGCTAATGGCCGCTTTTTGATCATGCCGCCGCGGGTCTCCTTTACGCTGCTGAGCACCATGAAAGCCTCGGGGTCTATTTTCTCTACCTCCGTCTTGAATCTATTGATCTCCAGACGTGTCACGACGGAATAAATGATGTCTACATCCGTAGCTTGTCCCTTCTTTCCGAAACCGCCTTTACCTTTATACACAGTGACGCCGCGACCCATTACATCCACTATCATTTGCTTGATGTCCTCGCTCTGTGCCGATACAATAGTCACGCCGGTGTATTCCTCTATACCCTCTATGATAAAGTCCAGCGTCTTGGAGGCTGTGAGATAAGTGATCATAGAGTACATCGCTGCCTCTACCGATAGAAAATAAGCCGCTGCAGAGAAAACAACAATGTTGATCGCGATCACGATATCGCCGATGGTGGTGCCGACCTTGCGACTCAGAAATATGGCCAGCACCTCCGTACCATCCAGTACTGCGCCGCCTCTGATAGAGAGGCCGATGCCCGCACCGAGAAAGAAGCCACCAAAAGCCGCTACGAGTAATTTATCATGTGTGACCTCCGGAAAGTGAACCGTAGCGAGCATGACAGCCAGCCCCAGTATGGCCAGAGCAGTCTTGAGTGCGAAGCGATGACCGATGGTATTAAAGGCCAGCAGGATGAAGGGCGTATTAATGACTACCAGCAGCAGGTACAGCGGTAGCCAGGTGATCTCTGCCGTGAGCAGAGAGATACCAGTCACTCCGCCATCTATGAAGTGGCTGGGCAGCAAGAAGCTCTCGAGGCCAAATGCCGCAGAGCACATCCCCGCACCGATCAGCACAACATCCTTTAGCAGGCGGCGGATAGCCTGGCTGCGCTCGCGGTCCTCCTGCTGCTGGTCACCGGCAGAGTCGGGCAATGCATTCTTTGGGCGCTTGTGCTCATAGTTGAGGAGGCGGCGCAATAGTTTTTTTGTCGAGAAAGGGCTTTGATCCGTGTCCATCATGTATAGCTGGTGTGCATTCAAAATCCGCACCAACGAGTCTCTCTAAACTAGTGATTTTATTTCACAGTACCGGCCTCTGCCGCACGGCGCGAAGGGAAATAAGAAGCAATCAGCGCTATGGCGACCACTGTGATAAAGGTCAATACAAAATCTATAACCCGCATCCTCACAGGGTAGCTCTCCACTACAAAGCTGCTATTGCCGCCGGTGAGCTTGAGAAAGCCATATTTGATCTGGGCGAGACATAGCGCCGTGGCCAGCACAATGCCCACACTGGCACCGATCACAGCTGAGAGCAGGCCCTCCAGCAGATAGATGCGGCGCACCAGACCGCGATCGGCACCCATGGCCATCAGTATAGCTATGTCCTGCTCCTTCTCTATCACCAGCATGGAGAGCGAGCCGACGATATTAAATGAGATGATGAGCATGATAAAGGCCAGAATCGCATACACCGCCCAGCGCTCCATGTTCATCACCTTGTAGATGGCCTCTTTCTGCTCGTAGCGGGTCTTTACGATCATATCCGGGCCGACCGCCACCTGTATTTCTTTTTTAGCCTGCTCGGGAGTAGTTCCTTTGCGCAGCCTGATCTCATATGCAGACAGCTGGCCCTCTGCATCCAGCAGCTCTGTAGCAAAAGGCAATGACACGAAGACATACTTGCTGTCAAACTCCTGCTGCAGCGAGAAGACGCCACCGGGCACCACATCGCGAAAGGTGAAAGCATCCTCGGGCAATAGCGCGGTGCCTTTTCCTTTCTTGGGTACGGTGACCTGTATGGGGTAGATAGAGCGCTCGGGGTCTACATTCAGCGCTGCGTAAATATTTGCACCGATCACAGCGTATTGATTGATGCTATCGCTCAGTATGAAGTTGCCCATCTTGATGTGGCTCTTCACGTCTGTCACAGCGTTGTAGCTTTCATCTACACCCTTGATCGTGCAGATATAGTCCCGGTCTATGTACTTGATGTAAGCGTTCTCTTCGAGCGTTTGTGACAGCGCCTCTACATATGACAGATGCTTTAGCTTATCCACTACCTGCGCATCCCGGGCAAAGGTCTTGCCTTTGGCGGGTGTGATAGTGATATCAGCATAGAAGGAATTGTAGAGCGATTTGGCGAGATCTTCAAAGCCATTGAACGTACTGAGCACGACTATCAAAGCAAAGGCACCTACCCCCATGCCCACCATAGACACGATAGCAATGATATTGATCGCATTGGTAGACTTCTTTGAGAAAAGGTAACGCAGTGCTATTTTGAATGCCAGCATAATCTTATGCTATCAGGCCTCTCCGCCTTTGATTTCTTTGTCCTGCTCTTTGATCTTTTTCAGCAGCTCCTCCATGTGAAATACATCATCGAGTGACTCATCGAGAAAGAACTCGAGCTCAGGCACGATGCGCAGGTTGAAGCGGATCTTCTCGCCGAGTTTGCGCTTGAGTTCTGACTTCTTATCATTGAATGCTGCCAGCACTTGCTGCTTGTCGCCGTTGAATACGCTGAGGGAAAAACGCGCGGAGCCCAGATCCGGTGTCACCTTGACATTGGTCACGGTCACGAATGCTTTGCCATATATATTGCGACCCTCGCGGATGAGGATATTACTGAATTCATCTCTGATGAGGGATGCTACTTTTTGTTGCCTTCTGCTATCCATAATGGTGTAAAGGTACGGGTAAAAAATGAGATGCGACCTCTCCCATCTGTCCGCCACGGCGGACACCCTCCCTCTCCAAGCGAGATGGAAGAATCTATTGAATGGGGCTAGTGCTATTGTTTACTGCTTGGGTATGAAAGTGCGGATACGACGCCCCTGGTAGTAGACGGCCACAAAAGCGTTTTTGTAGCGCGGCTTCATGATGTCAAAGTAAAGCTTATTGAGCTCGTTGGGTTTGTTGGTGTTGCCGATGAGATAGCGATAGGTGCCTTCTTCAAATAGCACCTCGTACCCCTTCAGGTGCTCATAGTAGGTAGTATCTATCGGGATGAGTTTCTTCAGCTCGTAAAACTGGATGCGGTAGACCGTGTCCTCGGTGACCGGTATATTGAGCTTGGGTGTCGGCGCTCCGGAGCGGTCGAGGCCTTTCTCGTCAAACGGATTGAAGCGGTTATTGAGCGGGGCATTGGTCAGCATGGTAGACTGCTCTACGTTGTCTACCACTATCTCGCTGAGGTTGTACTGGATCTCATCGCTGGAGCGGCCGAGCATCTTGCGCACATCCATCACGTCGTTAGACATTTTGCGACGCTCATCTTTGGGCAGGTTATTGAAGAGCAGGTCCTGCTCTACCGCAGCGGCTGGTACTACATACACGCGCTTTTTCTCAGATACAGTATCGTAGTAGCTCCACACAGGTATGAAGCCATAGTCTCCCATGTGTACCTCGCCGGTGAAGTTGTTTTTCTTGATGTCTATATCCATGATGATACCGGCCTTGGTGCGCTGCTCTGTGCTGCTGGATATCAGGTTGCCCAGAGAGTAGCAGACCAGGCCTTGCTTTTCCTTCTGGTTGTAGTAGTAGTTTTGGATATCGATGCGCTGTACGGTATTGGGGAAGGCACCCACCACGATGTCTGCCCCCTGCTCCAGTATGAATTTACCCAGCGCTTCCTGTGAGTAGGCCGGGTACTCCTGATAGTTGCCGCCCCAGTCCAGGTAGACAATGGTAAAGTCGGGCTCCAGAGAGCGGGTGATCTTCATATCACGCTCTATCTGCGTGTGGTCTATCTGATTGATGATATAGTCGCGGGAGATGCTGGGGCGCTGGGAGATACTAGTATAGTTGAGCACTGCGATTTTAAATCCACGGCGGTTGATGATCATGGGGTAGTTGCCGTTGCGCATAATATTATCCTGAAAGGCACCCGTACTGCGGATATCAAAGATATCCATCGCCTTCTTAGTGCGGATCATGCCCTTCTTGTCCAGATAGGCGGTATTGAGATTGGCCATCATGGCCTGGTTGATACCGGAGTATTTCAGGCTGAGGGCAAACTCGTCGGGAGAGGAAAAGGGGTTAGCATTATCTCCGGTAAAGCCCGTCTTGAGATTGGCTATCACCACGTCTCCGAGGTTGAGGATCGGGTTGACGTATTTCAGCTCATTGCTGAAGTCGTATTTTTTGAGTGCAGGATTGAAGGCGTGCTCTATCTGGTACTCGCTCTGATAGATATTGCCGGCTATCATGAGGTGCAGTACACGGAAAGAGTCTATCATCTCGGGCCTGTCATCGTCATACTCTATAGTGCGGACACGAGCCTGGGCAGCAGCATCTGCTGCTATAAACAGTAAGGCCGGCAGCACTATCATCCTCAGCCACCGGAGGGAAACCAAATTCTTTGACATTGTCTTCAAAATTAGCTTTTTGCCCATGTGAATATTTCCAGATTTTCAACAAGCCGCACGCCTGTGTAGGGTTTTTGTACAGCATGTACCATAGCCTGCGCTACGGTGTCTCCCTCTATGGGTTTGAAGCGCTTCAGCGCACCCTTGAAGACGAACGATAGTTTATCAGATACCCATGTAGCCATAGCCTCTGCCGGGCGGTGCCCCTGCCGCTCGCCGAGCAATAGTGACGGCCGCAGTATGGCCAGGCGCTCGAACCCGAGCTGTGCTATCGCATCTTCTATCTGGCCTTTCACTTTGGTATAGAGCAGCAGTGATTTTGCGTCAGCCCCGCCGGAGGAAAGGAGTACGAAAGTCTTGGTGCCGTTTTTCTTTGCTATTTGTGCCGCGCGGAGCTGATAATCATAGTCCACCACTCGAAATTTGGCAGGACTGCCAGCCTGCGCCAGCGTGGTACCAAGAGCGGAGAGCACGGCATCAGCCCGCATCTCGGAGGCGTAGTCCTCCAGGTGCTCATAGTCGACTATGAGATTGGTGAGTTTCGGGTGCGTGGTATCCATGGGGCGGCGGGTCACTGCTATTACCCTATCAATACGGGAATCGGCCAGAGCGTGTTCCACGCATTTCGAGCCTACGAGGCCTGTGGCTCCGAGTATCAAGATTGTCATTGGTTTATGATTTAGTGTGTGGATATCAAACCTCGCGGAGCAGGGTGCGGAAGGCGGCGTATTTATCCTGCCAGACCTCTTTCATCTCCTTCTGAAAGGCCGGCGCGTGATTATTCTGATAGTCAAAATAGCGCGCCGTGTCGGTGGTCTCGTACTGTACCGCATAGGTGATGCCATCTGCCTGGTGCTCCTCCATGACGCGCAGTACACGATAACCGGTGAAGCAGCCCGTCTCCATCACACGTGGGATATGGTCCTCCTTTAGCCAGCGGAGGAAGATCTCATTTATCTGTAGTTCTACTTTGAGGGTTACGTTGTAGATGATCATGCGTATGCTGTATATGATAAAGATAGGTCTATATGAAGCGCAAAATGCAAATACATTTTGGAAGCACATAAAATACAAGGGAACATATAAATGCCGCCTTTGATAGATCATTATGACAGTTATGAAGCCGCAAAGTATTGCGGCTCTACTCTAGCTTATCACCGCGCAGGACGCGATACCTTTTGCGCGCCTCTATCACCAGTAACGAACTATTGTAGTCGGTGATGATGGATTTGTAGAGTTCTTTGGCGCGTTCGGTGTTGTGGAGTTCTTTCTCATTGATCTCAGCCAGGAGGAAGGTGGCGTCATCGCCCTTCAGGTCTTTGCCGTAGTTTTTGATGATATCTTCCAGCAACGGTACTGCTTTGGCAAAGTCGCGCTTGCGCACGTAGATCTGCGCCTTGGTATACTCTATATCATCATACAGCGCATGGCCGGGGAATAGAGTGACGATGCTGTCCAGTTTGCGGTTGGCCTCGTCATCTTTATTCTGAAACATGAGCAAGTCTGCATCTGCATACATACTCATAGCTACGGAGTTGGTATCCATGCCGAGGTTGTCTATGATAAAGACCGAGAGGCCGATCGCGTCATTGGCTATCAACTCTGAGGTAGAAGACTTGAGCACCTCGAGCTGCTCCTGCGCCCACTGGAAGTCGCCGCGATAGTACGACAGCTTAGCATTGCGGAATCGGGCCTCCTCTCCCAGTGGTGTTTCCTTTTCGTCTTTATCTACCTGAGAGTAGAGCAGTGTAGACTCCCATACTTCGCCATTCATCAGGTAGAAGTCACCGAGACTGAGTTTGGTCTGATTCTTCAGTTTGGCCGGTATGCCGGGCATATCTATCACACTCTGGCAGTCTGCGATGGCTGCGGTCAGATCATGAAGATAGAAGCCCTCGAGATCGGCCAGCTCTTTGAGTGAATTGGCTGTTTGCGGGGTCTTGCCGTTTTCATTGAGGAAGGCGATATAGTCAGACTTGAGCCCGAGGAGATCCTCCTGGGTATAATTGATCGTCTTGGCTATTTTCTCCTTGCGGCAGTTGAGCAGCTCTGTGCGCGCCTCAAAGTAGAGATTGCTGCGCGGCTCTTTTTTGACCACATAGTCGTAGCCGTGTATCGCATCATCATAGAATCCCTCTGTCTGTGCTATGTGGGCGATATTGAGCACCCGGTAGCCATTCTCATTTTTGCGTTTGTCCAGGGCACGCATCTGTACGATGGCTCCTTCAAAGTCCTTATTCTGTATGTAGATCCAGGTGAGGAAGTCTACGAAGTTTTCATTGTCGGCCAGTTTCTGCAGGCGGGTGTAGAGCTGGGTCTCCATCTCGCCGAGGAGTTTGTCTGCGCCTTTGGCAGTCTGCAGCACATTCTTGATGTTCTGCGCATTCTGCGGCTCCTGGTCTATGTTATTGATGAAGTACTTTGCTGCATTCTCGTTATCGCCTTTGGCGAAATAAGCCATGGCGATATCATAGTCAAAGTTGATATTGCCTTTAAACATCTTTGTGCCCTTCTCATAGGTGGCTATCTCGTAGTCAGACTCACGGTAGTTCTTGAAAGCTATAGCGGTCTGGCGGATCTCCGGTTCGCTGGGCTTTACATTTTTGATGACCTTTTCCCAGACCTCTTTGCTCTTTGTTGCGTCGCCTTTGGCCTTATAGACATAGCCGAGGTCTATCTGGTACTGCACTACGTCGCTAAATTTCCTGATCTCTTTTTTGACAGTTTTCTCAGCCTCGTCATATTTCTTCAGCTCGAGGTAGCAGCGTAGCAGGGGAGTATAGTAGACGGGGGCATCGCCGCTCCGGTCCCAGAGCTGCTGGTAGAGCTCGGCGGCCTTGTCATATTCTCCATTCTGAAAATAACTGGCCGCCAGCGTCTCGTCCCGACCCTTCTGGGCTGAGAGAGAGAGGATCAAAAAAAGCTGTAAGAATATAATAGCTCCAAAGCGCTTCATCCTATAAAAGTACGCCAATTGCACCAATTTGGCTAAACAAGTAGCCGGAGGGCGCGGCGTTATTAGGATTCATTGGCATGCTAGCGGTAAATGGGCGGACCATAATCACCGCCACGACCCCAAAAAACAATGACCAATGCCCAGCATACCAGGCCGATGATGCCTAATATGAATATCCGCCTACCATGCCGCCTGTCGGACTCCGCGTATGAATAAAACCGGTCGCCATTGGGGAGCGTTTTTTTATGAGTACTGAGGTACCAGCCTATCATGACCGCCACAAATCCGCCTACCAATGCAGCTATGTAGCCAATGAAGATAAGGGCTTGCGGACTAGACGCTGGCCGCGCCAGTTCCTTCATCCTTGCCGCCTTCATAGTGCGCAGCGTTTGATCCGGAATGGCTTTGCCGCGCTGCCTGAGAATCTGCTGCGACAGTAGCACGTCGTACTCGCTCCACTCATCTTCTTTGGCCACGACATCGCGTAACTCTTCATCAGAAAACTGAAACAAGTAGTGACTTTGATCTACATGCTGCAGATCTTGGGCGGCCTGCTGTTTGAGTATCGCATCCGCTTTGACGAAATCTTCTTTCTTTAATTGGACGACATACTCCACATTCATCTCGCTGCGCGAGAAAGCCGGATCAAACGAGGCCGCTTGCTCCTCTATGGCGGCGCGGATGTCATTATCAGCGAGCATAGCCACCAGCGAGATGGCTGCACCTCTGTCCGTGTACTGCCTGAATTTCAGAAATGGTCTTGTCTCCATAGTAGATCTTTATGATCTAAAGATAAGCCTCGCAGCGAAACTACCCACTACGGCACCACAGCTATTGGCCAGCTCGTCCCACAAGTCAAAACTTCTATCAGGGGTGAGCGTGCCCTGTAGTACCTCTATGGTCATACCGTAGAGAGCCAGCAGGAGTATGACTTTGAGAGCTGTATTGGCGCGTAGCGCCTGAAATTTGTCTTGCCTGGTCCAGCCATACCAGGTGAGGACCGCGAGTATAAGGTACAGGTTGAAGTGAACCAGCTTGTCAAAATGTGGTATAGTGACGTGTGGAACATGTCTGTGTGACATCAGGCATATCACCAAAATAAAAGCCGCCCAGAGTATGGACGGCCAGTTATATTTCAGGAAGCTCTTCACGCGAAGCGGTATTTAGTGGTTAGTATAAAGTATTTAGATAAATGCAGGCTTATTGCCTTTAGTCTATATACTGACTACTAAATACTGAGGTACTAAGATTATACGCCGATATGCTTCTTATAAGTCTCGGCATCCATGAGGCTGTCGAGGTCTGCAGCGCTGGTGATCTCTACCTTCACCATCCAGCCTGCGCCGTATGGGTCTTTATTGACTGACTCAGGTGCCGCGTCGAGGCCTTTATTAAACTCTACTATCTTGCCGGCCACCGGGAGATAGAGATCAGATACGGTCTTGACCGCCTCTACCGTGCCAAACACGCTATCTTTGGCTACCGTATCGCCTACAGTATTGATATCTACATATACAATATCGCCCAGCTCATTCTGCGCGAAATCTGTGATGCCTATGGTGCCGGTGTTGCCTTCTACGCGGATCCACTCGTGCTCTTTGCTATACTTGAGGTCAGATGGGAAGTTCATTGATGTATTGTTTTGTCCAAAAATAAGTGAATCGAAAGACTTTGCAAGATGATATTAATAGATAGTATCAATCGTCTGATAGAAGCCGCGCCAGCACTACGTTTGAGCACGATCAGAGCTAACTAACACAAAGCCTGTGGATAGTAGTGGATAACTGTGGGTAGAATTCCGACAATTAATTTTGGATAACACTGAGATTTTTCTTCCCCATTTTCCGGAAATCCAGCTGTTCACTTTTTTGAAGGAACCCACAGGTCTGCCAACAGAATGTGGATAGCTAGTTATCCGTCCAGCTTTGTCAACAGAGCTACAAACTGAGTGTTAATTACTTTATAATATACTGATTATCAATATAAATAATCAAAACAAAGATGTTAGTTAACGTTACCTTAATAGTGATAACGAAAGAGTCAAGGGGTCCGGGAGAAAACTTTTGTTGTTATACACGGAGCTAATAACACTGGTTTTTATAAAAGTATTTAAATACTAATTAATACAGGTGTGGAGTGGTGGAAACTAAAAACGGCGAAAAAATTTTTTTAGGAGGGATGCGGGCTATCTTCGTCATCCCGATCTAAACACATCTAGCCATGAAGAAATTTCTGAAATACCTGCTGCTGCTCATTGTGGCGATCGTGTTGTTCTGCGGCTTATTTTACAAGTTCTGGTTCCTGAGGCAGCCGGCGCGCAATGTGCCACATGACAATCATCTTTTCATCAGTCCGGCCAATGGTGTGGTAGTGTCTATCACCAGGTGGGATAAGGACTATCTGGCAGTGACCAAGGGCAAATATGGCCTGATCACTACCTGGGCTGCTGATGTAGACACAGCGGGGTATATGGTATCGATACAAATGGATCCTACACATGTGCACTACCAGCGCTCGCCGCTGGATGCTAAGATACTGGCTCATGTACACTCGAAAGGAAATTTCAATAATGCACTTAAATCTGATAATCCGTACGGGATACGATTTGAAAATGAGCATAACGAGATACTGATAGAAACGCCTGATAGCAACAAGTATAAGATCATCCAGATAGCAGGCTTTGTAGCGCGAAGGATAGAGGACTATGTCGTGCCGGGGCAGGATGTAAAGCAAGGTGATGTAATAGGCCTGATCAAACTGGGCTCACAAGTCACTGTGATACTACCTCATAATACGACCATCAAGACCAAACTCGGTGAAACGGTGACGGACGGAGAGTCTGTGATCGGTGAGGTGACGGCGAGGTAATTTGGCTCATGTGCCACGTAGCACGGATTTTTAGCTAATTTGGATCATGGTCACTACCGTATTTACCCCATTCCCCTACCTGGAAACGGAACGACTATCACTCTGGCAGCTAGAGCAGGCAGATGCACAAGATGTTTATGCACTACGCTCTGATGCGCGGGTTAATCAGTATATAGATCGCAAGCCTGCTACATCCATAGAGGATGCAGAAGCCTTTATAGACCGTATCAACAAGGGTATAGATAAAGGGCAGTGGCTATTCTGGGCGGTGGCTGATAAGCAAACGAATAAGTTTCTTGGTACAGTATGCCTTTGGAATGTGGACCATGAGACAGATAAAGTGGAACTAGGCTATGAGCTGATATATGATGCGCAGGGGCAGGGTTATATGTTTGAGGCAGTCCCAAAGCTGATAGACTTCGCCTGGCAGCGGATGCATGCCAGGGTACTGGAGGCTATCATCGTAGAGGGTAATGAGCGATCTGTAAGGCTGATAGATAAATTGGGATTTACACTTGAGAAGAAGGAAGGAAATATCATGCACTATATGCTGCATAGACCTGAGTAAATCCTTCAGTTTCTATGCCTGCCTGTCAGCAGACTGGTGAAACAAAAATCAGGACTCTTTTATGATAAGAGTTTCTCTATCTCTTTAGGATAATGCTCATGCTCTAGCTCGTGAATGCGTGCAGCCAATGTCTCTATAGTATCTGCAGGTTCTACGTGGCACCGAAATTGAGCTATATATTGGCCCTCATCGTAGTGCTCATTCACATAGTGTATGGTGATGCCTGATTCAGTGTCTTTATTGGTCAGGACTTTCTCGTGAACATGTTTGCCATACATGCCTTTGCCACCATATTTAGGCAGGATGGCTGGGTGGATATTGATGATCTTATTAGGATAAGCTTTAACCAGAAATGCTGGTATCAATAGTAGGAAACCTGCGAGGACTATCAAGTCTATATCATAGATCTCGAGCATATCGAGGAGTTCTTCTTCATTGTTGAGTTCTGCGGGTGATACTATGTCAAAGGGGATGCGGTTTTCTTTGGCTATCTGTATGACCCCGGCATCTTTCTTATTGGTGACGATGAGCGCTACTTTGATAGAAGGATGGCTTTTGAAGTGATCTATAATGGCCTGTGCATTAGACCCACGGCCGGAGGCGAAGACGGCGATGTGCTTCTGAAAGTCTTGCTTCATTTGAGTTTGATCAGTATGTCTACATTGTACCGCTCTTTTACTTCGGCCTTGAAGCTTGTATAACCTTCTTTAGTGTAGGGCTTCTTGTGATAGGCATCGAGTCGCTCTTCAAAGGCTTCGAGCTTGCGCCGGGAGATATCTTCATCCATCTGATAGACTTCTATGGTCTGCTTATTAGGCATGCTTTCGAGAGTGTTCATAATATGAGCGGCATCCTGCTCACTCTCGAGGTATATGGTTATGGTCTTCATGTTATTTGAGGATGGAAAAGTACGAAAAGCGTGGGTGATAAAAGGTGCATGTTCCGTGTGGAACGGAAAATAGGGGTGTTTAATAACCGCAAAGAACGCGGATGACGCAAAGAGATTTGTCCGAAATTACCTATGGAGGCAAGTTCTCCGTGGAACCGACAAAAGGCTATTTGTGAATAAAATGTAGATAACCCTATGATTTGCAAAAAGGATTCACTATTTTTGCGGCGCAATAGCAATACTACTGCCCAATTTCCTGCCGCGTTTTACGACACAGATCGTATCATATCATGAGGAAGTCAGGCAGTCTTGCCGACTTTATTTTATAACAGTCACGACATCGTACCCTTTAGCCAAAACTGCCCTGATACGGGTCAGCTATCGGTTTGTGCTGTGCTCATGACAAAAATCTAACAATGGAAAAGTTTAAAGTCCTCGGACTTAGCGACAATGTGCTAGACGCATTGGCAAAAAAAGGATGGGATACCCCGTCAGAAATTCAAGAAAAGACGATACCACTGCTGGTCAAAGGTGACCGCGATATCGTAGGCCAGGCTGCCACAGGCACCGGCAAGACAGGCGCATTTGGCCTGCCGCTGATAGAGCAGCTGGACGACTCGTCTAAGGCTGTACAAGCTATCGTACTCTGCCCTACACGCGAACTCGCAGTGCAGGTGGCAGAAGAGATCATGTCATTCAAGGGCTCTAAGAAGCTCTTTGTACAGGCTATCTATGGTGGCCAGAGCTACAATACTCAGATAGCTGCGCTGCGCAAGGGCGTGCAGATAGTAGTGGGTACTCCGGGCCGTGTGCGTGACCACATAGAGAAGGGCACACTGAAGCTCAACAATGTGACGCACGTGGTGCTGGATGAGGCAGATGAGATGCTCAACATGGGATTCGAAGAAGAAGTACGCGAGATACTCAAGTCTGTGCCAGAAGAAAGGCGCATGCTGCTTTTCTCGGCTACGATGCCTGCTCAGATCCTGAAGCTGGCCAAGACCTTTATGAAGGAATATGACATCGTAGAAGTAGCTAAGAAGGAAGAATCTAAGGCTAATATCGATCAGTCATTCTTTGAGGTGCAGAATAGCGACCGCTTTGTGACGCTGTGCCGAGTGATAGATACGGAGCCAGAATTTTATGGTATCGTATTCTGCCGTACCAAGATGGAGACAGACGAGATAGCGAGCAAGCTGCTCGAGATGGGCTATGATGCAGAGGCGATACACGGTGATATCACCCAGTCTCAGCGTGAGCTGATCCTGAAGAAATTTAAGATGCGCAAGCTCAATATCCTCGTGGCTACAGACGTAGCGGCGCGTGGTATAGATGTGAATGACCTGACGCACGTGATCAACTATAACCTGCCTCAGGACCCGGAGAGCTACGTACACCGTATAGGCCGTACCGGCCGTGCCGGCAAGCATGGTACTGCGATCACGATCGTGACCAGCCGTGAGAAGCGTGATATAGCTGTTCTGGAGCGCATCACTAAGTCTACTATCCGCAGGGAGACGGTACCGTCTATCGCTGACGTGGTAGGTACCAAGACCATGAAGCTAAAGACAGAGATGCAGAGTATGATAGAAAAGGGTGAGCATGAAGTCTATCTGGATCTGGCTAAGGAACTGCTGGAGGACAGCGAAAGCCCGGAACAAGTTATCGCCGCTATCATGAAGTATGCGCTGAAAGATACATTGGCAGAGAGCAGCTATAAAGAGATCGGGCAGACCAATAGCACAGGCTTCACGCATGATGGTAAGTCAAGGCTCTTCGTAGCACGTGGCCATAAGGACCATATGAATGCAGAGCAGATCGCACAGTTCCTCGCTGACAAGGCAGGTATCGATGCACGCAGCATAGAGGATATCCGTGTGTTTGATATGTTCACCTTCATCACTACGCCTCCGGCTGTGGCTGAGCAGATACTCGGTCACTTTGCAGCGGGTCGTGGCAAGCCGCTGGTGACGCGTGCTAAAGAAAAGCCGACAGGTGGATTCGGCGGCGGTGGTAGCAGCTTCGGTGGTGGCCGCAACTTTGAGCGCAAAGAACGCGGTGACTTTGGCGGCAAGCCGCGTAGTGGTGGCAACTTCCACAAGGATGGCTTTAAGAAGCGCGATGATGACCGCTCTGAGCGCCCACAGCGCAGGGAATTTAATGGTGGCGAAGGCCGTCCGGAGCGTCCTGCACGTAGGGAGTTTAATGGTGGTGATAGCCGCCCTGAACGCCCAGTACGCAGGGAGTTTGCGGCAAATGACAGCCGTCCTGAGCGTCCTGTGCGTAAGGAAGCTGCTGACAAGCCATATGTAGCGAAGCAGCACGAGAAGGGTGTGAGTGACTTCATACCTAAGAAGCGTGCAAACAAGATGACAGACTATCTGGATAACTCAGAAAATACACAGAAGCCAGCCGCAACAGCTGCGCCTAAGAAGGAGGCCAAGAAGGACAACTTCAAGATCGAGTTTAAGGATGATGATCTGAACTGGTAAATTCTGTTGTTGGTTGGCAGGTGACTGCTGGCTGGTAATACAAAGTGTATCGTCCTAAAATAAGTTGACAGGTTAATTAATAAACTTTCAGGTCCTCGGT
>JAFDYQ010000050.1 GCA_018267365.1 Bacteroidota bacterium | reverse complement strand
GGCTGTCATGGCTCACATTGATACACATCTTGCCATCCACCATAAAGGCGATACCGGAGAACATTTCCTTCTCTGTCACATCCGGTACATCTACCAGTGCTTCTCTGACGCGATCAGCCAGATCATGATCGTATGCCATGCTTATTTGCTATTAGGATTCCAGTAACTGATTACAAGTTGCTTGTCATTCATTTTATATCCTATACCACAAAAATTCACACCTCCCTTTTCATTCTTCAATTTAACAAAATATGTTTGAGATTTTCCATGAGCCATACATATCTCTAGAGTCATATTTGAAATAGGTGCATTTTTCACATCAAACCACATACATACATATTCACCTAAGAGCGCACTTGTGCCATCGCTTTTCCGACTTATCTCATTATATACCAGCCCATCCTCTCCATAATTAGTATACAACCCTTGTAGGCATCCATCTGCATGAATATCATACATTGCGATCCCCATCACTTGATTAGGCAATTCTGACTGCTGGCACATTGGTAAAATCTATTACTAACCTAACAAAAAAGACTCACTAAAATAGCGAGGCTTTCCTATACAGCGCCGTTGTTGGTGTTTAACGAAGTGTCACCAACAACTCATCCCGACCTCCACTAATAGCATATCAGTGCATTTCCTCTGCGTCTCGCCGCCTCAGCGGTAAAATAAACTCTCCGCGTTCTTTTCGTTCTTCGTGGTGAAACAAAAAAGCCCCACCATCTGCGCTGTGTTGGTGTTTAATGAAGTGTCACCAACAACCCATCCCAGCCTCCACTAATAGCATATCATTGCATGTCCTCTGTGTCTCTCCGCCTCCGCGGTGATACCCCTGCCCCGAAACTAGTACACCCCTTTGTTGATAGGGGGAAATCGGCCCATCACTACGCTACAGATTAGCCGTACTTTCAGCAGCACAAACCATAGGTATGTTTTACGAATTTCTACAGCCGCTGGACCGGGAAAAGGTCTTTGGCGATACCACGTGGCGCACGGCGCAGCTCGGCAGCAGCATTGACTTCTACGAGGGCAAGACGATGGATATAGATGGCTATGACCTGGCCATCATCTCTGTGTCAGAGAACCGCGGCCATGCTGCCAATCGCGGCGTAGAAGACGGGCATGCCAATATCCGCCGTGAACTCTATCGCCTCTATACACCGGTAGCTGAGAAGCCTGTGCGTATAGTGGACCTGGGTGAGATAAAGACAGGCGCCAGTCTCAAGGACACCTACTTTGGCCTGGCTGCGGTGGTACTGCAGCTGCTTACGTCAAAGGTGATACCCGTCATTATCGGCGGCACACATGACCTGACATTTGGCCAGTACCTGGGCTATCAGGAGCTGTATACGCTGATCAATATGGTGATCATAGATGAGCGGATAGATATGGAGGAGCCTACAGGCGATATGGATGCGGCCAGCTACCTGATGCCTATCCTGTCTCATAGCCCTAACTATCTCTTCAACTATTCACACCTGGGCTACCAGACCTACCTGAATGATCCGAAGACAGTGGACATGCTGGAGTCGCTAAACTTTGACTGCCTGCGCCTGGGTATGGTGCGCCAGCATATCAGCGAGGTGGAGCCTATCCTGCGCGATGCGGATATGCTGAGCATAGACATCAGCGCTATACGCATGGCCGATGCACCGGGCCATGTGAGCGCCTCGCCCAATGGCTTTAACGGAGAGGAGCTATGCCAGATCACCCGCTATGCCGGCCTGAGTGACAAGCTGACCTCTATCAGCATCTCAGAGTACAACCCGCACTATGACAATCACGGCCAGACGGCACAGCTCATCGGGCAGATGCTTTGGTACTTTATAGAAGGCTACTATAGCCGCAAGGGTGACATGCCGGCCAATATGGACCAGTTCCTGAAGTTCACGGTCAAGTTTGAGCAATACGACCATGAGCTGATCTTCTGGAAGAGCAAGGTGACTGAGCGCTGGTGGATGGAGCTGCCCTATGGGGACCGCAAGAAGTACGCGCGCCACCAGATGGTACCCTGCTCGTACTCTGACTATGAGATGGCCTGCAAGGATGAACTGCCGGACAGGTGGATGAAGGTGTATAATAAGCTGATGGATGTTTAAGGGGCGACGGACTACTGACGACAGATGACGGTTGAGGTCCACTGTCAAAGGCCGACGGCGGCCGGCGTTGCGGGGGGGGGTAAGTTTTTCGACTGTAGGAATGTAGTGTTTGTGCGGGTTTGGGGACGGGGCTGCGAAGTGTGATTTGATGCTAACAGATGTTAGTTTTTATGTTTCGGTTTGATTTTCAATTCGTTTTATAAGGGTGGTTATAGCACCGTTATGTAATGCGCTGGGTTTCAGGAGTGGTACTGGAATCCTTGCTGTTATTGGGTTTTGTGGGTAAATATAACTGTGCTAGTATTTTTATATATGGCTAAATTTTGCTTTATTTGTAATCCCATTTTGACGACAAAAGCGCAGAACCGCAAAAGATAAATCCCGGTAGTTATACCCGGATATAGCATTGATCTTCTTATTGATGTGTTGTTTCTCTCATTATTTATCATAAAAATCAAGAACCTATGGCTGCTGAAAATGGCAACAAATATGCCGAGCGCTGGACGTATGACAAGACGCTCGCTGCACTGACAGAAGTGCACGGATGGGCGCTGAGCCCTGACTGCCTCTACCTGGGGCATGCGCTGAATAACGCCGGACTCTATAATGACCTCTGGGCGTACTGGCGCCGCAAATGGCGCGGGAATCCGCGGATCATCACGCTGATGAAACAGATCCTGCAAATCTTTGAGGTGCGCCTATTCCAGAATACGGCGCTGGGCAAGATACCGGCAAGGGTGGGGCTCTTTGCGCTGACGCATCACTATCAGTGGGGCCGCGAATATGATACGCCGGACCAGCAGCAACAGCAGCGCGCGGAGATGGACCGCTGTATGGAGGAGGAGCGCCGCGAGGACCTGGAGGCGCCGGCAGACGAGATAGCAGCGACGGATGCGCGCCGTGCGCAGCAGGCGAGGCTGCTGAAGGAGTTTAATGAGCGGAAGGTGGCGCAGTATAATGTGAAGCACCCGGCTGCGCAGATCACGGTGCCGATGAGCTGGCACCTGGGCACACCGCCTGAGGGGGCGGAGGCGGTGCTGTTTGATAGCGGGTATTTCTTGAGATTGTAGGTTTGTTTTACCGCAAAAACGCGGAAGCGCAAAATGAGATTTATCGCAGATGCGGGGAGCGGAGAGGGAATGCAAGTGGGTTTTCACGCAAACCTGCCTGCCGGTAGGCAGGGGCGCGAAGACGCTAAGGGTGTATGCGTATTGGTCGCGTTACAAACGCGAGGGTATCGAATCCGCGTTGGAAACGCGGACTGGAGGGGGTATGGAATCCGCGTTGGAAATTCGGACTAGAGGGAGTATTACAAAGAATGATATAGGTAGGCTCGACTTTCTATATTTTTTAACTGCAGATTAACGGCTTTGGATATTGATGGGACTAATCTTAAATATTTTATTGACTCCATGTTTTCAAAGGTTGCGCTTTCCAATATCTCTAGGTATTGAATAAATCTTTTCATGCGTTCTGATCGTAATTTTACCCTGTCGTATACCCGATGTTCGGTTTCAATTAAATTAGACAATGCACTAAGATCCTCCCATGCATTATCATTAAAAATTGCCGTATCGTACATTATATTTTCTATGTACTCAAATCTCTTGAATAATATTGATGCGTAGTAACCTCCTGAACTTGTTATCAAAACGATGGAATTATTGTGAACTATTTCTGCAGTTGTTGTTCTAATTAAATTATTTCTTTGGAAAATGTAAAGAAGTTTTAATATTTGACTTTCTGACATGCCGATTTTAGTAAATGTGGAAACGATAATCTTTATCGGAGTTTCTATGGTATTTGCATCTTTTGCCCTGAGAAGAAGATATTTTAGTATATACAATCTTACTAAGACTAATCTCTCCGAATTAAGTTTTGAGTCAAATAAATTGATTAGTTCAGCCCTTTCTTCCTTATAATACTTCCATTGACCCAAAACGGAGCCTTTAAAAACCTCATGATAAGGAAAGGTGAAATATTGCCCGTCGGTGAGATAGGTTTTAATCGCGATATCAGCGCGAATATGACCCGAGGTTAGGAAGTTGCCAACTAAATTGATTCCTCTTCTTATATTCCCATCACTCAGAGACTCGATAAATTTGCCGCTGGTTTCATTTAAGAGACTTGTTTGCACTATATCAAAAAATACGCTTAAATCCTGAACCGTGAACTTCAAATTGTTTCCTGTGTTTATAGTAGCCTTTTTATTTTTCAAGATTTGTTTGGCATAAGATAGACGTTTAGACAAAACCTCCTTGAAAGGGGGAGGGTCTAACCATAACTTTTTTAATTCATGTGCATTAAAGATTGAGTCATTTCTATGCTTCACAAAGGTAGTATCTCTGATAGACATTATTGTATGACACTTGATTTTTTTAGATATGGCTATTCCCTCAGAGAATACTTTTACCTCTAATTCATCGTCCTCGTATAAATCTATATTGTCTAGGATAATAACACAAAGATGTTCTTTTGCTATATAGCTTAGAACCTTCTCTACATAAGGTTCTAATGCTCTATAGTCGGCGTCAATTAATTCCAAAATCTTTTCATCGATCTTATTAGCATCGTTTTTTATCAATGCATAAGGTCCTTTTAACAACTGTGTAACTTCAGCCTTATAAATAGGTTCAATTACATTTTTATAATCGGTTAAGTTGTCCGGATGGTCTTGAATTAAGTAATCTCTTAAGGTTTGATATATAAATTTCCTTGGATCTCCTCCTTTGCCAAGTTTCTCAAAATCAATGTAAATCCAATGGCATTTTCTTTTTTTTATTTCTTCGGCGCCCTCAATTAATTCGAAGTGTTTTAGATACGTAGATTTACCGGCACCTACAGTACCAATAATAAGAGTTACCGGAGCCGAGCTAGATGGAGTGGAGTCTATAACAAGATCTTGAAGTTCTCCTGGATTTTTTTCTTTTCTTATTCTTCGTGCAGGAGTAACTAATGTTGGTTTGGAGTCTGTAATATAAATGTTGAGGGTTTTATCAAATTTAGTTCGTGCATCTGTAGCTACGAAACAATATTTTAGCTTTAGGGTGTCGTCAAGTAGAGCTTCTCCATGTATTGCATTGTCAATTGCTGGGGCTATGTGGTCCGCTATATTATTCCGGTCTATACGTGCGTCAGCGTCCCTGACAACACTAAGCAGTTTATTAGATTTTAAAAAGGGGTTATCACTAGTTATATTTAATAAACTGTTGTCCTCGACGCAGCCACAACAAAATACATCAAAGAGTAGTTCTGCGTCCTTCAAATCATCCAGAGGGAATAACACATAGGCTAGTATCTCATCTCTAGATGTTATATTATCTAAGGAGTAATAGCACCAGCATTTACCATTAGTAACTATTACGACATTCGCCTTTTCGGAAATTGCATAGGCTTCGGCTTGATCAATCGCTTTTTTAATTTCTCCCGTTCCAAGGACTGAGCCGGTAAGTTTGAGCCGTTTTTGTTTTGTAGGGTTAGGAAAGGAGGCACCAATTTTTTTCGCTTCAACAATAATTTTATAGTCTCCACTCGTTAACTTATAGTCAATATATCCTTTTTTTTCTCCTGATTGAGGTTCTTCAACTTCGATTTGACCATATTTCCATTGTAGTATTTCGCGAATGATTCTATCAATTACTTGAAATCTTGTTTGCGCCTCAGAAGTTGTTTCTAGTCTTTTGCCTTTTATGGTATATAGAATATCATCGATGATATGAGAGATTTCACCAAAGTCTTTAAAATCATAACTGTTCATGATAATGTTTTAAACTTTAGCTAATATAATATTTTGTAAAGCCAATAAGGAAACGACTTTGAATACAATCTGCACAGACTCTATCATTTCTACTTCATGATTTCCTTCACCATATTCTTCTTCAGCAAGGCTGATGCTGTGATCACGCCAGAGAAGAGTGCGCCGCCGATGCCGACGGTGACTATGTCCTGGCCGGTGAGGTAGAGGCCGCGGATGGGTGTGCGGGCACGGAGGAAGTCCATGCGGAAGCGATTGGGGCCGTGGTTGAGGCCGTAGATCTCGCCCTTTTCGTAGCTGGTAAAGTACTTTGTAGACAGCGGCGTGGAGAGTTCGTAGTAGTCTATTTTTCCTTTGAGCTGCGGACGCTGCTGGTAGAGGTAGGTGAGCAGGCGCTGTGACAGTTGCTCCTTGTAGGCTTCGTATTCCTCGCCGCGCTTTTGCCAGCGCTCACCCTCCCACTGCTGAAACCACTCATACGGCACGCATGAGATGATCTCTACCACAGACCGGCCGGGAAAGGCCTCGCTCCACTTGGGATCTTTGGCTGAAGGGAAGGAGATGTAGACTACCGGGAAGGGAGCGTCTTTGTCCTTCATAAAATCGCTCAGCGCGCGGTCGTGGTCATTGTGCGGGTAGAGCCAGAGATTGGTAGTGCCGAGGCCGAGGGCTTCGGGGCTTTCCTTGATGCCGATGTAGAGGCAGATGTGTGCGGTAGAGCTGTCGAGCTGCGGCAGGTCGCGCGCCATGCCGTAGCGCTCCAGTTCGGCCTTTGGTATGAGGTTCTTATAGGTGTTGAGCGCGCCGGCAGCGCTCACTATGGCATCGCCATAAATAGAGCGGCCATCCTCCATCAGCACGCCCACAGCGCGGCCCTCACGGATGATGATCTCTTTGACCCCCGCGCGGATGTACATCTTGCCACCATGATCGAGGATCACCTTGCCGATGGTCTTGGCAAAGGCAGATGCGCCGCCCACCGGGTAGCAGCCACCCTCAAAGTAGTGGCGCGTGAGCGTAGCGTGCATAGCAAAGCTGCTGTCCTTTGGTCCCATGCCGTAGTCGCCGTACTGGCCGGAGAGCACGGCTATCAGGTCTTTATTTTGGGTAAGGCTTTGCAGTACCTCTAGTGTGGTCTTGTCTGATAGCTTGAGGAATTTGCGGCGGGTCCAAAGGCCCATGAGATTGCCCATCCAGCGGCTGAAGACACGGTCTGTATAGTAGCTGCGCTGGCCGAGCGCCACCTGGCTGATGAGGGTAAAATATTTATTGATAGCCGCTTCTTCCTCAGGAAACCATTTGATGAGATCGGCCTTGAGGTTTTCTTTTCCTTTACGATAGGGGTAGTGCTTATCACCAATCACGATCTCGTCATAGACCTCGTCCATCTCTGCCCACTTCAGCTGGCCATCGCTCACGTAGTCAAAAATGTCGCGCAGGATGGAGAATTTTTTATTGACCTCGCCTACATAGTGCACGCCGGCATCCCACTCGTAGCCCTTGCGGGTGAAGGTCTGCGTGAAGCCGCCAATGGTGCCGTGCTTCTCCAGCACGAGGACCTTCTTGCCAGCTTGCGCCAGGATAGATGCGGTGGTGAGGCCGCCGAGACCGGAGCCGATGATGATGACGTCATAATGTCCGGTCTCCTCTGACCGGGTGAAGGAATGGGCGAGCTTCAGCGCTTGTTCTCCTGCATGTGTTGCCATAGTATAATGATACAAATCCAGCCTCTAAATACAGCTCCTATTTCCCCTAAGAGGACTTTAACAGCCATGAGAATTCAATCAAAGCATGTGATAGCATAGTGAAGGGTTTTCGTTTAAGATGATGCTATGATGCTGCTATCCCTGACACGAGCAGCCGGAACACCCGGCCTCATCCCTCTGCCTTCGGCATCTCCCTTCTCCTATGGGAGAAGGGAGATCCTTTTGAGTGCAAAATGTCCTCGTATGGGTGCATAATGAGAGTGCTTTTTATCAAATAAAAAGACCTTCGGTGTGCAGGTCTTTGGGTGGATCATATCTTGTCTGTGGTTGTGCTATTCTTTTACGAATCTTCGTGTCTTGGTGTACGTGCCGCTGCGGATCTCGATGAGGTAGACTCCGGCGCTGAGTCCTGCGAGGTCCAGGCGGAGCTTATGTGTGCCTGCATCCTGCGTACCTGTGTCTATAGTGCGCAGCTCCTGCCCTATAGTACTGAGCAGCCGTACGGAGATAGTACCCGCACGGAGTGTCTGCCAGGATAGCTGTAGCTCCTCCTGAGCCGGGACGGGCGCGAGGCTGATGGCGGCGATCTCATCTGCTACGTCATGTATGCCGTTACGCGTGCTGACGCAGGGACCGTGATAGTACCTCGCTATACCACCTACACTGGCAGCGTAGCAGGCATTGAAGTAAGTGACACTGTCGCAGCCGCAGACCGTATCAGGCGGAGAGAGGTCGCAGCAGATCGCACCGGGAGCGACAGGGCATAGCAGCGTAGAGTCTACACAGTCATGCGTGATGTGAATGGTGTCACAGTAGGTGTCGCTGCAGGGTGCACCGGCATAGTCCAGGCCGGTCATGTGCAGGCAGACGATGTAGTCGCTATCACGCGCGTAAGTGTGCGTGGGATTCGCATCGGTAGAACTGCTCCCATCGCCGAAGTCCCAATGGTAGCCTGTCACACTGTCTGCACCGGACTGGTTGTAAAAGCTGACCGTGTCTATGTGCTTGCTCCAGGCATAGTAGGCATGGCAGGGGCGCGCAGGTATCTGCGCAGGATGCAGCACCTGAAAGCAGGAGATGGCTACATCCGTGCCCTGCATACAGATAGAAATACAGCTGCCGAGGCCATAGGTGTATGTGATGGTATCTCCTACATGCAGCGCTGCGCCGGATGGCATGGAGCAGGGATGGAGCAGTGTGCCGGTAGCGAAGTCACTGATAAGCGGACACTCTACGCCGTCTACTACCACGCCTGTATCAGCGCAGCCTGTGGCCGTGCTATCCAGTAGCTGCAGATGGTCTACCCAAAACTCTGTAGGTGCAGCCACAATACCGCAGCCGCCATCCACACGGCCACCCATGATGGTGATGCGGCAGGAGTCAAAAGATGCAGCCTGATGTGAAACCGGTATGATGAGGCGCGAATAAGTAAAACTGGTAGCAGTGCTTTCCCAGTAGCCGGAGTCTACAGTCGCACCATTGTTTATCAGCTCTATGAGGACAGAAACGGTGTCCTGCTGCATATAGCCCGGATCATTGACACAGGGAGCGAAAGAGAGTTTATAAAAGAAGGACAGCGCGGCGGGATGGGTGCTGACGCTGAAAGTACTTTTCGCATAGGGTTTAAAAACGTTATTGGCGTAAAGCATCGCGGCATAGCTACCCGAGTAGCGCGAGGTGTCGCGGCGCACCACATATGGGTCATAGGCGGGAGTAGTCATAGGGCGGCTATTGGTCTCCCAGAGCAGCGGTACGGGCTGATTGTCCCAGAGTTCGAAGTCGGCATTGGGGATCACCTGTGCGGCGAGCAGCTTTGCCAGCATAAGGGCAGCGAGGAGGAATAATGTTCTGCGCATGGTCGGTGGTTTTAGGGTGAGATACTATGTGATACAACAGAGTAACGCTGCAAGGTTCTAAAGGGTTGCCTGAAAGGAGCGGAAGCGCCATTTTTCAGTAGTGCTGCTTAATTAGTTGTTTTCGAGAGGAAAGCCTGATCATTAATTAGGTTGAAGATTGCTTCGTAAAATTTCACACTTATTTTTTTATGAATTTTACTCTGCCTACCGGCAGGCTGGTCGCAAATGTTGTTTTTGATTTGAATACATAATGCCATTTATTCCCTGGTAATTTTTTAGCGTTTTTGCGCATTAGCGGTTAAATGGATTCGCTATCTTAGTAGCTCAATCATCAACAATCATGCAGACCACGACCAAGACTGTGCGCTACCCTAAAGAGAAAAACCATGTGCTGACAACGGCCTTCACGCCGAGTACTAATTTCTATCAGAGCGATGCGATACTGCGCCACTACCTCAAAACACAAGTGAGCAAGGAAGGTCACGCCTATATGGAGGACAAGCTCCAATACACCGGTGCAGAGGCTGCAGGCCCGATGAATGAGCTCTCCCTGCTGGCAGACCACAACGGACCCGAACTGGTGAAGCGGAATTTTTTTGGTGAGAATGTGAATGAGATACGGTTTCACCCGGCATACTGGGAGCTGATGAAGGTGGCGGTGAAGTCAGAGATGTTTCGCGTGAAATGGGAGCCGTCTTTGAGAGCTAAGTTTGGCAAGGAAGGGCATCGTCTGGGTTTTGCAGCAGGCTATCTGTATGCCATGAGTGAGGCGGGGCAGTACTGTCCGCTGTGTATGACGGATGGTGTGGCGCGGCTGATAGATATTTTCTGCGATGAAGAGGACAAGGCGCGACTGCTGCCACATATCTGGACGAATGATGATAAAGAGCTTTTCACCGGTGCTATGTACCTGACGGAGAAAACCGGTGGCTCTGATGTGGGTGCGAGCATCACGACGGCTACGCATGCGGAGGGCAAGACCTACAAGCTGAATGGCGAGAAGTGGTTTTGCAGCAACGCGAATGCAGACCTGATCTTTGCGCTGGCGCGGACGGACTCGGATGTGAAGGGTACGAAGGGGCTTTCGATCTTCCTCGTAGAGAAATACCTGGCGGATGGCAGCCGCAATCCGCTGGACCTGATCCGTATCAAGGAGAAGCTCGGTGTGCGCAGTATGGCGAGTGGCGAGACGACGCTCACAGATACGATCGGCACGATGGTGGGGCCGGAGTTTGAGGGATTTAAAGTGATGATAGAGATGGTAAACCTATCACGCCTCTACAACTCGCTGGCGGCGCTCTCTACCTCTCGCCGGGCGCTGATAGAGGCCTATCAGTATATCAGTACGAGAAAGACCTTCGGCAAGGTGGCGATAGAGCATGCGCTGATCCGCACGAAGCTGACCGAGCTGGGCGCGCTGAATGTGGCCAACTTCTACCTGACATGGCGTGCGATCACAGCACTGGATAAAGCCGATCATGGTGATGAGCACGAGGCGCAGCTCTTCCGCATCATCAATCCGATGGCGAAGAAGTGGTCGGCTGAAAAAGGTGTTTACATCTGCCGCGAGAGCATGGAGCTGATGGGCGGTATAGGCTATATAGAGGACGGCGTGATGCCAAAGCTGATGCGCGATATGATGGTGCTCCCTATCTGGGAAGGCAGCGGCAATATCATCATACTGGATATGCTGCGGGCGCTGGCGAAATCTGAAGGCCTGCGCGCGGTGGCGATGGAGATCACACGCAGCGCGGCGAAGAGTGCAGAGTATGGCGCCTTCCTGAAAGAGGAACTACAGAAGCTGATCGCCTTTGGCGAAAAGCTGCGCACCTTATCTCAGGATGAAATGGAGGCGAGTGCAAAGCCTTTCTTTGAAAATATCACATCACTTTATCAGATATCCCTGCTGTGCGATGCAATGGATGAGACAAGCAAAAAGTGGATCGCTCCGGCGCTGACATGGCTGGTGAAGAACTATAAAGGAGATGCAGGACTAGATACTATTACGCCTCTCACTGTAGAAGGGGTAAGGGGATTGCTGGCGTGGGAATTTTGATATAGATATAAAATAAAAGCGGCCGCACTAAACTCCCGTTCGCGGCCGCCCTACTAAAACCCGGTTCTTGATACAGGCTGGTATTCCACTCCCATAGATATACCACCTGAGTCAAACCCTTCTGTATACCCGGAGGACCCATGGGGCGGGTGCCATCCGAGGTGTCAGGATCTGTTTGACAAGACAAATGTATCAGTGATACAGAAACCGGATCATGACCGTGGTCATGCTTTTTTATGACACTGGTCAAGGGCTCGGAGTCATGATGAGGCAGTTCTGTAAATTCTGCTCTATATTGTACGCTATGAAAAACACGCTAACCCTTTGCTCCCTTTTGCTCGTACTCAGTGCCTGTATGGCAGGTCCGACTGTCTCCATCATCGCACCCCGTAGTGTGCTGGATAGCTCCATCACCGCTCTCACGATCAAAGACGCGCAGCAGCTCATAGGCCAGGCCTGCGGCTGCGAGGTGACGCTGAATGATAACAATGCCCGCGTGCAGATCGTGCTGCCGGAGATCAAAGCGAGTGAAGCGAATAAGCTGAACCGCTTTGCAGAGAAGGCGACCTTTCCCTATCGCAACTATCCATCTCATGACTATACCTGGAAGATCAAACCGGGCGGGCCGCATGTGGTGTATGAGCTCTCGGCTACGAGCTGGCAGGGAGTGAGCTTTGGCATTTATGGTTTGCTGCAAGAGCATCTGGGTTTTAAGTTTTATCATCCGCGGCGGACTATCATACCGTACCTGGAGAAAGGCTGGCAGGCGGAGAATGAGATGACCTTTAGCGGGCGGGCGCTGTTTGACAAGAAGGGATTTCACCAGCATACGGAGCACCCGATAGAGCTGACGGAGCAGCTGATGGATGGCACGCAGCCACACGCGCTGGAGGATGTGAAGGAGTACCTGGACTGGCTGGTGCGCAACGGGCAGACCTACTTTGAGTTTTGCCTGCTGAATGATGTGGACCGCGATGTGTGGATCAGGCACGCCAAGGCATTCGTAGACTATGGGCACAGCCGCGGGCTGATCATGGCGGCAGACCTCTCGCTGCATATGATACAGCAGAAGACATTCCAGCTATATGGCGGGCCGGGCAATAAAAGCAAGCAGATAGAAAAGAACCTGGCCTGGCTGCTGCAGGCGGATTGGGATGTGTTTAATATGGAGTTCTCTACGGCGGAGTTTATAGCGGGGAATAAGAAGAAGAAAGAGGCGCTGCGGCTGCATGTGATCGAGTACCTGCGCGACCATAGCCGCACCAAACTGATGGGCCGCCAGCATGTGGTGCGCCATGAGAATGAAATGGGCGACAAGCGCAAAGCCTTCCAGTGGGACTCTGCCAGCCAGGCGCTGGACAGAGAGCGTGGGGTGCTGTCGCATACGGTCATGTTCTATGATATGACCGAGGCCAATGCGCCGGTGTATGAGAATAAGAACCAGCGGCACCAGTTCCAGTTTCTGTTGGATCAGATGAAGCAGCGCGAGACCTGGTACTACCCGGAGTCGGCGTACTGGGTCACGTTTGACAACTCGATACCGCTGACGCTACTGCCGTACCTCTCGGCGCGGCTGAGCGATATAGATACCTGCGTAAAGTACAATGTGCCTGGGCATATCACCTTCAGCTCCGGCTGGGAGTGGGGGTACTGGCTCTTTGACTGGAGTATAGCGCGGTGGAGCTGGCAGTACACGTACAACGGCCACGAGCAGAAGCGCGAGCCGACCATGTATGTGCGCGAGACCACGAGCTGGGCCAATGAGGGCCGTGTGAATGGGGCGCTGAAGCTGCAACAGCAGTACCTGAAAGACAGCACGCTGATGAAGTGGATGACAGCCATGACCATCACCGATGAGATAGGACTGAAAGCGCTGAACAATGAATACGAGCCGCGCCCACAGTGGCCGTACAAATATTTATTACGCAAGGCAAACGACTCGGTACTAACGGCCGTTAGGAGCCGGATACTGCCGCAGCTGAAGGCCTTCGCGGAGGGGTCGGAGAAGATCGTGGGGCAGCTGAATACTTCGCAGGATTCTATCTCTGCGGAGCTGCGGGATGGGATAGAGATCACGGGGCTACGGGGCTGGCATCGCTACTATACGCTGAGCTATATCCTGGCAAAGCGGGAGGCGAAACTGAAGCATGAGAAATTTACCAGCGGCGCGCTGCTGGACCAGGCTACGGCTACGCGCGCTAAAGCGCAGGAGATAGTAAACCGCCGGCAGTTGCACTATCGCTACCCACTGGCGCTGATCGCAGCGAAGCGCTGGGACCACACGTCCTATCACTTCGGCTATCTCTGGCTGGCGAGCAACCTGCACCTGTGGCACCGGGAGGAGGAAGAGGCGCGGCGGAATAAGTATAGCCCGTGGTTTATGAATGTGTGGAATGTGGGAAGGATAGCGGGGATAATAAAATAACACCTCACCCTGCCCTCTCCAAAGGAGAGGGTTCAAATGCAATTTGTGTTGGGGACAATGGGAAGCTCAGCCTTGTTGTAGCAACGGCACCTGGTAGGACTAATGCATTTTGCTTCAGGCATCCACCGTTGGAGAAATGTTTGCTCATCGTAGGAGTAGTCTGATTTTTATACAATGTATAATTTGTATTTTCTTAAATCGGCATGGTTTTCTTTTTTGAAGAACGTGGTGGGTAAAAACAACATTTTCTCTATGAAATCGTATACACATCTATAATCGCTGGCCATGGACACCTTAAGAAGCGATGAAGACCTGGGGCACGCCAAGTCCCGGTTCATACGGGAGCCGCTCATGGCATCCGGCATTGCACACGATAGGCAAAAATCAAACGACCTCTCCCTGAATGAATGGAACCTCCACGGCTTTGTACCGATAAAACTGGACAAGCTGACCGGCCTCGGTGTGCTCTCGCGATACAGGCTCTACCA
Organism: Bacteroidota bacterium; assembly: GCA_018267365.1. GTDB lineage: Bacteria > Bacteroidota > Bacteroidia > Chitinophagales > LD1 > UBA1941. The sequence continues at coordinate 6,929 of JAFDYQ010000050.1, read as the reverse complement.
GATGCTTTGCAATATAGATGATGTGATAGGTATCAAGGTGCATGAGAAAACCGCAGACCTGGGTGAAGCGCGAAAAGAGCTGGACTCACTGGGCTACTCTATCTCTCACGACCTGAAGGCGCCGCTCAGGGTGATCAATGGCTACTGCCACCTGCTGAAAGTGGGCAATAGCCTGTCTGAGTCGGAGACCAGGGAGATGATAGAAAACATCTCTCAAAGCGCAGTGAAAATGACCCGGCTGATAGATGACCTGATGCGGCTCTCCAGGATCAATAGCGGCGAGATACTGAAGCAAACCACAGACATGCTGGCTCTGGTGGGGTCCGTGATCCTGCAGATAGAGCAGGATACACTGGTCAAAGTGCCTGTCATAACAAAGCCCCTGCCTGATGCCTGCTGTGACAGCGGTCTGGTGCGCCAGGTGTGGGTGAACCTGATCTGCAATGCTATCAAATACTCGGGCAAGAATGCCCGGCCAAGGATCTGAATCGGCGCCAAGCGGATAGGGGGTGAGATAGCCTACTATGTGAAAGATAATGGCTGTGGGTTTGACATGCGGTTTGCGTCTAAGCTTTTTATGCCTTTCCAGCGGCTGCATAGCGCGGTCGACTATGAGGGTACTGGAGTAGGACTGGCTATCGCCAACAAAATCGTACACCGCCACGGTGGCCGTATATGGGCCCAGGCCGAGGAGGGCAAGGGGGCGCAATTCTTTTTTACTTTGTGAGGTGGCCGTGGATTACAAATCCACGGTTAGTGTACTTTCGGATTATAAATCCGAGAGAGCGGGGGACTAAAAATTGTTTGAGCTAATGCCGGGCTCTATTTTTCGTTGCTTATCAGGCGACCAGCAACGGCGGGTGGTTCGGCCCCTCCAACCTCCCCAAAGGGGAGGCTAAAAGGCAGAAAAGGGGCTGTTTTAGCCCCCCTTGGGGATTTAGGGGCTTGGTTTTGTTTTCTCGTTTGTATTATTTACATTTGCAGCACGAAAAGTGAGAGGGGACGAGAGTCCCCTCTTTTATTGTCTGTACAAAATGGAGCTGAAAGAGAAGATACAAGAGTGGCTGAAGCCACTGCTGGATGAGATGGATCTCTACCTGACGGATATCAAGCTGTCCGGCAAGAGTAAAGTGGAGGTATATGCCGATGGGGACAATGGGATCACCATCAGCCAGTGTGCGGATATATCGCGCTTCCTCGAGAAGCATCTGGATGGCAGCGGGCTGGTATCTGAGGACTATATGCTGGATGTATCGAGCCCGGGCATGAGCAATCCGCTCCGTGTGCCGCGCCAGTACAAGAAGCGCATAGGCCGCACGCTGGAGATAGTTAAGACGGACGGTACGGAGGTAGAGGCGCAGCTGGTGAAGGCAGATGATGACAAGATCACCCTGCTGCCGATCGTAGCCGAGGTGAAGAAGAAAAAGAAGGGACCTAAGAACCAACCGGAAGAGAAAGTGGAAGCGCCAAAGGAGTTTGAGCTGAAGTATAGTGAGATCAAGAAGGCGCTCATTAAAATAGAGTGGAAATAAGAAACGGCTTTTAGCCCTCTCCTTTGGAGAGGGTTGGGAGAGGTGATATAAATTCAATCATTATCATAAAACAGATAAAGCAATGAATAGCATAGATCTGATAGATTCGTTTAGCGAGTTTAAGCAGCTAAAGAACATAGACCGCCCGACCATGATGAAGGTGCTGGAGGATGTCTTCCGCACGCTTCTCAAGAAGAAGTACGGCGAGACGGATAACTTTGACATCATCGTCAATACCGATAAGGGTGACCTGGAGATCTGGCAGCGCCGTACCATTGTAGAGGACGGTGAGGTGGAGAATCCATACACGCAGATCACGCTCTCTGAGGCGCACAAGATCCAGGATGACTTTGAGATCGGTGAGGAGACCTATGAGAAGATCGAGCTGGAGAGCTTTGGCCGCCGCTCGGTACTCGCTGCCCGCCAGACACTGGTGAGCCGTATCCTCGATCTGGAGAAGGACGAGACCTACAAGAAATACAAAGACCGCATAGGTGATATCATCAGCGCTGAGGTATACCAGGTGTGGAAGAAAGAAATACTGCTACTGGACGAGGAGGGAAATGAACTGCTCCTGCCAAAGTCTGAGCAGATCAAGACCGACTTCTACAAGAAGGGCGAGACCGTACGCGCGGTAGTAAAGCGTGTAGACCTGCGCAACAATAGCCCGGTCATCATCCTGAGCCGTACGGATACTGCCTTCCTGGCGAAACTGCTGGAGCAGGAGGTACCGGAGATATTTGACGGGCTGATCGTGATCAAGAATATCGTGCGCGAGCCGGGTGAAAAGGCTAAGGTAGTGGTAGAGTCTTTTGACGACCGTATAGATCCGGTAGGTGCCTGCGTAGGTGTGAAGGGTAGCCGTATACACGGTATCGTACGCGAGCTGCGCAATGAGAATATAGACATTCTGAACCATACCAACAACCTGCAACTGATGGTGCAGCGTGCACTGGCCCCGGCCAAGATCATCTCTATAGATATCAACCAGGACAAGAAGCGCATCTCTGCCTACCTCGACCCAGACCAGATATCTCTGGCCATAGGCAAGCGTGGTGTAAACATTAAGCTGGCTTCACGTCTGGTGGGTTTTGAGATAGATGTGTACCGTGAGGGCGGTGAGGAAGATGAAGCTGACTTTGATATCGATCTGGAGGAATTCTCTGATGAGATAGAGCAGTGGATGATAGACGACCTGAAGAGGATCGGCTGTGACACAGCACGCAGCGTGCTGAACCTGAGCCGTGATGAGCTGGTGCGCCGTACCGATCTGGAGGAGGAGATGATAGATGATATCATCCGCATCCTGAAATCGGAATTTGAAAATGAGGGAGAGGAAGTAGCTGCTGCCAAGCCGACAGGCGAGGTGGAGGGCGATGCCATAGAGCAAGCATAAACTATTTAGATAATGAGGCAATTTCAAAAAACGACAATTGAATATTAAGATGTAATCCATCTCACATATACATATTGCCTCATTTCTATAGTTTTGCAAAAAGTAAACTGCCGTCCGGGTTTACTGGGGTGTAGTATGTATATGTGTTCTTTTAGTCAGTGCTTGAAATTTAAATTATCTAAATAGAGTAAATGTCAGAGATCAAAGCGATCAGATTAGGTGCCGCCGCTACTACCTACAATGTGGGCAAAGACCACATCGTGGAGGAGCTTCAGAAAAGCGGTTTCACGGTAGAAAACAACCCCAGTGCAAAACTCACCGTAGAGATGGTGATGGCACTGGAGAAGGCCTTTAACAAAGACAAGGCCATCAAGGCGCAGGCTGATAATACGAAGATGGTAGAGAAGCCTAAGAAGGAGACCCTCGAGCTCAAAGAGGAAATACCTATCACAGCTGCGCGCAAGCAGGAGGACGAGAAGATCGTCCAGATCAAATCCAACATCGTATCCAAAGAGAAGGAAGCGACACCAGCACCCACTGCCAAGGTGGAAGAGCCTGCCGTGGATAAATTTGAAGCGGAAGCGCCTAAGCTGGATGGCCCTAAAATAGTAGGCAAGGTAGACCTGACCAAGCCTAAGAAAACTACCAAGAAAGCTGAAGAGCCGAAGGTAGAAGAGCAGCCGGTGGCGAAGGTAGAGCCGCAGCCTGATGTCGTAGCCGAGACTCCGGTAGAGACACCTGCAGAGCCTGCGGTGGATGAGAATTTTATCCAGCGCAAGACGGTGACGCTCGAAGGCCCGAAGATCATGGGCAAGATAGAGCTGAAGCCGGACAAGTCTGAGCTGCCCGCCAAGCGCAAGGAAGACACCGGTCCTAACGGTGAGAAGCGCGTACGCAAGCGTATAGAGAAACCTAAACGCACACCGGTACAGGGGGGTGGTCCCGGCCAGGGTGGCCACGGCGGCCATGGTCCGGGTGGACGTGGCGGCGACCGCCGTCCGGGAGATCGCGGCCCACGCGACCCTAACCAGGTAGTGGAAATATCAGAGAAAGAGATAGAGGAAAAGATCAGGGCTACGATGTCCAAGATCCAGAATATGACCTCTAAGAGCGATAGGTCGAAGTTCCGCCGGGACAAGCGCGAAGCGATACAGGAGCGTATGGAGGCCGAAAGGGCCAACCAGGAGAATGGCAAGCTGAAGGTGACGGAGTTTATGACCGCTGCCGAGCTGGCCAGCCTCATGAATATCCCTGCGGTGAAGATCATCCAGACCTGTATGCAGCTCGGTATCATGGTATCTATCAACCAGCGCCTCGATGCGGAGATCATAGAGCTGGTAGCAGGTGAAAATGGATTTGAAGTAGAATTCCAGTCTATCGAAGACCAGACGGCATTTGAAGAAGAAGAAGCGGACCGTCCGGAGGACCTCTCTCCGCGTGCGCCTATCGTGACCATCATGGGCCACGTAGACCACGGTAAGACATCACTCCTCGACTTTATCCGTAAGGCAAACGTGGTAGCAAAAGAAGCCGGCGGTATCACGCAGCACATCGGTGCCTACCAGGTGACCACAGGTAGCGGCAGGGAGATCACCTTCCTGGATACGCCGGGCCACGAGGCCTTCACCGCGATGCGTGCCCGTGGTGCCAAGGTGACTGACGTAGCTGTGATCGTGATCGCTGCAGATGATGCGGTGATGCCACAGACACGTGAGGCTATCAACCACGCACAGGCGGCAGGTGTACCGATGATCTTTGCCTTCAATAAGATAGACAAGGACGGCGCTAATGCTGAGAAGATCCGCGAGCAGCTGAGCCAGATGAATATCCTCGTGGAGGAGTGGGGTGGCAAATTTCAGAGCCAGGAGATATCTGCCAAGAAGGGCCTGAATGTAGACCTGCTGCTGGATAAGATCCTGATAGAATCTGACCTCCTGGACCTGAAGGCCAATGACCACAAGGGTGGCACCGGAACGATCATAGAGGCTACGCTCGACAAGGGTCGTGGCTATACTGCAACGTTGCTGGTACAGAGTGGTACGCTGAATAAGGGCGACATCATCGTGTGCGGTCCGTACTATGGCCGTATCAAGGCGATGTTTGACCACAAGGGTGAGCGTATAGACGCCGCCGGCCCATCTACTCCTGTGCAGGTACTCGGCCTGAACGGTGCACCACAGGCGGGTGAAGTGTTTAAGGTATTTGCCAATGAGCAGGATGCCAAGGACCTGGCTACCAAGCGTGCACAGCTGATCCGTGAGACCGGTATCCGTACCAAGAAACACATCACGCTGGATGAGATCGGCCGCCGTCTGGCGCTGGGCAACTTTAAGGAGCTCAACCTCATCATCAAGGGTGACGTGGATGGCTCTGTGGAGGCTCTCGGCGACTCCCTCCTCAAGTTGTCTACCGAAGAAATACAGGTGCGTATCATACACAAGGGTGTGGGCCAGATATCAGAGTCTGATGTCAACCTCGCTACTGCTGCAGATGCGATCATCCTCGGCTTTAATGTGCGTCCGAGCCAGAATGCGAAGAAGATCGCAGAGACAGAGAATATCGAGATCAAGCTGTACTCGGTGATCTACCAGGCTATCAACGACGTGAAGAGCGCGATGGAGGGCCTGATGGAGCCGAAGATAGAGGAGAAGATCATAGGCAACCTGGACGTGAAGGAAGTCTTCAATGTGAGCAAGGTGGGTACCATAGCCGGCTGCTTCGTGCGCGATGGCAAGATCCTGCGCAACAGCAAGGTGCGCCTCATACGCGATGGCATCGTGATCCACACGGGCCAGCTGAGCGGCCTGAAGCGCTTCAAAGACGACGCGAAGGAAGCTACCAGCGGTATGGAGTGCGGACTCCAGATCAAGGATTTCTCAGATATCCAGGTGGGAGACAATATCGAAGCATTCGAGCAGGTGGAGATCGCAGCGAAGCTGTAGTCTGTGCACTGCAAAATATAGAGAGGCCCTACCGTATTGGTGGGGCTTTTTTTGTTAGATTTAAATCAAAGACAACAAATAATGAACTTAAAAAATGGGTCAGCTATTCCCAATAACTATATGGGGATAATACTTTATGACATTCAGAATAATGACTGTCTGAATGGTGTTTATTCAAATCTGGGAGTAGGAGGCGAAATTTATAACGAAGTGTGCAGGAAACAGAAGGGTCAGCCGCAAGGAATTCTTGGCCGCTATGATTGTATGTGGTTTGATATTAACCACGAAAGGATATCAGATAGAGAGTTAAATATTACTTTGCATAATAGTAATCGGGGAGTTTTCGAATTCGAGTGGACAGTTGGAGGTAAGGTTAATTTTGTTGGTATAGGCTACCAAATGAATAATAGACAAATAGCTCTGACCTATTGGATTTAAATTGAAACGTATCGTTGTAATCTATCCATAGGTGCTGAGTGAAGTGGTTAAAGTATATAGAGGCTTCTCACTATCCTAATTAGATTTTTTGTGAAGGAGATTTATGAAGAAATGCGGATTGATTTTTTGGCTGTCATCTCTCATTATGTTGTCTCAGGTACAGGCGCAGAAAGACAGTAACTATATTTATGGTAAGGTGGTCTGTGACGTTTCAGGATTGGAGGAGCCATGGATCGATGGTCTTATTGTTATCAAGCCTTATAATTTACGGCGCGTAACAGATATTAATGGCCTCTACAAGATTTTTATACCTGATTCACTACTTAGGAAGAGGGTATTGATCGAATGTTCTTCTGTTGGAACTGCGACCTTTAGAAGGAGGATTTTGTTGAAAAAGCTGCCACGTAAAGTCAATATCATACTGCATGAAGGCCATAGAGTCTATGAAAATGCGTATCGAGAGCTTTAAACAATTATGAGCTATGGCATATGATCACGACCTCGCGGATCGCGTCCGTGAAGCACTGGTAGATGTACCGGATGTGACGGAGAAGGAAATGTTCTCTGGTATCGCCTTTATGGTGGATGGCAAGATGTGTATCAATGTGAGCCATGACAGCC